>JBKHWC010000107.1:0-8353 GCA_046569765.1 Alphaproteobacteria bacterium | reverse complement strand
TAGTCCTCGGCCTTGACAGCAAGGGGGGTGGGCAGGAGCGGGAAGCCGCAGCTGTCGGTCAGCGGGATGCGGCGGGCGGGGCCGATGTTGGCACGACCGATGATCGCCAGCGCCCAGGGGTCCCGGGCGACGGCCTCGGCCAGGGCTTGCTGGTTGGGGTGCAATGTCGCAGCGGCGATCAGCGCGCTGACGCGGGCGGTCAGGGCGCGCTGCATGTCGGTGTCCGGCTCCAGCGCGTGCAGGACGATTGGCATGTCCGGCCCGCCGATCTGCGCCCAGTTCGTGACCTCTCCCGCCAGGACCTTGGCCAGGCTGCTGGTCGAGATCTCGGGCGTCGGATTGTCCGGCGCGACGATGGCGGCAAGGGCGTCCAGCGCGAGGGCGTGACTGACGAGGTCGTCTTCGGGCAGGTACGAAAGTTTCAGGTCGGCCGCCCCGGCCTTGAGAGCCGCGCTTGCACTGTCGGGGGCGAGGGGTTGGAAGCTGATGTCGGCCAGCTCTTGCTGCGTCTCGGGGTCGAGGAGGGCAGCGGCGTACCCGCCGTCAGAACGGTCCTGGTAGATGAGCCCGCGCTTGTCGGCGAAGCTGCGGAACAACGGCGACAGGAGGTCGGCGCCCACATCCCCGGCCCCGGTGATGCGGATCACGGCGCGGGGGGCGACGAGATCGGGGCAGGCGGGACCTTCGCAGATCACGCCCTGGCCGTCGACGGTAAGCAGACCGTACGAGGTCTGGATCCGGTAGAATTCGCCGTCATAGCCCTGCAGCGCCCCCGTAAGGACGATCCCGCCCTCACGCGCGATCAGCGTGACGTCTTGTGCCAGCGCCGGACCGGACGTGATGCACGCGACCAGAACCGCCGCAACCCGCGCTGCGATACCCATGAAATGCCTGTCCGGCCCCTTAACTCGGAGCCGCGAGTTTCAGGTCCGGCGAAAGATTCTTCAACACCAGAATGTCGCCCGAGGTGCCGCAAAGTGGCACAGCGACCGGATAGTCGCGCAGGTCGATCCGACCCTGGGTCAAGGTGAGGACCTGGGCATCGAGGGTGCGGCCGCAGGTTTCCGGCCCGATCCGCAGTTCGACGGTGAGGTCGATCTTGGTCGCGGTGGCGGGGAAGGTATAGACCTCGGCCAGCAGGGGGTCGGTGACGGTGGGGGTGCCCAGCGAGATGACTTTCTGGCGCAGTGGATCGGTGGGCTGGCCAGCGGTTCCGACGAAAAGCTGGTCGCCCTCGGCCACGCGGAGGTCAAAGCGGGCGGGGCTGTCCCACTGGAAGACAAATCGGGTCAGGTCGCCCAGGTCGGGGACGGCGATTTCGCCAAGAACGATGGCCGAGCCTTCCAGATAGACGGCGACCAGCGCCTGGGTCTGCAGGGCGGGGAACTGGACGTGCAAAGTGCCTTGGGCGCCAGTGCGGGCGGTGAAGGACAGGCCAGCGTGGCGGATGACCACCCGTTCGGCCCGGTTGCAGGGGGCGTTCAGCGACAGGCCGATCATCGCGCCAGGCTGGGCGGTGAGGCCCAGGGTGGCCGAGCAATCGGCGGCTGACGGAAACTCGGCCGAGACAGAGGTGATGCGGCTCAGGTCGGGCGTCGCGTCGATCAAGCCACCGCCAAGCGATGCGGATTTCGGGACCGAGACGGCGGGGGCGGCGGGGGCGATCGGTTCAAGGCCGGCCGTCTGCATAAGATGCGCCTGGCCCGCCGGACGCACGGCCTGGGCCAGATGACCCGCAGCCAGCGCCACCACAAGCGCCGCCGACGCACGCAGCAAGGACCAACGAAACGCCACGGAAAAAACCCCTCAACCGAATCCAACGTATCGGGATTAGTCACCAAAACTGGCGAGTCGGTGGCAATTCTGCGGAATGTTTCCCATCATCCGCAAAATTTCGACACGATTGCCACGGATCGGTCAGACGATCCGCCCGTGGCAATGCTTGAACTTCTCGCCCGAGCCGCAGGGGCAGGGGTCGTTCCGACCGGGGTTGCCCCAGGTGGAGGGGTCGGCCTCGTCGAAACCTGCAAGGACCGGGGTGCGCTGTTCGGCTGGGGCTTCGGCCTTGGGCTCCGGGACGGCGGCGGGCTGCTGGGCGGCCATCATCTGGCGCAGCATCGCCTCTTGCTCTTCGCGCGTGACGGGGCGGACGCGGGACAGCTGCTGGGTCACCACTTCGCGCAGCGATTCCAGCAGGCCCTCGAACAGCTGGAACGCCTCGGTCTTGTATTCGTTCAGCGGGTCGCGCTGGGCATAGCCGCGGAAGTTCACCACCGAGCGCAGGTGATCCAGGCGCTGCAGATGTTCGCGCCACTTGCTGTCGATCGCCTGAAGCAGGACCTGTTTTTCGATCGTGTTCATGGTGGCCTGGCCGAAGGCTTCGGCCTTTTCGGCCATCATCTTGTCCGAGGCCTCGACGATCCGCTCCTTGACGCCCTGCTGGTCCACGCCTTCCTCGGCCGCCCAGTCGGCGATGGGGAGATCCATGTTCAGCATCTCGCGGCAGGCGTCGGTCAGGCCCTTGGTGTCCCACTGGTCCGGGTAGGACTTGGGCGGCATGTTCAGGTCGACGAGGTCCTCGATCAGCTGGTGGCGCATGTCGGCTGCGATTTCCGAGACATGCTCGGCCTCGAGGATCTCCATGCGCTGGCTGAAGATCGCCTTGCGCTGGTCGTTCATCACGTCGTCGTATTTCAGAAGCTGCTTGCGGATGTCGAAGTTGCGGCCTTCGACCTTGGCTTGCGCCTTCTCAAGGCTCTTGTTCACCCAGGGATGGACGATGGATTCGCCTTCCTTCATCCCCAGCTTGGACAGGATGCCGTCCAGCCGTTCGGACCCGAAGATCCGCATCAGGTCGTCTTCCAGCGACAGGAAGAAAGCCGACCGGCCGGGGTCGCCCTGACGGCCCGAACGGCCGCGCAGCTGGTTGTCGATCCGGCGGCTTTCGTGGCGTTCGGTGCCCAGGACGAACAGGCCGCCGGCCTGCTTGACGGCCTCTTCCTCGTCCTTGTGCTCGGCCTCGATCCGGGTGCGGATGGCGACGTGATCGCCTTCGGGGTCGGCGGCGATGGCCTCCATGATCTTGAATTCGACGTTGCCGCCCAGCTTGATGTCGGTGCCGCGGCCGGCCATGTTGGTGGCGATGGTCACCGCGCCCAGCTTGCCGGCGTCGGCGACGATCTTCGCCTCTTGCTCATGCTGGCGGGCATTCAGGACGCTGTGCTGGATGCCTGCCTTTTGCAGCATCGCGGAAAGCTGTTCGGATTTCTCGATCGAGGTGGTGCCGACCAGGATCGGCTGGCGCTTTTCATGGGCTTCCTGGATGGATTTCAGGATGCCGTCGTATTTCTCGCGCGCGGTGCGGAAGACCTGGTCATGCTCGTCGATCCGGGCAACCGGGCGGTTGGTCGGGACTTCGACCACGCCCAGGCCGTAGATTTCGCGGAATTCCTCGGCCTCGGTCGCCGCGGTGCCGGTCATGCCGCCTAGCTTCTCGTACAGGCGGAAGTAGTTCTGAAAGGTCACGCTGGCATAGGTGACGTTTTCGGGCTTGATTGCGACGCCTTCCTTGGCCTCGATGGCCTGGTGGAGGCCGTCGGACAGGCGGCGGCCCTTCATCATGCGGCCGGTGAATTCGTCGATCAGCGTCACCTCGCCGTCGCGGACGATGTATTGCTGGTCCTTGTGGAACAGCTTGTGCGCCCGCAGCGCCTGGT
Organism: Alphaproteobacteria bacterium; assembly: GCA_046569765.1. Taxonomy (GTDB): domain Bacteria; phylum Pseudomonadota; class Alphaproteobacteria; order Rhodobacterales; family Rhodobacteraceae; genus Tabrizicola. The sequence goes on along the minus strand of JBKHWC010000107.1, from coordinate 4,637 downwards.
TGACGTGGTGGACGATCGTGGTGCTTTCGGCGGCATACAGGCTTTGGCCTTCGGGCAGGATGCCGGCCTTGACCAGGATCTCTTCGATCGCCTCGTTGCCTTCCTCGGTGAAGGTGACGTTGCGGGTCTTTTCGTCCAGCTTGAAATGCTCGGGCTGGACCTGCGGCATCACCGCGTCCACCGCCTGATACAGCGTGCCGCGGTCCTGGCTGGGGCCCGAGATGATGAGAGGCGTCCGCGCCTCGTCGATAAGGATCGAGTCCACTTCGTCGACGATGGCATAGTAATGGCCGCGCTGCGCCATGTCCTCCAGCGAGGACTTCATGTTGTCGCGCAGGTAGTCGAAGCCCAGCTCGTTGTTCGTCGCATAGGTGATGTCGGCGCGATAGGCGGCGCGCTTCTCATCCTCGGGCTGGTGCGAGTAGACGACGCCGGTGGTCATGCCCAGCTGGTGGTAGATCTTGCCCATCCAGTCCGAGTCGCGCTTGGCGAGGTAGTCGTTCACGGTAACGACATGCACGCCGCGCCCGGTCAGCGCGTTCAGATAGGCGGCAAAGCTGGCGACCAGGGTCTTCCCCTCGCCCGTCCGCATTTCCGAGATGTTGCCCTGATGAAGGAAGATCGCGCCCATCAGCTGCACGTCAAAGGCCCGCAGGCCAAGGGCGCGCTTCGCTGCCTCGCGGCAGTTGGCGAAGGCTTCGGGCAGGATGGCATCCAGGCTGGCACCGTCTTCCTGCACGCGCTTTTGCAGCTCGCGCGTCTTGGCGATGATCTGCTCGTCGGTGAACGCCTGGTATTCGGGTTCCAGAGCGTTGATCTGCGCCACCAGCGGGCGGACCGATTTCACCTTGCGGTCGTTCGGGGTGCCGAACACCTTCCGCGCGAGTGTATCAAGACCGAGCATGTTTTCTCCGTGGCGGACGATCTGACGATATCGTGTGGGCTGAGGAGACTTGCCCGACCACTCTCCCTTCCATAGAAGGGCCAGGGAAGAAGGCCGTTGCCCCCGTCCACGCGACTGTCGCGATGTAAGGGGTAGGGCGGTCATAGTCAACTTGGCAGGGCGGATCGCCCCGATCATGAGGTGGTGAGCATGCTGAAACGCGCGGGAATTCTGGGCCTTGCTCTGGTTCTGGCCGGTCCGGTCCTGGCCGAGGGCGAGACGGCCGCGACTGTGGTGGCGACCGTCAACGGGACCGAAATCACCCTGGGCCACATGATCGCGCTGCGGGAAAGCCTGCCGGAACAGTACCAGACCCTGCCGGATGACGTGCTGTTCAAGGGCATCCTGGACCAGTTGATCCAGCAAGAGACACTGAAGCAGGCCACCACCGACCTGTCCACCCGCCACACCGCCACGCTTGAGAATGAGCAGCGCGGCTATGTCTCGGGCGTGGCGATCGAGCGGGTCGTCGCGGAAGCCGTCACGGACGAGGCGCTGCAGGCGGCCTATGATGCGCGGTTCAAGGATGCCGCGCCGCAGACCGAATACAACGCAGCGCATATCCTGGTGGCGTCCGAGGAAGAGGCCGAGAAGTTGAAGGCCGACCTCGCGGCGGGTGCGGATTTCGCGGAACTGGCGAAGGCCCATTCGACCGACACCGGATCGGGCGCAGCGGGCGGCGATCTGGGCTGGTTCGGCCTGGGCGTGATGGTCAAGCCCTTCGAAGATGCCGTGGTGGCCGCCAAGGTCGGCGAAGTCACAGGGCCGATCGCGACGGACTTCGGCTATCACCTGATCCTGGTGAAAGAGACCCGCGTTGCCGAGCAGCCGACGTTGGAGATGATGCGCGACGAACTGGCGGCCGAGATCGAGAATGCGGCGATCACGGCCAGGATCGAAGAGCTGACCAAGGACGCCACCATCACCCGCGAGGGTGAGGGGCTGGACCCGACGCTGCTGAAGAACTCAACGCTGATCGACTGATTTCCTGAAACGGGGGCGGACATGGCAAAGACCGATTGGAAGGCCGAAGCGAAGGCGCTGAAGAAGAAGGTCCGCAAGCTGAAGGATACGCTCAGCGCGGCGGCGGGCCCAGTGGCCGAGGCCGTGGGCGACGCGGTGGGCGATGTCGTCGCGGCGGCGAAAAAGGCGATGAAGCCGGTCTCGCCGCTTGCCCCGGCCAGTTTCCCGGTGCTGCCCACGATCAAGGGGGCCGAATTCGCCGCCGTGGAAGCGGGGGTGCGTTATCAGAACCGCAAGGACGTGATGCTGGTGCGGCTGGTGCCCGGCACGGTGATGGCGGGGGCGTTCACCCGGTCGTCCACCCGGTCGGGCTGCGTGCGCGACTGCCAAACCAAGCTGGCGATGAAGGCTCCGGCCGATGCGGGCGCGGCGATCATCGTGAACTCGGGCAATTCCAACGCCTTCACCGGCAAGGTCGGGGATGAGGCCGTGGCCGCCGTCACCGGCGCCGTGGCCGAGGCGCTGGGGGTTCCGGCCAGCCGGGTGTTCTCGTCCTCGACCGGCGTGATCGGCGAGCCGCTGCCCCATGAGCGGATCACGGCGAAGGTGCCGGATCTGGTGGCCGCGCTGAAGGAAGACGCGGTCGAGATGGCCGCGCAGGCGATCATGACCACCGACACCTTCCCCAAGGGCGCCGCGGCGACCCTGCAGGGCGAGGGGGGGGTGATCCATATCAGCGGCATCGCCAAGGGCTCGGGCATGATCGCGCCGGATATGGCGACGATGCTGGTCTACATCTTCACCGACGCGAAGATCAGCCAGACGGCCTTGCAGAAGATGGTCTCGCGCGGGGTGGGGCCGACGTTCAACTCGATCACCGTGGACAGCGATACCTCGACCTCGGACACGCTGCTGGTCGCGGCGACCGGGCAATCCCCGGCGGCCGAGGTCAAGGGCGCGGTGGCAAAGGCTTTCGAGACCGCGCTGCAGGGCGTGATGCGCGACCTGGCGCTGCAGGTGGTGCGCGACGGCGAGGGCGCGACGAAGCTGGTCGAGGTCCGGGTGACCGGCGCGGCCAGCGACGAGGATGCGGCGAAAGTGGCGTTCAGCATCGCGAACTCGCCCCTGGTCAAGACGGCGGTGGCCGGGCAGGACCCGAACTGGGGTCGGATCGTGGCCGCCGTGGGCAAATCCGGCGCGCAGGCCGACCGCGACAAATTGTCCATCCGCTTTGGCGACATCCTTGTCGCCAAGGATGGCTGGCGGAACCCGGACTACCAGGAAGAGCAGGGTGCCACCTACATGCAGGGGCGGGAACTGCTGTTCCACGTCGACCTGGGCCTGGGGAGCGCCAAGCGCAGCGTCTGGACCTGCGACCTGACCTCGCGCTACATCGAAATCAACGCCGATTACCGATCGTGAGAACGCTTCTCGTCTCGGCCGTCGCGCTGATCGATGCGGACGGCCGCGTGCTTCTGGCGCAGCGGCCCGAGGGTAAGTCCTTGGCGGGCCTGTGGGAATTCCCTGGCGGCAAGGTTGAGCCGGGGGAAACCCCAGAGGCCGCGCTGATCCGCGAGTTGAAGGAAGAGCTGGACATCGACACCTGGGCCAGTTGCCTTGCGCCGCTGACCTTTGCCAGCCATAGCTACGCGGATTTCCACTTGCTGATGCCGCTGTTTGCCTGCCGCAAGTGGCAGGGAACGGTCCGGTCTCTGGAGGGACAGCAACTGGCCTGGGTCAGGCCGAACCAGCTGCGGGACTATCCGATGCCGCCAGCCGACCTGCCGCTGATCCCGATCCTGCGCGACTGGCTGTAGTCGTTTGAATTTTTCGTGACAAAAGCTTGGCAATCGTTTCTCCTGCTACAACCTAGTGGTGAGCGCAGCGAGTCCGGGCCAGCCAAAATGCTAAGAACGATCACGATTGGCAGCAGTCTGCAGGTGCAGGGCGTCCTGGTCCGCTGTCTGCCGGACGGCCGGATCACCGTGCGCGTAGACGGCAAGCTGTTCACCGGCCACCCGATCCCGACCTATCGCGCGGCATGAGCGCATGAAAAAGCCGGGCACCGGGCCCGGCTTTTGCCTGTCTGTGGCGCGGCTCAGTCCAGCGTGCGCTGGACCTCCTCGCGTTCGAAGATCTCGATCACGTCGCCCTGACGGACATCCTCGTAGTTCTCGAAGGCCATACCGCATTCCTGGCCCGAGATGACCTCTTTCACCTCGTCCTTGAAGCGCTTCAGCGTCTTCAGCGTGCCTTCGTGGATCACCACGTTGTCGCGCAGCAGGCGCACCCCGGCCGAGCGGCGTGCCACGCCTTCGGTGACAAGGCAGCCCGCAACCTTCCCGACGCCCGAGACCTTGAAGACCTCGAGGATCTTCGCGTAGCCGATGAAATGCTCGCGCACTTCGGCCTTGAGCAGGCCCGAGGCGGCAGCTTTGATGTCGTCGACCAGGTCGTAGATGATCGAGTAGTACCGCAGCTCAACGCCCTTCTGGGTCGCCGAGGCCCGAGCGGTCGCATTTGCGCGGACGTTGAAGCCGATGATCGGAGCCTTGGACGCCTCGGCCAGGGCCACATCGGTGTCGGTGATCGCACCGACGCCCGAGTGCAGCACGCGGACGCGCACTTCCTCGTTCCCGATCTTCTCCATCGCCTGAACGATGGCTTCGGCAGAACCCTGGACGTCGGCCTTGATCAGGATCGGCAGTTCGGCCACCGAGGCATCCGCCTT
>JBKHWC010000106.1:0-8433 GCA_046569765.1 Alphaproteobacteria bacterium | reverse complement strand
CCTGCTTCACCCCGATCGAGACGACCACGACCTCGGTCGCCACGCCCTTCTCCTTCAGCCGGATCGCCTCTTCCACCGCGATCTCGTCGAAGGGGTTCATCGACATCTTGACGTTCGCCAGGTCCACACCCGAACCGTCCGCCTTCACCCGAACCTTCACGTTGTAGTCGATCACCCGCTTCACCGGGACCAGAACCTTCATCGGCTTGTCGCTCCTTGCATGTCTGTAGACTTCCACGTTTCAGGGTATGGCATCGCCCAGGGCGCCCCGGCTTTTCCTAAGTGCCAGAGAGACCCCGACCAGGACCAGGACGGTGGCGGCAACGCCGGTCAGGGTGACCGGCTCGCCAATGAAGAGAAAGGACAGGATCAGGGTGAAGGGCGGCACCAGGCTCTGGAACAGGGCCCCGCGTGTCGCGCCAAGGTCGGCAACGGCGACGGCATGCAGCGCCAAGGCCACGATGCCGGTGATGACGCCTTGTCCCAAGCCCTGCAGCAGCAATTCGGCCGGATCGGCCTGCCACATCCGGCCGCCTGCCAGGACGAAGTAGACCGGCAGGTAGATCAGCGCCGAGAGGACGGCGACCGCGGTCACAGCCTCCAGCGCGGACAACCCGCTGCGACGAAAAGCCAGGCCATAGGCCGCCCAGAGCAATCCGCCGACCAGGAATGGCCAGGCCGAACCGCCACCTGCCGCGCCCCGTGCCAGCAGGACCAGACCAACGACCGACAGCGCGATGCCAGCTTTCTGAACCGTGCCGAGCCGCTCACCCATCAGAAGCCGCGCGCCGACCAGGCTGAAGAGGACACCGCAGACCGCCGTGACTGCCCCGCCGAAATTGGCTGGGGCCTGCAGGAAGCCGGTCCCCACCACGACCACGAAGGCAGGCCCCACCCCCAGCGCCATGATCAGGGCCAGGGGCAGCTGTGCCCAGTTGAGCGGAAAACGCCGCAGGATCAGCAGCAGAAGCGGTGCGGCCACCAGGAAGCGCAGGGCGGCCAGGTCATAGGGCCCCATCCCGCCCGCCGTGACGCCATGGCGCGCAAGGACATACCATCCGCTCCAGATCGTGGCTGCGGCTATGCCGGCAAGGATGCCCCGCACCGTCGTCGTCCTGGCCGCCAGTCCCGCCATTGTCAGACCAGCGCGGTCTTCAGGATCTTGCCGGACGGGGCCATCGGCAGGGCATCCATGAAGGTCACGATCTTCGGGAGCTTGTAATCGGCGATGCGGCCCTGGCAGTGGGCGATCACATCCTCGGGCTGCAGTGAGGGATCGGACTTCACTACCACCGCCTTGACGAGCTGGCCAAAGATCGGGTCCGGGCTGCCCACGACGGCGGCGGCGGCGATGCCGGGGTGGGTCAGCAGAGCGTCCTCGACCTCGATCGGGGCGATCTTGGCCCCGCCCGAGATGATCTGGTCGCGGTTGCGGCCGACGATGAAGTAGTTGCCCTCGGGGTCGCGGCGGACCAGGTCGCCGGTACGGAACCAGTCGCCGGTCATCGCCTCGGCAGTGCGCTTGGGGTCCTTGTAATAGGCACCCGCGAAGCTGGGGCCGCGCACCCAGAGCTCGCCCACCCCGCCGGCGGGCACTTCGGCGCCCGTCTCGTCGACCAGGCGCACTTCGGTCGGCGCGATCAGGCGGCCGACCGAGCCGGGCGGCGGTTCCTGCGGCTGGCGCAGGTCAAACGAGAAGATCGGGCGCACCTCGGTCATGGCGTAGTAGGGCCGCACGGTCAATCCAAGCCGTGCCTTGCAGTCGGCGATGATCTGGTCATTCAGCGCCGCGCCCGAGGCCGCAGCCAGCCGCAGCGAGGAGACATCGTAGGCCCGCGCATCCTTGGCGGCGACATCGGCCATCATCGCATACATCGTCGGCACGCCCAGGAAGACGGTCGGGCGTTTCGTCTCGATCGCTTCCAGCGCGAGGCGGGGATGGAAGCGGGGGGCCAGCAGGATCGTCGCCCCACTGAGCAACGCGACATAGGCCGCCGCGTGGAATCCGTAGCTGAAGGACAGGGGCAGGGCCACGAAGACGGTGTCTGAGGGGCCAATTGCCATCATTCCGCTGTAGGCGAAGCCCGAGGCGAGTTCGTTCGCATGGCTGGCGGCAACGCCCTTGGGCGCAGAGGTGGTGCCCGAAGTATAGACCAGCAAGACGAGGTCAGACCCCGTGCCGACTTGCGGCCCGGAATAGGGGGTGGCCACCGAAGCCCGGGCCATGAGATCGTCGAGATCCTGTTGTCGCGGCGCCTGGGCAAGACCCTCGGCCGCGATTGCGACCTGGCTGGCAAGCTCCGCAGTTCGGATCGCCATGACTGCCTGGCTGTGGTCCAGGATATAGGCGATCTCATGCGCCGCGAATTCCGCGTTGATCGGCACGATCGCCGCGCCGATCAGGGCCAGGCCGAAGTAGACCGAGAAGATCTCGGGCCGGTTCGGAGAGAGGACGACCACCCGGTCGCCCCGCTGAACCCCGCTATCCAGGAGCAGCGAGGCGATGCGGCGCGACTGGTCCGCCATCTCGCCATAGGAGACTTTGCGGCCTTCGAACAGGAAGGCCGGATGATCAGGGTTCGCGGCCGCGTGGCGGAAGACGGGGGCCACGACGTCGTGGAAGGTCATGTCGGTCATCGCTTACACCAGCCCCAGCCGTTCCGGCCCGTCGGGCTTGATCATCTCGCGCGCGATGATGATGCGCTGGATCTCGTTCGAGCCTTCGGTCAGGACGTAGATCGGCGCTTCTCGGTACAGCCGCTCGATGGGGAATTCCGCGACATAGCCGTAGCCCCCCAGCACCCGCATCGCATCCTGGGTGATCTGCATCGTCGCCTCGGTCACGAAGAGCTTGGCCATCGAGGCCATCATGTCCGCCCGCCCGTATTTCGCCTTGTGCGCCAGCGCCTCGCGGATGATCGCGCGCGAGGCGACAAGTTGGGTCGCCATGTTGGCCAGATGGGTCTGCACGGCCTGGTGGTTGCAGATCGGCTGGCCGAAGGTCTCGCGGTCCTTGGAATATTGCAGGGCGACCGCCAGCGCGTTGCGTGCCATGCCGACCGCCGTTCCGCACATCGCCAGGCGACCGGATTCCAGCATCGACAGGATCTGCGGCAGGCCCTTGCCCGTCTCGCCACCCAGAAGCGCCTCGGCCCCAAGGCGCACCTTGTCGAAACGCAGTTCGGCCGTGTCGACATGCTTGAAGCCCATCTTGTCGATCACCCGCGTGACCTGGAAGCCGGGCGTCTCGGCTTCGACGATGAACAGGCTGATCGGCCCCTTGCCATCTGCCGCCGGTTCCCGCGCCAGCACCATGTGCAGCCGGGCGCGCTGGCCATTGGTGATATAGATCTTCTGCCCGTCAAGGACGAAGCCGCCATCTGGCTGCGGCACGGCCTGGGTGCGGATCTGCTTCAGGTCCGACCCGGCCGCAGGCTCGGTCAGTACGATGGCCCCCCGGCGGGAGCCGTCGGCCAGTTGCGGCAGGTAGCGCTCTTTCTGCGCCTCGGTCCCGTACTGGGCGATCAGGCGGGCGACAGTGCAATGGCTGTTCAGGAAGCTGGGCATGGCCGACCAGCCTGCCCCCAGCTCCTCCATGATCGCCACATAGTCTTCGAGAGGCAGGTCGAGGCCGCCATAGGCTTCGGGGATGACCATGCCAAACAGCCCAAGGCCGGCCATCGCATCGACGACATCCTGGGGAAAATCGTCCTGCGCCTCCAGCTTGGCGACGATCGGCGCGATCTCGCGGCGGACGAACTGGCGCACGCCCTCGACGACGGCGGAGACTTCCGGATCGGACATTGCGGGTCTTCCTTCTACAGTGTCAGATAGGCGCGACGGACCGCTTCATTCGCGGAGAGTTCGGCCATGGTGCCTTCAAAGACGATATGCCCCCGGTCCAGCACATAGGCTCGGTCGGCCAGGGCGGCGGCGAAGGCAAGGTTCTGTTCGGACAGAAGGATCGTCAGTCCCTTGGCCTTCAGGTCCTGGATCATCCGCGCCAGCCGTTCGACGATCACCGGCGCCACCCCTTCCGAGGGTTCGTCCAGCAGCACCACATAGGGGTTACCCATCAGCGTACGCGCGATGGTCAGCATCTGCTGTTCGCCGCCGCTCATGTCCGACCCGGGGCGGTTCGGCATCTGGGCGAGGTTCGGGAAGGCCTCGAACAGGTCTTCGACCGTCCATTCCGCCGCCCCGTCGCGCGGCGGCTGGCGGCCGAGGTCCAGGTTCTCCAGCACCGTCAGTTCCGAGAAGATGCGGCGATCCTCGGGCACGAAGCCCAGACCCCGGCGGGCGATCTGGTAGACAGGCAGATGCTCGATATGCTCGCCTCGCAGCCGCACAGAGCCCGAGCGGTTGCGCAGGTGGCCGATCAGCGCCTTGAAGGTGGTGGATTTCCCGGCGCCGTTGCGGCCCATGATCGCCACGACCTCGTTGGGATAGACCTTGAGGTTGAGGTCGAACAGGATCTGCGCCTGGCCATAACCGGCGTTCAGGTCGTGGACTTCAAGAATGGGGGCCGCCATCAGCCGATCTCCGAGGTTTCAAGGAAGGCGCCGGTGCCCAGGTAGACTTCCTGCACCAGGGGGTCCTCGCGAATTTCTGCGGGGGCACCCTTGGCGATCAGCTTGCCGCGCGACATGACGACGACGGAGTCGGCATGTTCGAACACCACGTCCACGCTGTGTTCGGTGAACAGGACCGACAGCCCGCGCGACTTCACCAGGCTGGCGGTCAGGTTCATCAGCTCGTTGCGTTCTTTCGGCGCCATGCCGACGGTGGGTTCGTCAATCAACAGGAGCTTCGGCTTGTTGGCCAGCGCCATCGCCAGTTCCAGCCGCTTGACTGCGCCATAAGCCAGAACGCAGCAGGCCCGGTCGGCCTGGACTGCATCCCCACGGCCTCCAGCAAAGCGTCCGCCTCCTCGCGGTAGCCGTAGGTCAGGGGGGTCCACAGCGACCGCAGCCGCCCGTGCAGGGAATGCAGGACCATCTGCACGTTTTCCCGCACGGTCATCGACCCGAAGGTCTGCGCGACCTGGAAGGTCCGCCCGACACCCCGGCGCCAGATCTGGCTGGGCGTCTCGCGCGTGATGTCCGCGCCATCCAGCTTGACCGACCCGGTGTCGGCGCGAAGCTGGCCATTCAGCATGTTGAAGCAGGTGGATTTCCCCGCCCCATTCGGCCCGATCAGCGCCAGGATCTGGCCCGGCCCGACCTCGAACGACACGCCCTGGACCGCTTTCACGCCACCGAAGGACTTGCTGATGTTCTCGACAACCAGGGTGCTCATTTTTCAGCCTTTCCGAAGCGGTTCATGAAGGCCCCGACGATCCCCTGCGGAACCTGCAGCACGAAGAGGACGATGAAGAGGCCCAGGATCAGCCGCCAGTAGTCCGCCAGAAGCCGGATCAGCTCGACCGAGACGATGTGGTAGCTCAGCGCCCCGATCAGCGGCCCGCTGACGGATTGTACGCCGCCGACCAGCACCATCACCAGCGCATCGACCGTGGTGGCGACGGCGAAGTCGTTCGGGAAGACCGAGCCGCGGTGATAGGCCATCAGCGCGCCCGCCAGACCCGCGAAGGCACCGGACAGCACGAACGCCCCCATTGCGCCTTGGCCACGTTGATCCCGATCGCATTCGCCCGCGGAGTCGAGTCGCGCCCGGCCCGGAAGGCAAAGCCGAAGGGCGAGTAGAGCGCGTGCCGCATGGCCCATGTCGCCACGACCGCAGCCGCCAGTGCGAGGTAGTAGTAGGCCATGTGCGAGTTCAGCCAGTCCGGGCGAGAGAGGCCGACGATCCCGTTGTCTCCGCCCGTCACCGACACCATCTGAACCGACAGCGTGTACAGGATCTGCGCGAAGGCTAGCGTCAGCATGGCCAGGTAAACCCCCTTCAGCCGGGTGCAGAACCAGCCGAACAGCACCCCGCCCAAGGCGCCAGTCAGGACTGCCGCGATCACTCCCACCCCCATCGGCAGGCCCAGCCGCGTGGCGACCAGCGCCGCCGCGTAAGAGCCCAGGCCGAAATAGGCGGCATGTCCGAAGGAGACGATCCCACCCACGGACAGCAGGAAATGCAGGCTGCTTGCGAAGATCGCCAGAATGAAGACCTCGGTCAGCAGGACTTCGAAGTAGACCGGAACGACGAACGGCAGGACGGCCAGCACCAGGGCCGTGATCAGCGCGGCCTGCTGCATGGTCCTGCTGGGCAGGCGGAAGGGCTGGTCGATCGACAGATCCCCGGGGCGCTGCGCGATGATGCGGCCACCCAGAAGGCCATTCGGCCGGAAGATCAGCACCAGGACCATCACCAGGAAGATCAGGACCGACACGGCCTGCGGGAAGAACAGCACGCCGAATGCGTTGATGACACCGACCAGCACGGCGGCCAGGAACGCCCCCATGATCGAGCCCATGCCGCCGATCACCACGATCACGAAGGCCTCGACGACGATGTTGATGTCCATCTGCAGGTTGGCGGATTCCTTGGGGATCTGCAGCGCGCCTGCGAGACCCGCCAGGAAGGTGCCGATGAAGAAGACGACCGTGAACAGCGTCTTCTGGTTCACCCCCAGCGAGGCGACCATCTCGCGGTCCTGCGTTGCGGCACGGATCAGCCGACCCCAGCGGGTGCGGTGCGTCAGCCACCACAAGAGGCCCACGAAGATCGGCCCGACAAAGATCAGCGCGAGGTTGTATTGCGGGATGCGCTCGCCGAAGATTTCCACCGCGCCTTTCAGGCCGGGCACGCGGGGGGCCAGAACCTCGTCCGGGCCCCAGAATTCGTAGATCAGGTTCTGGAAGACCAGGACCAGGCCGAAGGTCACCAGGATCTGGAACACCTCGGGCGCGCTGTAAATGCGGCGCAGGATCGTGACCTCGATCAGCGCGCCAACGGCGCCTGCGACAAGGGCCGCCACCAGCACCCCGCCCCAGAACCCAAGCGCGGTGCTGGGCAGGGCCGCGGTGACCGACAGCGCGACATAGGCGCCCAGCATGTAGAACGAGCCGTGGGCAAAGTTCACGATCTTCGACACCCCGAAGATCAGGGCCAGGCCGGACGCAACGAGGAAGAGGGTCGAGGAATAGGACAGCCCGTTCAGAAGCTGGGCAAAAAGCGTGGATGCGTCGTACATGACCAGGGGTCCCTTGGACTGCGGCTTGGTGCCGGTATCACGAAACTCGGGAACGAACGGAAAGCGTGAGGGAGCGCGTCCATCGGCGCGGGTGGGCCGGCCGATCCCGATGGACCGGCCGGCCAGGCTGTTACTGGCTGGCCTCGGCCGGACGCAGGGTCTTCACCACGTCATCGGGGATCTGGTAATCGGCGCCGTTGAAGAACTTCCAGTCGACCATCTTGCCCGCGCCGTCCTCGACCGCGAGTTTGCCGATGTAGAAGCCGAAGGTGGACTGGTGGTCCTGCGGACGGAAGGACATCGGCCCGACTGGAGTGTCGAAGCTCACCTCGCGCGCGGCCTTGATCAGGGCCTCGGTGTCGGTGCTGCCCGCCTTTTCGATGATCGCCTTGATCGCCAGCATCTCGGTATAGCCGATGAGCGAGCCGACCTTGGGCAGTTCGCCGTAGGCTTCGACATAGGCATCGCGGAAGGCGGTGTGTTCAGGCGTGTCGATCTGTGCCGAGGGATAGCCGGTCACGGTCCAGCCGACGGGGGCCTCGTCGCCGAGCGGGTCAAGGTATTCCGGCAGGCCGGTGAGGATCGAATAGACCTCGCGGCCTTCGAACAGCCCGCGGGTATTGCCCTCGCGGACGAACTTCGCCAGGTCGGCGCCGAAGGTCGCGTTGAAGACGGCATCGGGTTCGGCAGCGATCATCGCCTGGACGGTCGCGCCTGCTTCGAGCTTGCCCAGGGTCGGCCACTGTTCGTTGACGAATTCCACGTCCGGTCGCAGGCGCTGCAGCTCTTCGCGGAAGCCAGCCACGGCGGACTGGCCGAATTCGTAGTTCGGCGCGATCGTGGCCCAGCGTTTTGCCGGCAGTTCCGCCGCCATCTGCGCCAGCGCCATCACCTGCGAGCGGTTCGAGTTGAACAGCCGGAAGGTATAGCGGTTGCCCTTTTCCCAGATCAGCGTGTCGCTTTGCGGCTGGCCGACCAGGAAGAATACCTTGTTCGTATTCGCGAAATCCGACACGGCCACCGCGACGTTCGACAGATAGGTCCCTGTCAGCAGGACCACGCCCTCATTCGTCAGCAGCTCCTGCGCGGCGCGCAGTGCGGCGTCTGGCTTGCCGGTGTCATCGCGCGAGACGACTTCCAGCGTCTTGCCCATCACCCCGCCCGAGGCATTGATCTGGTCCACCGCCAGCTGCCAGCCGTTGCGATAGGTGTCACATCCCGGCAGGTAGTATGGCTGTTTCCTGAACAGCTCTGGTTTGAGTTTGTGCCAATCCTTCATCGCCTGC
>JBKHWC010000105.1:0-8703 GCA_046569765.1 Alphaproteobacteria bacterium | reverse complement strand
GGTCTTCCTCTCCGCCGTCGCCCTCGCCGCAACCGTCATCTTCTGGCTATGACGCGAGAACGAGTCCTGACCCTAGGTTATGACTTGCGTGCTTGGTGCTTTGGGTGCGGTGCTCAGATACATGAGACATAAGTAAGTTCGCGCGCAAATTCAAGATCATGGCGCAGATTTAGCGCGCATGCTTTCATCTTGTCCAAGGGAGAGAGTGGCAGGTTCCGGCGCGGCTATCTGCGACGCATAGCAACGCGGAGTCGCCCACCATGCCATTCCTTCGATCCGCTTCGCGAGCCGTCACCAATCGGTGTATGACTGCCATCACCTTCGCACCAGAACTAGCACCGCGCCAGGCGCGATAGGACGACCGCTGAGCTGCATCCGCGACTCTGTAGGTGATCGAGGTGCGTTCACGCCCTGGACGCTTCCTGGCGCACGCCCTGAGCTGCCCGTGCATCGCGTGTGCTGTCCTCGGCCGTGTCGTTTTCATGGCCTTCCCTGAGCGCGGGAACTTGCCCACCAGCCCGAACCCTCGCAGGCGCCTCCACCGTCGGATACCCTGATGTGGCTTGATGTGCGTCCAGACCACCCGGTCGCTATCTGTTCGACTCGTCGTGGTGAGACCGAAGACGTGCTCGTAGGCTTCGCTGAAAGTGCTCCTGGGGGTATCCGGGTGTTTCTGGCGCTCTGCGGCCGGGCGGCGGTCTGTGGCACTGTAGGCGCTTCTCTTGAAGCTGCTCGGGCCGGGACACGACCTGAGATGGATCTGATTCCTGGTGTGGTCGTCCTGGTAATGGTCCGCAGTCGGAGCCTGGATCAGCTGGGCTCTGACCGTCAGCTTGCTTCCGGTTCGAAAGGGACGGACCCGTCAGTGGGCTCTCTCGTGCTCGTTCGATCGCTCTCGGTCGGGCTTCGATTGGGCGTTCTCGCCCATACCAGGGTCCGTCTCTCGGAGAAAATCTGGTTCTGAGGGCCAAACTGTGACATCTTGTCTCATGCCCGGTGTGGCAGAGCCAATGAAATAAGGGGTTTCGTGTGACAGGTGTCGCATCCGAGGGTGGTGGGTGTTACATCGTTTGGGGTCTGATGTGACACTCTTCGGGGTTCGAGAAGCCGATCTGGGGCGAAAGATGCGACACTTCGGCCCGAGGATGCAACACTTTGGGCCTTGATGCGACAAGGGTGTCACACCCCTAAAGGGTCTCCAGCTGCCCTGAAGAAGTCTCCGTGAAGCTGCCTAGCGGCCTTGCAGTAGGCGCCCTGAGGTCGCTTCATCTTCATACCGGCGCAAGAGCGTCGCCCCCGGTATCGCTGCCTAGCAAGAGACGGGAGCGGAGGATGCAGCCATCCCCGACCGGCTGGGGCAGGCACCATCCCCGTGAGCATGACCATGTTTCTCTAGGACTTCGGTTCGCAGAAGTCCCAAGGCTCACCACTCAGTCCCCACCCGACCACACCAGTGCGCACAGGTAAGTATCTCATGTAACGAACCACATGAGAGACACCATGACCCAGCCCTACCAAAACACTGCGACCGCGAAGCTGATTGCCGACCGCATCCGCGACCTCGCGCACCGGAAGACCCAGGCCGAGATCGCCAGCGAAGCCGGCTTTCCCAACGCAAACATGATGACCTTCCTCAAGAACGGTCGGAACAAGGTTCCCCTTGACCGTGTGCCCTCGCTCGCGAAGGCGCTGGAGGTCGATCCGGCATATCTCATGCGTCTCGCTCTGGATCAGGCGGTTGGCGCAACGGCAGCGAAGGCGATCACCGACATCTTCGGGACGCCCGCCACCGAGAACGAACGTGGCTGGCTGCAAGAGCTGCGTGATGCCTCGGACAACAGCGATCCACGGATCACCGCCAGGTCGCGTGCAGCGCTTCGCGGTATCTTCGGGAAATGAGCGCGGAGGAAGACGCACCGATCTTCACACTGCCCACTGCCCCAAGAGCGGGACCGTGGGACCACCTGACAAGGAACGAACAAACCTGGATCGAGTTCATCAGGGTGATCTCCGGCGGGCGCGACCCGAAGATCACGCCCAAACGTGTTCGTGCGCTGCGACAGCTCCTGGACGCGGGATGAGGCGACGGCGAGCGGAGGGTGGGCCGGTTCCCAGGTCGTTGCAAATGACGACGCTCGTGCGCGCGTCAGGCAGCACACTGTGCGTCGAGGCTCATGGCGAAGCATGCTTGGAGCTGGCTCTCATGTTCCAGGAGGTCGGCCATGCGCCAGCGGGTGCAGTTCGGCCCGACCCGGACGGGAGTGGGGAAGTTCCCTTGCCTTTTCCAGCGCCAGATGCTGTCGGTGGAGACCCCGTATCTCTCGGCGACTTGCTTGTCCGTGAGGAAGAGGTTTTCGAGCGGGACAACCTGGTTCATGCGTCAGTGACTCCTGATGAAGAGCGCGAGGAATTCGCGCCGTATGAGTTCACATACGCACCAGGTCAGAGTCCGTGGCATGGGATCGATGAGAATTTTGAAGAGCAGAAGCATCGCGACGGACACTTCGTCCAGCGCCTTGCGGTTGTTGGTAATTATGTTGGCCTCGCTGAGACGCATCCGATAAGATGCCTCAAAATCAACAGCTTGATATGATAGGTGGCGGAGACGAAGGGATTCGAACCCTCGAGACCCTTTAGAGGTCTGCGCCCTTAGCAGGGGCGTGCCTTCGACCACTCGGCCACGTCTCCGCCTGCCCGTTTATCGGGGTGCGGCGGGGGGGGCAAGGGGAAAGTCGGGGCAGAAGTGAAGAAGGTCGGAGGCCTTGGAGGCGAGGGAGGCGCAGCCCGTGGTCCGACCGCCCGGTCCCACGGTTGCAGCCGCGCAAGCACGGGCGGCCACGCCCCAGGTTGCCCGGCGCGGCCGGGTCTTTCGGCCCTGGAACGGTCAGCCGTTGAACAGGAAGTGCAGGACGTCGCCGTCCTTGACCTCATAGGTCTTGCCTTCGACCCGGAACTTGCCCGCTTCCTTGGCCCCGGCCTCGCCATTCCCGGCGACATAGTCTTCGTAGGCGATGGTCTCGGCCCGGATGAAGCCCTTTTCGAAATCGCCGTGGATCACACCGGCCGCCTGCGGGGCCAGCGTACCCTTCTGGATCGTCCAGGCGCGGGCCTCCTTGGGACCGACGGTGAAATAGGTCTGCAGGCCCAAAAGCTCATAGCCCGCCCGGATCAGCCGGTCCAGGCCCGCCTCGTGCAGGCCCATCTCCTCCAGGAACATCGCGGCCTCGTCCTCGGGCAGCTGGGCCAGCTCTTCCTCGATCCGGGCGCTGATCACCACCGCCCCGGCGCCCTGTTTCGCGGCCATCTCGGCCACGCGGGCCGACTGGGAGTTCCCGGTCGCGGCCGAGGATTCCTCGACGTTGCAGACGTAAAGCACGGGCTTGGCGGTCAGCAGTTGCAGCATCCGCCATTGCTTCTGGTCATCCTCGGCGACCGTGATCGTGCGGGCGGGCTTGCCGTCCTCCAGCGCCTTCTGGGCCAGCGCCAGCAGACGGTCCTGATCCAGGCTTTCCTTGTCGCCGCCCTTCAGCTTGCGCGCCAGGTTCGCCCGGCGGCGCTCGATCGATTCCAGGTCGGCCAGCATAAGCTCGGTCTCGATCGTCTCGGCATCGGCGACCGGATCGATCCGGCCCTCGACATGGGTGATGTCGCCGTCTTCAAAGCAGCGCAGGACATGGGCAATGGCGTCACATTCGCGGATGTTGGCCAGGAACTGGTTGCCCAGCCCCTCGCCCTTGGAGGCGCCCCGCACCAGGCCCGCGATATCGACAAAGGTCATCCGGGTCGGGATGATCTGCTTCGACCCGGCAATCGCCGCCAGCTTCTCCAGCCGGGCATCCGGCACCGCGACCTCGCCCACGTTCGGCTCGATCGTGCAGAAGGGGAAGTTCGCGGCCTGCGCCGCCGCCGTCCGGGTCAGCGCGTTGAAGAGGGTGGACTTGCCCACATTCGGCAGCCCGACGATGCCCATCCTGAAACCCATTCTGCCCTCCATAAGCGACGGGCCGCTTCTACGGGGGGCGCGGGCCGGGATCAAGGTTCCGCGACTCGGGGTCTGGGCCTAGCCTGCGGCATCAGCAGCAGGAGGGACAGATGACCTTCGACCCCTATCTCCACTTCCAGGGCAATGCCCGCGCCGCGCTGGAGGCCTACCGAGAGATCTTCGGCGGCACTGTCGAGATCACGACCTTCGCCGAAATGCCCGAGGCCCCGGCCGAGATGCGCGCCTCGGACGGCGTGATGCACGGCACCCTGCGCACCGATGGCGGGAGCCTGATGGCCTCGGACTTCCCGCCCGGCATGGCGGGCGATCCGCAAAAGGCCGTGTCGATCAGCCACGAGGCCGCCTCGGCCGCCGAGGCGCGGCGCATCTTCGACGCCCTGGCCCAAGGTGGCGCGGTGATCATGCCGCTTGGCCCGACCTTCTGGTCCGAAGGCTTCGGCATGGTGAAGGACCGCTTCGGGACGCATTGGATGATCTCCTCTCCCATGCGCCCCGGCTGAGCTTTCGCCCCATTGATTTCCCCCGGCCCCGCATGGCAGATGGAACCGTTCAACCGGGGGAGCGCCATGACACGGATCGACGACACTTTCGCCCGCCTGCGCGCGCAGGGGAAAAAGGCCTTCGTCGCCTATATCATGGGTGGCGACCCCGATGAGGCGACCAGCCTTGCCGTGATGCAGGGCCTCCCCGCCGCCGGGGTGGACGTGATCGAACTGGGGATGCCCTTCACCGACCCGATGGCCGACGGCCCGACGATCCAGCTTGCCGGCCAGCGCGCTCTGGAAGGCGGCATGACCATGGACCGCATCCTTGGCATGGTCCGCGCCTTTCGCGCCACGGACAAGCTGACGCCCATCGTGCTGATGGGCTATTACAACCCGATCTATTCCCGCGGCGTCGACCGCTTCCTGACCGAAGCGACCGAGGCCGGGATCGACGGTCTCATCGTCGTGGACCTGCCCCCGGAAGAGGATGACGAGCTCTGCATCCCCGCCCAGAAGGCCGGGCTGAACTTCATCCGGCTGGCGACGCCCACGACCGATGACAAGCGCCTGCCCAAGGTGCTGCAGAACACCTCCGGCTTCGTCTACTATGTCTCGATCACCGGGATCACCGGCGCCGCGGCCGCCCAGGCCACCGATGTCGGACCCGAGGTCGCGCGGATCAAGCGGTCGACCGACCTGCCGATCATCGTCGGCTTCGGCATCACCACGCCCGAGGCCGCACGGACCATCGCCTCGGTCGCGGACGGCTGCGTCGTGGGCTCGGCCATCGTCAAGGACATCGGCGAAGGGCGCCCCGTGGCCGAGGTGCTGGCCAAGGTCAAGGCGCTGGCCGACGGGGCACATTCGGCCTGATCCGGGCGCAGCGGCGATTTCCGAACGGAAATCGGACTGTAATTCGTACGAATTCCGGCGTGGCGCAGCCGCCGAAACGGTGGACGCTCCGTCTCGGCATTGGTAGACAGCCTTACCAATCCGCGAAGGACCTGCGCCATGCCCGTCATCACCTGCATCGAGGATCTCAAGCGCCTGCACCGCAAGCGCACGCCGAAGATGTTCTGGGACTACTGCGAATCGGGCAGCTACACCGAACAGACCTTCCGCGAGAACACGTCGGACTTCGCGCAACTCCGCTTCCGCCAGCGCGTCGCCCGCGACCTGACCGGGCGCGACCTCTCCAGCACCATGGCGGGCCACAAGGTGACGATGCCGGTCGCCCTCGCCCCGGTGGGCAGCACGGGCATGCAGCACCCGGATGGCGAGATCCACGCCGCCCGCGCCGCCGCGAAATTCGGCGTGCCCTTCACGCTGTCCACCATGTCGATCTGTTCCATCGAGGACGTGGCCGCCCACAGCCCCGACCCGTTCTGGTTCCAGCTCTACGTCATGAAGGACGAGGATTTCGTCGACGCCGCCATCGAACGCGCCCGCAAGGCCAACTGCTCGGCCCTGGTCCTGACGCTGGACCTGCAGATCCTCGGCCAGCGGCACAAGGACCTGAAGAACGGCCTGACCTCGCCACCGAAACCCACAATCCCTAACTTGATCAACATGGCGACCAAGCCGCGCTGGTCCTGGAACATGCTGAAGACCCCGCGCCGTCAGTTCCGCAACATCGTGGGCCATGTGAAGAACGTCACCAGCCTCGCCGACCTGACGGCCTGGGCTAACGAACAATTCGACCCGCAGCTCGACTGGGCCAAGGTCGCCCGCATCCGCGACCAGTGGAAAGGCAAGTTCATCCTGAAGGGCGTCCTTGACGCCGAGGACGCGAAGATGGCCGCCGACATGGGCGCCGACGCCGTGATCGTCTCGAACCATGGCGGGCGGCAGCTCGACGGCGCGCTTTCGTCGATCCGCATGCTCCCCTCCATCGTCCGCGCCATCGGCGACCAGACCGAAGTCTGGCTGGATTCCGGCATCCGCTCGGGCCAGGACGTGCTCAAGGCCCTCAGCCTTGGTGCCAAGGGCACGATGATCGGCCGGGCCTATATCCACGGCCTCGGCGCCATGGGCGAGGCTGGCGTCACCAAGGCGCTGGAGGTGATCCGCAAGGAAATGGACATCACCATGGCGCTGTGCGGCGAACGCGACGTCAAGGCCATGGGTCGCCACAACCTGCTGGTGCCCGAGGACTTCGAGGGTCGCTGGGCCTGACCGCCCGCTCGTCCCGCGGCCCGTCCAGGACAGGTCCAGGACGCGGCTCGCGGCACCGCTTGCTATTTGATCAAATTCCGGCATAAACGCAGCGACAGTTCCCGGGGGCTAGCCCATGTCCGCTGAAACCATCGCCGGTATCTCCACCACCCGCCTTGCCGCTTTCGCCAAGCGCGAGGCCGAAATCTACGCCAAGGCCCGCCCCAAGGCCCGCAAGGCGCTGGCTGCCGGCGCGGGCCATTTCCTCGGCGGCGTGCCGATGCACTGGATGGCCGACTGGCCGATGCCGCATCTGCCCCTGATCGCCAAGGCCCAAGGCGCCCGGATCGAGGATATCGACGGCCTCACCCTCGACGATTTCTGCCTCGGCGACACGGGGTCGATGTTCGGCCACTCCCCCGCCCCCGTCGCCAAGGCCATCCGCCACCAGGCCCGCCGGGGCCTGACCTACATGCTGCCGACCGAGGCCGCGCTGGAGGCCGGACGCCTCTTGACCGACCGCTTCGGCCCCTTCCGCTGGCAGATCGCCACCACCGCGACCGACGCCAACCGCTTCGCGCTGAGGGTCGCCCGCGCGATCACCGGCAAGCCCAAGGTCCTGGTCTTCAACGGCTGCTACCACGGCACAGTGGACGACACCTTCGTCAGCCTTGAGAACGGCCGCACCGTCAATTCCCCCGGCCTCCTCGGCCAGGTGAACGACCTGACGCAAACCGCCGTCTGCGCCGAGTTCAACGACCTCGCCAGCGTCGAAGCCGCCCTCGCCCAGGGCGATGTCGCCGCCATCCTGACCGAGCCGGTGATGACCAACTCCTGCATGGTCCTGCCGGAAGCGGGGTTCCACGACGGCCTGCGCCAGCTGTCGAAGAAATACGGCGCGCTTCTCATCATCGACGAGACGCACACCATCTCCTCCGGCCTTGGCGGCTATACCCGCGTCCACTCGCTCCGCCCCGACATCTTTGTCGTCGGCAAATGCGTGGCAGGCGGCATGCCCACCGCCGTCTGGGGCCTGACCGAGGAAACGGCCAAACGCTACCACGAGGCCGACGCCAAACGCGAACCCGGCCGCACCGGCATGGGCACCACACTTTCGGCCAACCCGATGCAGTTCGCCTGCCTCGTCGGCACCCTGTCCGAGGTGATGACCCCCGACAACTACGCCCATATGGAGAAGCTGGCCGAACGCCTCTCCCACGGCCTTGCGCGCGTGATCGACAAGCACAAGGCCCCCTGGCACGTCGTCCGCGTCGGCGCGCGGGTGGAATTCATCTGCGCCCCCGGCCCGCTTAAGAACGGCACCCAGGCCGGATACGCCCACCAGCCCCAGGTCGAGGCCGCGATCCACACCGGCCTCATCAACCGCGGCACGCTCATCGCGCCGTTTCACAACATGATGCTGATCAGCCCCGCGACGAAGAAGGCCCAGGTCGACCGCCTGATCGCCAGCTTCGACGCCATCCTCACCGAACTCTTCCAGGCATGACCATGACCACCAGCCCCTCCGGTTCCACCGCAGCCGAGGCGGAAGCCTTCCTCGAAGCCCATCCCGAGATCGAGGCTTTTGACATTATCCTGCATGACGCCAACGGGATCGGCCGGGGGAAGATCATCCGCCGGCATGAGCTTTTGTCCTTTTACAACAACGGCCGCCATCTTCCCATTTCGATCCTCGGCCTCGACATCTGCGGCGAGGATGTCCACGAGACCGGCCTGATCTGGGACCAGGGCGACGGCGACCTGCGCGCCTGGCCGATCCCGGGGACACTCAAGGCGCTGCACAACACCCAGCCCCCCCGCGGCGAGGTGTTCATGTCGATGTACACCCTCGACGGCGCGCCGATGACCTCGGACCCCCGCCATGCGCTGCAACGGCAGGTCGACCTGCTGGCCAAGGACGGCCTCCACCCCGCCGGGGCGTTCGAGCTGGAATTCTTCCTCCTCGACCCCGAACGCGGCCCCGATGGCAAGATGCAGCCCGCCCGCGACGTGCTCGACCACCGCAAATCCAACAAGACCGAGGTCTATTCCGTCGACCAC
>JBKHWC010000104.1:0-8712 GCA_046569765.1 Alphaproteobacteria bacterium | reverse complement strand
CGACTTGTTCGGCTCCTCCGACAGCGCCACCGCAGCGCAATCGGCGCCGACATGGCCCGCGATGCAGGGCAGCACATAGACCCGGGCGGTGCGGTTGAGGTTGGTGAGGTCCAGGTCGCGCGCATCAAGGCTGAGCGAGCCCGAGGTCGCCAGCGCAAAGGGCGCCTGGCCCAGTTCCACCGGGTCGACCCCCAGGAACAGGTGGTGCATGACCGGATTGCAGACGATGACCATCTCGTAGATCGAGGCCGGGTCCACCTTGGCCTCGTCGGCAATCGCGGTCGCCAGCGCATTGATCGCCTCGCGCACGGCCCGGGTCATCTCGACATCGCCGCCGGGGTTCATCATAGCGTAGCTGACGCGGGACATCAGGTCCTCGCCGAAGCGGATCTGCGGGTTCATCAGGCCCGAGGAGGCCAGCACCTTGCCGTCCGAGAGGTCGCAAAGATGCGCTGCGATGGTGGTGGAGCCAAGATCGACGGCGAGGCCCAGCAAGGGCCCCTCATGGAAGCCGGGGAAGATGTCCAGGACGCGGGTCACGCTGTCGTGGTTGCCCTTGTGCAGGACGACCGTGACCTTCCATTCCCCCTTGCGCAGGACGGGCTGGAGCTTGCGCAGCACGGACAGGTCGGCCTCGATCTTCTCCACCTG
Organism: Alphaproteobacteria bacterium; assembly: GCA_046569765.1. Classification (GTDB taxonomy): domain Bacteria; phylum Pseudomonadota; class Alphaproteobacteria; order Rhodobacterales; family Rhodobacteraceae; genus Tabrizicola. Next base: position 8,061 of record JBKHWC010000104.1, on the reverse strand, counting down.
CCACTGCGCCGTTAGCGCCCGGCCAAGACGTTCGAAGTCGCCGGTGGGCTCGTGCATGTCGGGCTCTTCGACCTCGACATAGACCGCGCGGGTGGCAGGGTCCATGACCATGACGCGCTCGGTCGCCGACTTGCGGATGACCTGCTTGTGCACCTGGGATTCAGGCGGCACGTCGATCACGACGTCGCCCATCACCTTGGCCTGGCAGCCCAGGCGGCGGCCGTCGATCAGCCCGCGGATGCGCTTGTAGCGATCCTCGACCGCGTTCCATTCCGAAAGCGCATCCTCGGCCACGGTGACGCCATGCTTCGGGAACTCGCCATAGCCGGGCGTGATCTGACACTTGGAGCAGATGCCGCGCCCGCCGCAGACGGAATCGAGATCCACCCCCAGCTGCCGCGCGGCGGTCAGGACCGGCGTGCCAAGGGGAAAGCGCCCCCGCTTGCCCGAGGGGGTGAAGATCACGAGTGCATCGTCGGTCATTTCCAGGCCCAATTCTTCTGCGCCACGCGGTTGTAAACCTCCAGGCCGCAGGAGCAATGGCGGTTTGCGGCAGGTCCGGCATCACTTCCGGCACGCAAGCCACTGTGCCTTGGCCAACAAAGCCCCAAACCCCTTTTCACATTTGCCCAAATATCCCCGCCGGAGGCCGCCCGAGCGGCTTTGCGTTCTTCACGCAAAGCCGCGAGACAAGGGACTTGCGGCGCAAGCCGCCCAATTTGAAAGCCGTCCCGACCCGATCACCTCGCGGTCCGACACGCTGCCCCTGCGCGCCAGCCCAATTCGGATCGTTGACGGCGAGCGCGCACGCCTCTACCTCGGCGCCATGGCACGCGCACCCCTTCTGCAACTGAATTCCGTCTCGCTGACCTTCGGCGGCAATCCCCTTCTGGACGAGGTCTCGCTGACCGTGCAGCCCGGCGACCGGCTGGCGCTGGTCGGGCGGAACGGGTCGGGCAAGTCCACGCTGATGAAGCTGATGGCGGGGTTGGTCGATCCCGACAGCGGCGCGCGGACCGTACCGCCGGGCGTCAGTGTCGGCTACATGGAGCAGGACCCCGACCTGTCGCGCTTTGCCACCCTGGGCGATTTCGCCGCCTCGGCCCTGCCAGAGGGGCAGGAATACCGGCTTGCCGTGGTGGCCGAGGGGCTGAAGTTCGACCCCGCAACCCCCGTTGCCACGGCCTCGGGTGGGGAACGGCGGCGGGCGGCGCTGGCCAAGCTCCTGGCCGAGGCGCCGGAACTGATGCTGCTGGACGAACCCACCAACCATCTGGATATCCAGGCGATCGAATGGCTGGAGGCCGAACTGCGCGACACGCGGACGGCCTTTGTCCTGATCTCTCACGACCGGGCCTTCTTGCGCGCGCTGACGAAGGCAACGCTCTGGCTGGACCGGGGGACGCTGCGCCGCCGCGAGGCCGGGTTCGAGGGTTTCGAGGACTGGCGCGAAACCGTCTGGGCCGAAGAGGACGAGGCGCGCCACAAGCTCGACCGCAAGATCAAGGCCGAGGCGCGGTGGGCCGTCGAGGGCATCAGCGCGCGGCGCAAGCGCAACATGGGCCGCGTGCGCGCCCTGCAACAGCTGCGAGCCGACCGGGCAGCGCAGATCCGGCGGCAGGGGACCGCGGCCCTGGCCTTCGAGTCCGGGACGGTTTCCGGCAAGAAGGTGATCGAGGCCGACGGGATCGCCAAGACCTATGGCGACAAGACCATCATCCGCGACTTCAGCTTGCGCGTCCTGCGCGGCGACCGGGTCGCCTTCGTTGGCCCGAACGGGGTCGGAAAAACCACGCTTCTCAAGCTCTTGACCGGCGAAGTTCAACCGGACAAGGGCAGTGTTACCCTGGGCACCAATCTGGAGATCGCCGTCTTCGACCAGACCCGTGCGCGGCTTGATCCCGAGGCGAGCCTTTGGGAGAACCTGACCGGAGATCCGCTGATGCGCGTCTCGGGCGCGGCGGATCAGGTCATGGTGCGCGGCCAGCCCCGGCATGTGGTGGGATACCTCAAGGATTTCCTGTTCGACGACATCCAGGCCCGCGCGCCCGTCCGCAGCCTTTCGGGCGGCGAGAAGGCGCGGCTTCTGCTGGCCAAGTTGATGGCGCAGCCCTCGAACCTCTTGATCCTCGACGAACCCACGAACGACCTGGACGTGGAAACGCTGGACCTCTTGCAGGACATTCTGGGCGAATATGACGGGACCGTCCTGCTGGTCAGCCACGACCGCGATTTCATCGACCGGGTGGCGACGACGACAGTCGCGCTTGAAGGGCAGGGCCGGGCGACGGTCTATCCCGGCGGCTGGTCCGACTATGCCCGCCAGCGTCCGCAGCCCGAAGCCTCTGTTGCCGCAAAGCCGGTGACGAAACCGGCAGAAGCGCCGAAGGCCGAGGCGCCCCGCTCCTCGGGCCTGTCGTTCACCGAACGCAAGCGGCTCGAGGACCTCCCCGCCCTGATCGAGCGGCTGGAGGGAGAGATTGGCAAGCTCTCGACGCTCCTGGCCGATCCCGAGCTCTTCACGCGTGAGCCGGTGAAATTCCGCAAGGCGACCGAGGCGCTGGCCGAACGCCAGGCCGCGCTTTCCGCTGCGGAAACCGAGTGGCTGGATCTTGCCGACCGCGCGTGAGGCGTGGGAACAGGCGGAACTTCGCCGATCCTGGCCCTTGGCTTGCGCCAAGATCAGCGCAGGCCGCACACGGGCAATCAAGCGGTCGTGAGAAGCCATTGCCGGTGGCGGCCGGAAGCCCCTATTTGCTGCGCGAGCCGTCCGAGCATCATCAGCCGGGCCGCCGGAACAAGGAGACATAAGATGAGATCTATCGCAGCACTTCTGGCCACCGTCGCCATTGCCTCGCCCGCGCTTGCTGGCGGCCCGGTTGCCGTCGAGCCCGAGCCGACCGTGACCCCGGTGAGCCAGCCGGTCATCGCCAGCGGCATGGACTGGTCGGGTGCCTATGCCGGTGTTCAGCTTGGCTATGCCGATATCGATTCGAACGGCGCTGGCCTTGACGGTGACGGCATGCTGGGCGGCATCCATGCCGGCTACCGCTGGGACATGGGCAACTTCATCGCCGGGGCCGAAGTGGATTGGGACAGCGCCGACGTCGACCTGGGCAATCCGGTCGCCGGGACGCTGGATGACGTGGCCCGCCTGAAGCTGATCGCGGGCGCCGAATTCGGCCGCAGCCTGATCTACGGCACCGTCGGCGCGGCCCATGCCAACGCGACGGTCGCTGGCGTGGATCGGTCCGACAACGGCTGGTTCCTTGGCGCGGGCCTCGACTATGCGGTCAACGATCGCTGGAGCATCGGCGGCGAGCTGCTGCAGCACCAGTTCGATGACTTCGATGGCACCGGCGTGGACCTGGACGCGACCACGGTCAAGGCCAAGGTCTCGCTGCGCTTCTGACGCAGGCAGGGCCGTCCCCTTCGGGGGGCGGCCCTAGACCTTCAGCTGGTCCTTGATGAACTGCAGCGCCACGCTCAGGCCGTCCGGGGCTATGCCGTGGCCCGTGCCGCGCATCACATGGCCGAAGGTCTGCACCCCCGCCGCGACCAGCGCATCCCCGGCGCGGTCCATGTCCGCGAAGGGCACCACCGGATCCTGATCGCCATGGATCAAAAGGACCGGCGGTTTCGACACGATGTCCGCTTCCAGCCGCTCGGGCGCCAGCAGGCGGCCCGAGATCGCGACCACCCCCGCGACCGGCGCGGCCCGGCGCAGGGCGACATGCAGGCTCATCATCGCGCCCTGGCTGAAGCCGACCAGCACCAGCCGGTCCGCCGTCAGGCCCTCGCCCGCCAGTTGTTCGTCGAGAAAGCGGTTCAGATCCTCGGCCGCCGTCACCAGCCCTACCTCGGCCGCCGCCTGGGATGAGCCGTCCGGCCAGGGGATCGGGAACCACTGGAAGCCGAAACCGCCGCCCAGGCAGCGCTCGGGCGCGTCGGGGGCCACGAAGCCCACCCCCGGCAGATGTGGCGCCAGCACATCGGCCAGCCCCAGAAGATCCGCCCCATCCGCGCCATAGCCATGCAGGAAGATGACCAGGCCCGAGGCCGCTTCGGGCCCCTTCCGGGCGAATTTCAGATTGCGCATCACATGATCCCTTCGCGGTCCCTGGCGACCCGGTAGTAGGCCCAAAGCAGCCGCGCCGCAACCGACCGCCAGGGCGACCAGGCCTCGGCCATCGCGCGCAGTTCCTTCTCGCGCGGCCGCGCCTCCAGCCGGAACAGCATCCGCGCCGCTTCCTGCAGCGCCAGATCGCCAGGAGCGAACACATCCGCCCGGCCAAGCGCGAACATCGCGTAGATCTCGGCCGTCCAGACCCCGATCCCCGGGACCGCGACCAGGGTCGCCACCACCTCGGAATCGGGGATGCCGCGCAAGGCGTTGAAATCGATGCCCGCCTGTGCCAGCGCCCGCCCATAGCGCGCCTTCTGCCGCGACAGGCCAGCCGCGCGCAGATCCTTGTCAGAGGCCACCGCCATCGCCGCCGCCTCGGTCAGCCCCGCTGCCTCAAGCCGCGCCCAGATCGCCCGGGCGCTTGCGACCGAGACCTGCTGGCCCACGATCGCCCGCAGAAGCGCCGCGAACCCGTCCGGCTCGCGCCGCAAGGGCAGGGGGCCGACCATCGGCAGGGCCTCGGCAAAGCGCGGCTCGCGGGCGGCAAGCCACTCGGCCCCTTCGGCCACGCAAGTCAGGGAATGGATGATCCGGCCCACCATGGCGCCATCCTTGCCCGAAGAGCCCGGCCCAAGGCAACCGACATCGACCCTTGCCGTTCCGCGGCAAGGCTCTTACCGATGGCCCATGACCAACGACTCCATCGCCCGCCGCAATGTCATCGTCCTCGTCGCCGCCCAGGCGATCCTGGGGGCGCAGATGCCGATGATCTTCACCATCGCGGGGCTTGCCGGCTCTTCGCTGGCACCCAACGCCTGCTGGGCCACGCTGCCGATCTCTATGACGGTGATTGGCTCGATGCTGACCGCGACGCCGATCTCGGCGCTGATGCAGCGCCACGGCCGCCGCGCGGGCTTTGTCGTGGGCGCGCTTGGCGGGGCGCTGGGGGCTGCGATCGGGGCCTGGGGGCTGATGACCAGCAACTTCCTTCTGTTCTGCCTCGGTGGGCTCTTCACCGGCATCTACATGTCGGCCCAGGGCTTCTACCGCTTTGCAGCCGTGGATACCGCGTCCGAGGCGTTCCGCCCCAAGGCGATCAGCTGGGTCATGGCCGGCGGACTTCTGTCGGCGGTGGTCGGCCCACAGCTGGTGAAGGTCACGGCGGACGAGATGGCGGTGCCGTTCCTTGGCTCCTATCTCGCCGTCATTCTGCTGAACCTCCTCGGCTCGTTCCTGTTCCTTGCGCTTGACATCCCGAGACCGAAACCTCCGGCCGAGGGCAGCCCCATGGGTCGCAGCCGGGCGGAGCTGATCCGCAACCCGACCATCCTCGTCGCGATGATCTGCGCCACGGTCTCCTATGCCCTGATGAACCTGGTGATGACCTCCTCGCCGCTGGCGGTGGTGGGCTGCGGCTTCGACAAGGGCAGTGCCGCGGATGTGGTGACGGCGCATGTGCTGGCGATGTATGCGCCGTCCTTCTTCACCGGCCACCTGATTGCCCGGTTCGGCACGGAACGGATCATCGCGCTTGGCCTGACCATCCTCGCCGCCTCAGGGGCGGTGGCGATGGCCGGGGTGCAGCTGGAGAATTTCTTCATTGCCCTCGTGCTGCTGGGGCTTGGCTGGAACTTCGGCTTCATCGGTGCGACGACCATGCTGACCAGCGCACAGCGTCCCGAGGAACGGGGCCGGTTGCAGGGGCTGAATGACCTTGTGGTCTTTGGCGGCGTGACCCTGGCGAGCTTCTCCTCCGGCGGACTGATGAACTGCTCCGGCGGGTCGGTTCAGGCCGGGTGGCAACTGGTGAACCTGGCGATGCTGCCCTTCCTGGTCCTGGCCGGTGGCGCGCTGATCTGGCTCTGGCTCCGCCCCGAGGAGATGCGGCGCAGCTGACGGCGCGCTCTTCGTCGCATGTCATGCGCACATCGCTGCGCAGGGGGCCCCACGACGAGAAGACGAAGTCGCACGAGGAGCTTTCACCAGCGCCCGGTAAAGGCCTGCCACATCAGCCGCCAGCGCCTGGTCGCCTCGGGCAATTCAGGTGAGGAAACGCCCGTAACTACCTGGCGCAAAAGCCCTTCCGTCTGCCACCCCGCCAGCAGCGCCGGAGCCACCGCCCTTGGCACCGCTTTCCGCGCCGACCGCGCCTCGGCCAGCCGCTCCAGCCCCCGCCGCGCCAATTCCTGCGGGCTGAGCCCTTCCGGCAGGGGCTGCCGCCCCCGCGCGGCCAGTTCGGGCGCCGCGCGCAGATAGCCCGCCGCCGCCGTGGCCCAGCCATAGGCCCGGATCGGTGCTTCCGCCGCCTCGGGCGCGCCAAGTGCCCGCGCGGCCAGCCACATCAGCCCCGCGCCGGTGTCCTCGAGATAGGCCCCCAGCCCCTCCGCCCCCGCATGCGGCTCGCGGTGGATATCCCAGCGCCGCGCGGCGATCAGGCGGTCCAGCACCGCGACCGGCAGGCCGAAATCCCGGATCAGAGCGTGCAGCGGCCCCGCCACCTCATGCGCCTTCGCGGCCCCCGAGGCCGAATTCTCCACCACATCGCGCCACCATTGCAGCCGCATCTCGGCGATCAGCGGCTCTTGTGTGACCCAGGGCGCGCGGGCGACTTCCAGGTTGAAGGCATAAAGCGGCAAAAGCCGCGCGCGGACGGGGACGGGGGCGGCCATCACCGCCAGAAAGCGGTCCGGGTCGCCCCGGCTGACAAGTCCGGCGCAGGCGTCAAGGCTCACTGCGGCGCTCCGAAATCGCGGATCAGCTTCCACTGGATCGCGTCGAGCAGCGCCTCGAACGAGGCGTCGATGATGTTGGGGCTGACACCGACAGTCGACCAGCGATGGCCCTTGCCGTCCTCGCTGTCGATGATGACCCGCGTCACGGCCTCGGTCCCGCCATTCGTGATGCGGACCTTGAAGTCCACGAGCTTCATGTCGTCGATGCAAGCCTGATAGGGGCCTAGGTCCTTGGCCAGCGCTTTGGCCAGCGCGTTGACCGGCCCGCGGTCGTGGCCATCTTCGTCCATGCTGTCGCTGACCGACATGTTCTTGCGGTCACCGATCTTGACCACGACCACCGCCTCGGACAGCGAGATCATGCGGTCATACTTGTTCTTCCGCCGCTCGACGGTGACCCGGTAGCGCTTGACCTCGAAGAACTCCGGGTAAAGCCCCAGCTCGCGCCGGGCGACCAGTTCGAAACTGGCCTGCGCGCCGTCATAGGCATAGCCCTGGTCCTCGCGGGCCTTGATGGTTTCGATGATCCGGCCGAGGCGCGGGTCCTTCGGATCGATCTCGATCCCGGCAGCCTGGAGCCGGGCGCGCAGGTTCGACAGCCCCGCCTGGTTCGACATCGGGATCACCCGCTCGTTTCCGACGAGGGCGGGGTCGATGTGTTCGTAGGTGGTGGGGTCCTTCAGGATCGCGCTGGCATGCAGGCCCGCCTTGTGGGCGAAGGCCGAGGCGCCGACGTAGGGCGCCGAGCGTAGCGGGACGCGGTTCAGGATGTCGTCCAGCATCCGGCTGGTCTTGAGCAGGCCCGCCAGCGCCTCCTTCGTGACGCCGGTCTCGAAGCGGCTGGCGTAGGGTTCCTTGAGAAGCAGGGTCGGGACCAGCGTGGTCAGGTTCGCGTTCCCGCAGCGTTCGCCCAGGCCGTTCAGCGTGCCCTGGATCTGCCGAGCCCCGGCCTCGACGGCGGCCAGAGAGTTGGCGACGGCGTTCCCGGTATCGTCGTGGCAGTGGATGCCGAGCCGGTCGCCGGGGATGCCGGCGGCGATGACCTCGGCGGTGATGCGGCCGACTTCGGCCGGCAGGGTGCCGCCGTTGGTGTCGCAGAGGACGACCCATCTCGCGCCCGCGTCGAGGGCTGCTTGCAGGCAGGAGAGGGCGTAGCCGGGGTTGGCGCGGTAGCCGTCGAAGAAATGCTCGGCATCGAACAGG
>JBKHWC010000103.1:0-8717 GCA_046569765.1 Alphaproteobacteria bacterium | reverse complement strand
GGATACACTGGGGTGGTATACAGAACTTGGATCACTGCAATCATTACGCGATCAGTTTACCGTGTAAGTTGTGTCAAGGTTAAGGCGCATTATGGAAAATCAAGCCTTGGTTGCTTTCCAGCCGCAGATTTCGCCACTAAAAGGCGGGATTGCCGCGGATCTTTCCTTGAACCCGGCACAATCGGCTTGAAGGAGCGGGAAAATGCGTATTGCCGAAACGGTGACGTTCGGCGGCTCTGGCCTGGACCGGGCTGCCGCGCTGCGGCGCGATCCCGCACTGCTGGCGCGTGCGTTAGAGAGTGGGACGATCCTGCCGGTCTGGCGCGGCAAGCCCCTGATGCGGGGCGACGCCCCGGGCTGGCTTCCCCTTGGACATGCCGTCCTGTCCCGGGCCGAGCCTCCGCTGTTTCTGGGCCTGGACGACGGCACGCCGCGCTTTGCCGCCGATCTGTCGGACTGGTCGCCCGAGGCCGGGGCCGAGGCGGTGGCCGCCGGCTTCTTCGACCCTTCGGTGCAGCACCACCCGGCGCTGGAGGCGGATTGGGGTTTTGCCGAACTGCGGGGGGTGATGACCACCCTTACCCCCCGCGACGCCGAGCTTCTGGCCCTGTCCAAGGCGCTGCTGCACTGGCACCGCAGCCACCGCTTCTGCGCCACCTGCGGCGCGCCCTCTGAACCCGCGATGGCCGGCTGGCAACGGACCTGTCCGACCTGCGGCGCAAATCACTTTCCCCGCACCGATCCCGTGGTCATCATGCTGGTCACGCGGGGCAATTCGGTCCTTCTGGGACGCAACGCCGCCTGGCCCGAGGGGATGTTTTCGCTGCTGGCCGGATTCGTCGAGCCAGGCGAGACCATCGAGGCCGCCGTCCGCCGCGAGGTGGTCGAGGAGACCGGAGTCCTCTGCGGCCCGGTCAGCTATCTGGCCAGCCAGCCCTGGCCTTTCCCGGCCTCGCTGATGATCGCAGCCCGAAGCGAGGCGCTGACCGACGCCATCACCATCGACCCCGAGGAACTCGAGCAGGCCCGCTGGGTCAGCCGCGAGGAACTGGTCAGCGCCTTCGCCGGATTGCACCCGCAGATCAAGCCGGCCCGAAACGGTGCAATTGCACATTTCATTCTTCGGAACTGGCTTGCCGACCGGCTGGATTGACCCGATCTTGTAAAGTGGCCCAGTGAAGGAGACGACATGAAACTGACCTCGAAAACCGACCTCGATGTCCCGGTCTCTTTCGTCTACGCGACGCTGGCCGATCATGCCGCGTGGGAGCGCGAGGCGGTGCAGCGCGGCGCCACGGTCGAGCGCCCGCCTGGGTCGCCCGCCAGCGGCATCGGGGCGACCTGGCGGGTCCGCATGCGCTACCGCGGCAAGGAACGCAAGGTTCTGCTGCGCCTGACCCAGGTCGCGATCAACGAGATGATGGCCTATTCGCTGGACAGCCCGTCAATTGAGGGGACCGCCCAGTTCGAGGTCCTGAGCCTGTCGCCGCGGCGGACGCGCCTGCGGCTCTTGCTTGACATCCGCCCCAAGACGCTGGCCGCCCGGCTGTTCCTGAACACCCTGCGCCTGACCCGCCGCCGCGTCGAAACGAGGTTCGACAAGCGGACGGCGCAACTTGCGGCCCGGATTGCCGAGGCCTACCAGCGCAGCCTGACCAACGCCTGAGGGTCAGCCCCGCTCGCGGTCGGCCGGATAGACGCCCAGGAGGCGCACTTCCGAGGTGAAATAGCGCAGCTCCTCCAACGCCAGAGCGACATTGGGGTCCTCGGGGTGGCCCTCGATATCGGCGTAGAACTCGGTCGCGGTGAAACTGCCGCCGACCATGTAGCTTTCCAGCTTGGTCATGTTCACCCCGTTGGTCGCAAAGCCCCCCAGCGCCTTGTACAGCGCGGCCGGGATGTTGCGCACCCGGAAGGTGAAGGTGGTGATCATCTTGCCCAGGCCGCGCCGGGAATAGTCGGGCTCGCGCGACATGACCAGGAAGCGGGTGGTGTTGTTCGCCTGGTCCTCGATGTGCCGCGCCAGCACCTCCAGCCCGTAAATTTCAGCTGCCAGTTCGCTGGCCAGCGCGGCACGGGACTTGTCTCCAGCCTCGGCCACCTCGCGCGCGGCGCGGGCGTTGTCGCTGGACACTTTGCCGCGGATGCCATGCGCCTTCAGGAAGCCCGCGCATTGCGGAAGTATGACCACATGGCCGTGGGCTTCCTTCACATCCGCGACCGTCGCGCCGGGGACGCCAAGCAGGTTGACATGCACCCGGACGAAAGCCTCGTCCACGATATGCAGGCCCGAGCGCGGAAGCAGCGAATGGACATCTGCAACCCGGCCATAGGTCGAGTTCTCGACCGCCAACATGCCCAGATCGACCTCGCCGCGGGCGACCTTGTCGACCACCTCCTCGAAGGTCGTACTGGGGACAGGCTCAAAATCCGGGCGGGATTGCTGACAGGCCTGGTGCGAATAGGCGCCCAGTTCACCCTGGAATGCGATGCGTCCGGCCATGCCTTGAGTTGCTCCTTCCGCAAGAAAACCGCCCGGCGGGGCGTTTGGTCGCGCGTCTACACCTTGAAACCACCAGTGGGAAGCGGATAGATACCCGGCAAACTGAACACCCCGGATAGGTGAGACCCATGTTCGACACGATGACGATGACCAAGGCGGTGGGCGCGGTTTGCGGCTCGCTCCTTGTCTTCATGCTGGCGGGCTGGGCCGCCGACGGGCTGTACACGGTGGGCCATGGCGGCCACGGGGCCGAGGGCGAGATCACCCAAGCCTACAGCATCGATACCGGCGCCGAGGAGGCTCCGGCCGAGGACGCGGCCCCGGTGGACGTGGCGGCGCTGATGGCTTCGGCCGATGCGGCAGCGGGTGAGACGGTGTTCAAGAAGTGCCAGTCCTGCCACAAGATGGATGGCAGCGACGGCGTCGGTCCGCATCTGAACGGCGTCGTGGGCCGGAACCATGCGGCGGCGGCGGGCTTCGCCTATTCCGATGCGATGGCCGCTCTCTCGGCAGAGCCCTGGACGCCTGAAGCGCTGTTCGCCTTCCTGGAAAACCCGAAGAAGGCGATGCCGGGCACCAAGATGGCTTTCGCCGGCCTGCCCAAGCCAGAAGATCGGGCGAATGTCATCGCCTATCTGGCGGCAAATCCCTGATCGCGCTTCCAGGCGTATCGTGACCGGGGGCCATCGCGGCCCCCGTTTTCATTTCAGAAGTCGACCGCGAGGCCCTTCTTCTCCCAATCGCCATAGCGGACGGGTTCGGGCCCGTCGCGACCGCCCAATTCGGTCGGCAGCGGGGTCCGGGCATCGGCAGCCTTGCGACGCTCTTCGGCCTCGGCAAGGGCGCGCTTGGCAGCGGGGGGCAGGTCTTCGGGGGTCATCGCAGGTCTCCGCTTCCTTGTACGGCGGTTCCCGGTGATATACGCCCGTTCCAGGCGACAACAAGGGGTGGCGGGATGGCCGAAGGCGTGAAGGCGCGCGCAACTGCGGCGATGATCCTGGACGGGATCCTGGGCGAGGGCCGGATGCTCGAGGATGTGTCGGCCGCCGACCTGCCGCCTGCCGACCGCGCCCGCGCGCTGCGGCTGGCCGCGACCACGCTACGGCATCTGGAGCCCGCCGACCGCCTTCTCGACCGGCATCTGCGCAAGGCGCCGCCGCTGGCCGTGCGCAATGTGCTGCGGCTCGCGGTGGTGGAACTGGCCCAAGGGGCGCCTGCCCATGGCGTCGTCAATGCGGCGGTCGAGATCATGCGCCAGGGAAAGCGGACCGCACATTTCGCGGGGCTGGTGAATGCCGTCCTGCGCGCCTTGCCCGCCTCGGGTCTTTTCGACGGCCTGCCGCCGCAACGTCTGCCACGCTGGCTGCGGCAACCGCTTGTCCACGCCTATGGCCGCGAGGTCGTGACCGCGATCGAAGCCGTGCAGGCCGCCGAGCCGCCTTTGGACCTGACCCTCCGCCCCGGCTTTCCCGCGCCGGAGGGAGAGGTGCTGCCCACCGGAAGCCTGCGGCTTACCAGCCCAGCTCAAGTCTCGGCCCTGCCGGGCTATGAGGCGGGTGGCTGGTGGGTGCAGGACGCCGCCGCCGCCCTGCCCGCGCGGCTGCTGGACGTGCGACCCGGAGAGCGGGTGCTGGACCTCTGCGCCGCGCCGGGGGGCAAGACGCTGCAACTCGCCGCCACCGGGGCCGAGGTGACCGCCGTGGATATCTCTGCTCCCCGCATGGCGCGGGTCGAGGCGAACCTGAAACGTACCGGCCTGACCGCCCGGACCGTGGTTGCCGATGCGCTGCACTGGCAGCCCGAGACACCCTTTGACGCGATCCTGCTGGACGCACCCTGTTCGGCGACCGGCACGATCCGGCGGCATCCCGACCTGCCCTTCGTCAAGGACGGCAGCGACCTTGCCGGGCTGACCGCCTTGCAGGCACAGCTTCTCGACCGGGCGCTTGGCTGGCTGAAACCGGGCGGGCGGCTGGTGTTTGCCACCTGCTCGCTGCTGCCCGAGGAGGGCGAGGGTCAGCTGGCCACCGCGCTGGAGCGGAACCCCGGCCTGACGGTCGAGCGGCCGGACCTGCCCGGGGTGGCGAAGGACTGGCGGACTCCGGCGGGTGGCCTGCGTCTGCGACCGGACTATTGGTCGGACAAGGGGGGAATGGACGGTTTCTTCATGGCCCGTCTGCGCCGCATCTGACGCCCGCGGCAAACCTTTCCAAATCCCTAACGTCCTCGCTCAAGCCATTGATCTTGCTGGGTGATGCCGGTTTGCCCACCGTGGACACTCAGCCCCGCCGCGGGAACATCCGGTAGTACAGCCAGTCCGGCAGCACCTGACTGCCCCGGAACAGCCAAGAGAAGGCAGTGGGGAAGCTGATCTTGAAGCGATCCGACTGCATGTGCCGGAACATGATCCGCGCCGCTGCGTCGGGCTCCATGATGAAGGGCATCGAGAAATCGTTCTTCGCCGTCAGCCGAGTGCGGATGAAGCCTGGGTTGGCCAACTGCACCGCGATCCCGGATTTCCGCAGATCGGCATACATCGATTCGGCCAGCACCATCGTCCCCGCCTTGGACGCCGCATAGCCGATCGCCCCCGGAAGGCCCCGGAACCCCGACAGCGAGCCGGTGATCACGACATGTCCCCGCCCGCGCGCAAGCATCCCCGGCAGGGCCGCGCCGACCGCTCGAACGCAGCCGGTAAAGTTGACGTTTGCCATCGCCTCGGCCGCCTTGGCGTCCCAGTCCTGCGCGCGCATCGGCCAGTAGACGCCGGCCAGGAAAACCATTCCGTCCAACTCTCCCAGCCGCGTGGCCGCTGCCTCGACGCTTTCGGACGATCCCACGTCCACCGGCAGTGCCTGCGCCTTGCCAGGCAGGCTGGCCACCGCCACCTCCAGCGCCTCGGCGCTACGGGCGGACAGAACCAGCTCGGCCCCCGCCTCGGACATCAGCCGTGCAAGCGCGAGACCGAGACCTTCGGACGCCCCCACCAGCCAGTAGCGCTTGCCGCGGAACTCTTTCATTCGGCGGCCATGTCGGCGGGCCGCTGCGCCGCCTGCGCCTCGGCCGGGCGCATGGTCGCCACCAGTTCGGCCACCTTGACCCCAAACTTGCGGAACTGGCTGCGGTTGATGATCGTCCCGTTCTCCATCAGATACATCCAGTCGACTACATCCAGCACATGCCCCCCGGCCTCGGCCGTCAGGCGGATGCGATAGCGCAGCATCACCCCCGGCCCCTCGACCTTGCCCAGCCCTTGGCCCGGCACGTCCGGAGCAGTCGCGACGATCTTGCCCCCCGGCTGCAACGCCAGAGTTCACGCCCGCTGCTGCACCGTGCCGCTGTCATAGCGGAACGTCTCGGCCAGAGTGCCGGTGTCGCCGTTCCATCGCCCCTCCATCTGCGCCACGAAGCGCGAGGCGACGCGGCCCGTCGGCCCGAAGATCACACCCTCGCTCTGGATCGGGCCCGAGAGATGACGGCGCAGGTCAAAGTCCGGCCCCTTGCCGCGATAGTCCTCGGGCGTCTGGGCGCGAAAAGACAAGAGACGGCTGCGCAGCGCCATCAGCATGATGACGATCAGTGCGCCAAGCAGGGCAGAGGCGATCGAGGTCACGACAGGGCTCCATTCGGGCTAGGCAGGCGCGTGACGGCCAGCATCGTGATGGCTACCAGCTTCAATACGCAGGGCAGGCCCGCATAGATCAGAGTCAGCATGGAAAGCGCGCTGTCACTGTTGGAAAGCCCCGGCTGGAACCCCGCCAAATGCAGCGCGGGCAGGACGGTCAGAGCCGCCACTGCCAGCGACAGCTTCGAGACGAAGGACCACAGGCCGAACGCCGCCGCCTCTGGCGTGCCCTGCTCGGCCAGACGCTGTGCGAAGATCGCCGGAAGGAGCGTCAGGTCCGCCCCCAGCGCCGCGCCAGAAGCGGCACAGATCAGCGCGAAGGCCACAATATCCCCGGTCCCCAGCGTGAGGGTCCAGAGGAAGGCAGCAATCGCCAGCACCATCGCGGACAGCAGCACCGGGCGCGGGCCGTGCCTCCGGGCCAGATGGCTCCAAACCGGGGTCGAGAGGGCGGCGGCAAGGAAAAAAAGAAGGAGGAGCGGTCCCTCCCATCCCGGGCTGGCGAGGCGGCTTTCGACGAAGAAGAGGAACAGGGTCGAGGTCACCGCCACAGGTGCTGCGTTCAGCAGCGCGATCAGAAGCAGGCGGCGGGCCAAGGGGTCGGCAAGGGCGGGGCGGAACAGGTCCCAGGGGTGCGCCACCTGCTCGACCGCGCCCCCGCGCCATTCACGCTGCATCGCCAGCACGGCCAGAATGGCCACGAGTGCGAAAAGCGCCGCAAAGGCGGTGAAGGGCCGATCGGTCGCGTCGGCCAGTGCCACGGGGGCCACCGCAGCAAGGCAGACGCCCAGCAGCGAGCCACCCTCTCGCCAGCCAGCAAGGCGGATATGCCCCTGCGGTCCCAAGGTGGCGGCCTTGCTTACACCCTCGGCATAGAAGCAGATCGTCAGGAAGGAGAAGGCGCTGAAAAGGCCGGTCAGGCACAGCGCGAACCAGGCCAGAGGCGCTATCGGCGGCGTCACCGCAAAAAGTCCGGCCAGCGCGGCGACCATGACCGCCACGGCCAGCGCCACGCCCAGGCGGCGGCGGGGCCGCGTCGCCTCGGCCAGCCAGCCAAGCAGCGGGTCCTGTACCACGTCCATCAGCCTCAGCGCCGCCAGGGTGACCCCCATTGCCGCCAGCGAGACGCCATATTCGTCCACATAGACCTTGGGCGCGTGGATATAGATCGGCAGCCCGGCCATGGCGATCAGGGCCGCGAACAGCGACCAGGCGGGCAGCCGGGCAGATTCGGTCACTGCGAGACGTCCTCGGCCGGCGGGGCGGGGCGGTGGTTGAACTTGACCCGCTTCCACCACAGCTTCAGCGCCTGCCAGTGGATCAGCGCCAGCACCCGGCGCGACCCGAACGGCCGCCGCAGGGCCGAGGCGATGATTCCGGCATTGGTCAGCGGCAGGCGCGGGCCGATCAGGTTGGTGAACAGCCCCCCACCCGGCGTGGTGTAGTCGATCCAGATGCCGATCCGGTCCGGCCTGATGTCAAAGCGGAAATCATAGCGCCCCTCGACCGGCTGGAAGGGCGAGACATGGAAGATCTTCGTCGCGGTCAGCGTATCCTCCCGCGTGATCGGCGCGCGGTCGGGGCGGTGGCACAGATAGGAATGACGGTCGCCATAGGTGTTCGTGACCTCGGCAATCACCGCGCGCAGGTGGCCGAGATGGTCATAGGCGAGCCAGAAGCTGACCGGGTTGAACACATGACCCAAGAGCCGCGGCTGCGCCAGCAAGAGCAGCCGGTCCGCCGCCAGCCCATGCGCCGCCAGCACCTCGCGCGCCCAGGCGCCCCCCCGCCCCTGCCCCGGCGCGCCGCCGTGATCCACGTCGTGCAGCGCCATCAGGTTGCCGCGGTTCCGCCCGAACAGCCGTGGCCCGACCGAGCGTTCGGGGTCCAGCAGCACATAGTCCACCGAATAGCGGAAGTCATTCTTCACCGGCCGAGGCTGTGTGGAAACTGGCCGCTATGGTAGACTTCCACAGGTCAGGCGGAGGCGAGAATGGCGGGTTTCATCGAGGGTGTTGATCGCGGCCAGTCGGTGCTTTTCCCGGATCGGCTGGATGACTGGATCGGTGAAGACAGCCTCGTCCGCGTCGTCGATCTTTTCGTCGATGAGCTTGATCTTCCGCACCTGGGCTTCGTCCGCGCCGCCCCTGCGCGGACCGGGCGGCCAGGTTATCACCCTTCGGTGCTGCTCAAGCTCTTCATCTACGGCTACCTGAACCGCATTCCTTCGAGCCGCAGGCTGGAGCGCGAGGCCGGTCGCAATGTCGAGGTCATGTGGCTGACCGGCAGACTGGTTCCGGATCACAAGACCATTGCGGATTTCCGGCGGGACAACGGCGTGGGCATCCGCAAGGTCTGCGCGCAGTTCGTTGAGCTTTGCCGCCGGATCGGCACGCTGAAGGGCGGTTGCGTGGCCGTCGACGGAAGCAAGTTCAAGGCCGTGAACAACCGCGACAGGAACTTCACCAAGGGCAAGATCGCCAGCCGCATCGCCCATCTCGAAGCCGACGTTGAACGCTATATCACCGAGATGGTCCGCATCGACCGGCAGGAGGAAGGCGAGGCTCGGACTGAGAAGGTGGATCATCT
>JBKHWC010000102.1:0-8959 GCA_046569765.1 Alphaproteobacteria bacterium | reverse complement strand
CGCCAGCAGCAGGCACAGCCCGCCGATCCCCGTCACCACCAGCGCCATCCGCGCCCCGTCCCGCGCCGCCTGGCCCTGGTGCCAATAGCCGATCAGCAGGAACGAGACGAGCGAGGTCAGCTCCCAGAACACCACCAGCATCAGGATGTTGCCCGAGGTCAGCATCCCCACCATTGCCCCGGTGAACAGCATCAGAAAGCCGTGAAAGCGCGGGACCGGGTCGGACTTGGACAGGTAGTAGCGCGCATAGACCAGCACCAGGATCGCGATGGCGAAGACCAGCGTCACGAACAGCCAGACGAAGGCATCCATGCGGAACGACAGGTCCAGCCCGACCGAGGGCACCCAGCGCACCGTGGTCCGCACCACCTCGCCATTCTGCAGCGGCCCGCGCAGCACCCACAGGATCCCCAGCCCTGCCGCCAGCAGAAGGCCCGAGGACCAGGCCGCCGCATTATGTGTCCGGGCGGAAATCGTGCTGGCCACCAGCGCCGCCAGGAAGGGCAGCGCGACCAGGACCAGCAACAGATTTCCCTCCATCATGCGCCCGGCCACCCCTTCCCCGATTGTGCCACCCGTCCGGTCGTCACATGCAGCATGGCCGAGACCGTGCGGAACGCGGTTCGGTCATTTCAGCATTGCGCCGGAAAATCCTGCCCTCAATCAAGGAAAGATTACCGCAGATTCAAGTCCTTCCGGCCTCTGTTTCATTCTGGTCACGCATCTGTTTCCCCACCGCGCCTCTGGATGGGCGGAGCGCGCCGCGCCGACCGTTCTTCGGCGATCCCCGGTCCCGGCAGGCTGACTCCGCCGCTTATCGGTTCGGGGTCCGGTCCGTCGACCAGCACATCCGGCGGACAGGCCCGCACCAGCGCATCCCGGTCGGTGATCGTGACCGTCTGGCCCGATATCCGCACCCCGTCCGCCTCCAGCCCCCGCAGCGCGCGCGAGAAGTTCTCGGCCGTCATCCCCAGGTACGAGGCGACCAGCCGTTTCTCGACCTGAAGGACAAAGCGGTCGGCCCCGCCCGCAAGCCTGGACTGTTTCAACAGGTAACCGGCGATCCGCTGGCGCGAGGTCCGCAGCTTCAGATTCTTGGCGTGCCGCGCCATGGACCGGAAGGCGCCTGCCAGTTCTTCGACGATCGACACGGCGAATTCCGGGTCCTCGCGGAAGGCGGCCCGCAAGTCCGAGGCTGGGACCAGCAGAATGCGCGTCGGCTCCAGTGTCCGGGCCGACATCAGCTGCGGCAGGTCCCGGATGCAGGCGGCCAGGATGAAGGTGCCGACCGGGCCGACCACCGCCATGGTCGTGCTGACGCCCTGCCATTCGGCGTAAAGCTCGACGCTGCCCTCGACGACGACATGCAGGAAATCGGCGCGCTCGCCCTGCCGAATCAACTCCAGCCGCCCTGGGAAGCGCTGGGAATAGGCCCCCTGCGTCAGGGTCTGGAAGTGGGCCGCCCGCATGTTGCGGAACAACGGCAAGCTGCGGATTTCAGAAAGATCTTCAGCGCGCATGAAATCTCTGCCTCCAACGCATGATATTACACACTGCAAAGGACGATATTTGTCAATCGTATGCCCAAAAATAGCAACTTTCTGCAGCATCATGTCGCACGTCCGCGACCCGAACCCAACAATAATATCCTTAAAACCAAGGAAAATCAGCAACAAACGGCCCAAACCCGTCCTGAAGATGCGCGCCTCCCTGCTAGGGTTTGATCTTTATCAAGGAATTGTCCGGCCGCATCGTCCATTCAGGACCCATGCAATGGCGTGTCGTCCCTTTCCTCTGCCTGTTCCTGGCCCTGGCGCTTGTCCTGGCCGGGCCGGGGGCTGCGCGCAGTGCTGTGCAGGGGACCATGCTTGTCCTCTGCGCGAATGGGGCGACTGCGACCGTCTGGCTCGACCAGGATGGCACACCCGTCGATCCCGCGGCTGATTGCCGGACCTGCCCCGACTGCCTGACGCCGACCGGCACCCCGGCCGAGCCGCCGCTGCCGCTGCCTGCCTTCGTCTCCCGCTTTGTCCCGGCGGCGACGGCGCAGGTGGCGGCGGCGGTGCCTCCGCCCCTGCCGCTCCTCTTCCCCGCCCCGCGCGGCCCCCCGGCCGCCGCGGCCCTTCGGATGCCTGCCCAATGACCCTGCTCCGCCTGATCGTCGCGCTTCTGTCGCTTGTCGGCCTTCCCGCCCTGGCCGAACCTGTCCTTCCCAAATTCCTGGCCGAGGTCCCCGCCGAGACTCTGGTCCCCGGCGCCGAGGCCTATGGCCCGCTGGATGCCGAGCACCCCGTCGCGCCGGTCCTGAAAGGCGGTGAGACGGTCGCCTGGGCCTTCGTCACCTCGGATTTCGTCTCGACCACCGGCTATTCCGGCAAGCCGATCCACACGCTGGTCGCGGTGGACAAGGATGCCCGGATCATCGGGCTGAAGCTGGTCAAGCATTCCGAGCCCATCGTCCTGATCGGCATCCCCCAGGCCAAGGTCGAGGCGATGGTCCAGGGCTATGTCGGGCTTGATCTGGTGGCCGAAGCGAAATCCGGCGGCACCGGGCATGAGGTCGACATCATCTCTGGCGCGACCGTGACCGTAATGGTCATCGACGATTCCATCGTGCGCGCCGGTCTGAAGGTCGCCCGTGCGCTGGGTCTGGGCGGGCTTGCGCCAGACGCTGCGGCCACCGGCCCCGCCTTCGAGCTGAACCCAGAGGCCACCGCCGCGCCGGACTGGATGACGCTGGAAGGCGACGGTACCCTGCGCCGCCTTTCGCTGGACGTGGGCCAGGTCAACGCCGCCTTCGCAGCCCTGGGCGACGAACGCGCCACCGCCCGCGCCCTGACCGAGGCACCCGAGACCACCTTCATCGAGATGCAGGCCGCCCTCGTCTCGCACCCCGCCATCGCCCGGTCGATCCTGGGCGAGGGTGAGGCCGCCAACCTGTCCACCTGGCTGCAACCGGGCGAGCACGCCATCGTCGTCGTCGGGCGCGGGCTCTACAGCTTCAAGGGCTCGGGCTATGTACGGGGCGGCATCTTCGACCGGATCGTGCTGATCCAGGACGATGTGTCCGTCCGGTTCCGCGACAAGATGCACAAGCGCCTGGTCGCCGTCGCCGCCGAGGGCGCGCCGGATTTCACCGAGGCGGACCTGTTCAAGATCCCGGCCGACGTGGGCTTTGACCCGACCAAGCCCTTCCGCATCCAGCTGCTGGTCCAGCGCGAGGTCGGCCCGATCGAGAAGGTTTTCACCACCTTCGACCTGGGCTACCAGCTGCCGCCGCAATACCTCCGCCCGGTCCCCGTCGCCGCGCCGCAGGACACCGGCCCGGCCGAGGCCGTCGCCGCGCAAGAGGAAACCGCCGCGCACCAGGCCCTGTGGAAGCGGATCTGGGCCGACAAGCAACTGGAAATCGCCATCACCGCCGCGATGCTGGCCGTGCTGACGCTGGTGTTCTTCTTCCAGCACTTCGCCGTGCGGAACGAGCGGCGGTTCTACTGGTTCCGCATGGGCTTCCTGACCGTGACGCTGGTGTTTCTGGGCTGGTACGCCAACGCGCAGCTTTCCGTCGTCAACCTGATGGCGCTGTTCGGCGCGCTGACCTCGGGCTTCTCCTGGCAGGCGTTCCTCCTGGACCCGCTGACCTTCATCCTGTGGTTCAGCGTGGCCGCCGCGCTGATCTTCTGGGGCCGCGGGGCCTATTGCGGCTGGCTCTGCCCCTTCGGCGCGCTGCAAGAGCTGACGAACCAGATCGCCCGCAAGCTCGGCATCCCGCAATGGACCCTGCCCTGGGGCCTTCACGAACGGCTGTGGCCGATCAAGTACATGATATTCCTCGGCCTTTTCGGCGCCAGCCTCGTCTCCATCGAACAGGCCGAGCGCCTGGCCGAGGTCGAGCCCTTCAAGACCGCCATCGTCCTGAAATTCGTCCGCGCCTGGCCCTTCGTCGCCTATGCCGTGGCGCTTCTGGTCGCCGGGCTTTTCGTCGAGCGGTTCTACTGCCGCTACCTCTGCCCCCTTGGCGCGGGCCTGGCGATCCCTGCGCGGATGCGGATGTTCGACTGGCTCAAGCGCTACCGGGAATGTGGCAACCCCTGCCAGACCTGCGCGCATGAATGTCCCGTGCAGTCGATCCACCCGACGGGCGAGATCAACCCGAACGAATGCATCAACTGCCTGCATTGCCAGGTGCTGTACCAATCCACCACGAAATGCCCCGTGGTCATCAAGAAGCTGAAGCGGCGCGAAACGGCGGCTGCTTCGCCTGCCCGTGACCTTGCGGGCCACCCCAACCACCCCAAACCCCAACCTGCTGAATGAAAGGGACAGATCATGTCTGAACGACCGACTTCGGGGATTTCGCGCCGCGGCCTGCTAGGGGCCACGGCAGGCGGCGCGGCGCTGGCCGGCGCCATCGGCGGCGGGCGTCTCGCCCTTGGCACCGGCGCGGGTGTCGGCGCCCTGGCGCTGGGCAGCACCGCCGCCCTTGCCGCTGGCGACGGCAGCGTGCCGCCCGGCCAGCTGGACACCCATTACGGCTTCTGGTCCTCGGGCCAGACCGGCGAGATGCGGATCCTCGGCATCCCCTCGATGCGCGAGCTGATGCGGGTGCCGGTCTTCAACCGCTGCTCGGCCACCGGCTGGGGCCAGACCAACGAATCGCTGCGCATCCACCAGCGCACCATGACCGAGAAGACGCGGAAGTTTCTGGAAGCGAACGGCAAGAAGATCCACGACAACGGCGACCTGCACCACGTCCACATGTCGTTCACCGACGGCAAGTACGACGGCAAGTACCTGTTCATGAACGACAAGGCGAACACCCGCGTTGCCCGGGTGCGCTGCGACGTGATGAAATGCGACGCCATCCTGGAAGTGCCGAACGCCAAGGCGATCCACGGCCTGCGCCCGCAGAAGGCCCCGTACAGCAAATACGTCTTCTGCAACGGCGAGGATGAGGCCCCGCTGGTCAATGACGGGACCACGATGCAGGACGTCGCGACCTATGTGAACATCTTCACCGCCGTCGACAGCGAAAGCTGGACCCCGGCCTGGCAGGTCATCGTCTCGGGCAACCTCGACAACTGCGACGCGGACTATACCGGCAAATGGGCCTTCTCGACCTCGTACAACTCGGAAATGGGCATGACGCTGGCCGACATGACCGCGGCCGAGATGGACCATGTGGTCATCTTCAACATCGCGGCGATCGAGGCCGCCGTTGCCGCGGGCGAAGGGCAAGAGTTGAACGGCGTGCGCGTGCTGGATGGGCGGAAAGAGGCGAACAGCCAGTTCACCCGCTATATCCCGATCGCCAACAACCCGCACGGCTGCAACATGGCGCCGGACAAGAAGCACCTCTGCATCGCCGGCAAGCTTTCGCCCACCGTCACCGTGTTGGACGTGACCAAGTTCGACACCCTGTTCGACAGCGATGCGGACCCGCGCAGTGTCGTGGTGGCGGAACCCGAGCTTGGCCTTGGCCCGCTGCACACCGCCTTTGACGGGCGGGGCAACGCCTATACCTCGTTGTTCCTGGACAGCCAGGTCGTCAAGTGGAACATCGAGGACGCGATCAAGGCCTATGCCGGCGAGGCTGTGGACCCGATCAAGGACAAGATCGACGTGCATTACCAGCCCGGCCACCTCAAGACCGTGCAGGGCGAAACGTCCGAGGCCGAAAACAACTGGCTGGTCTGCCTCTGCAAGTTCTCGAAGGACCGCTTCCTGAACGTCGGCCCGCTGAAGCCCGAAAACGACCAGCTGATCGACATCTCGGGCGACAAGATGAAGATCGTGCACGACGGCCCGAACTTCGCCGAGCCGCACGATGCCATCGCCGTGGCGGCCTCGAAGATGACGAACATCCGTTCGGTCTGGGACCGCCAGGATCCCATGTGGGCCGAGACCCGCGCCCAGGCCGAAGCCGATGGCGTGAACCTCGACGACTGGCAGGACCAGGTGATCCGCGACAAGGACGACCCGAAGAAGGTCCGCGTCTACATGACCAGCCAGGCGCCCTCGTTCAGCCTGGAAAGCTTCACCGTCAAGGAAGGCGACGAGGTCACTGTGATCGTCACCAACCTGGACGACATCGACGACCTGACCCACGGCTTCACCCTGGGCAACCACGGTGTCGCGATGGAGATCGGGCCGCAGGCGACCGCCTCGGTCACCTTCACTGCGGCCAACGCCGGGGTCTACTGGTACTACTGCCAGTGGTTCTGCCACGCTCTGCACATGGAGATGCGCGGCCGGATGTTCGTGGAACCCGCGGGGGCCTGATGATGCTGCGTGTCCTCGCCCTGATGCTGCTCTCGACCCCGCTTCTGGCGGAAGAGGTGCATGTCGCGCCGGGCGCGGGCACGCTTGCCGCAGCCATCGCCGGGGCGACCCCTGGCGACGTGCTGCGGCTTTCCGGCGGGGCCTATCTGGGCCCCGTCACCATCGACCGGACATTGACGCTGCAAGGGGATGGTTCGGCCACCATCGACGGGCAGGGGCAGGGGACGGTCGTCACCATCGCGGCCAGCGATGTGGTCCTGACCGGGTTGCATGTCACCGGCTCGGGCCGGGTGAACCAGGACCTCGATTCCGGGATCAAGGTGCTGAAAGGCGCCGACCGCGCGCGGATCGAAGGCAACCGGCTGACCGACAACATGCACGGAATCGACGTCCACGGCGGGCTGGACACGCTGGTCCTGAACAACGTGATCGAGGGGTTGCAGACCCCCCGGATGAACGAACGCGGCAATGGCATCTACGTCTGGAACAGCCCCGGCACGGTGGTCGAGGGCAACCAGATCCGCTGGGGCCGCGACGGCATCTTCTCCAACGCCTCGCGCAAGGGAACCTACCGCAACAACCTGTTCCGCGACCTGCGCTTTGCGGTCCATTACATGTACACCCACGACTCCACTGTCTCGGGCAACATCTCGATCGGCAACCATCTGGGGTTCGCGATCATGTTCTCGGACCGGGTGGTGGTGACCGACAACCTCTCGCTCGGCGACCGGGAACACGGGGTGATGCTGAACTTCGCCAACGGGGCGGACGTGGCCGGGAACCTCGTGCGCGGCGGCACGAAGAAATGTCTTTTCATCTACAACGCCCACAAGAACCTGATCGCCAACAACCGCTTTCAGGACTGCGGCATCGGCATCCACTTCACCGCGGGGTCGGAACGCAACATGCTGACCGGAAACGCCTTCCTGTCGAACCAGGAGCAGGTGAAATACGTCGGCACCCGCTTCATGGAGTGGAGCTTCGAGGGCCGCGGCAACTTCTGGTCCGACCACCCCGCCTTCGACCTGAACGGCGACGGCATCGCCGACGGGGTCTTCCGCCCCAATGACCTGATGGACCACATCCTCTGGTCCCAACCCGCCGCCGCGCTGCTGACCGGCTCTCCCGCCGTGCAGCTGGTGCGCTGGTCGCAGTCCTCGTTCCCGGCGATCCTGCCGGGGGGCGTGACCGACAGCCACCCGCTGATGCAGCCCCTCACCATCCCCGTCCCCGACGACATCGCAGGCTATGAAGCCGAGGTCGCCGGACGCTGGACCAAAGGCCATTACGATGACATCGACCCTGACAATCTCGGCACTCACTAAGCGCTTCGGCGAGGTCGCGGCGCTGACCGGCGTCAGCCTGTCCGTGGCCCCCGGCGAGCGTGTGGCCCTCCTCGGCCACAACGGCGCGGGCAAGTCCACGCTGATGAAGATCATCCTCGGCCTGATCCCCGCCACGTCGGGAGAGGTCACGATCTGCGACGCCGCCCCCGGCTCGCCCGCCGCCCGCCGCGCCGTGGCCTACCTGCCGGAGAACGCCGCCTTCCACCCCGCCCTCACCGGGCTGGAACAGATCCGCCACTACCTCGCCCTGCGCGGCGAGGACCAAAGTCAAGCCATGCCCCTGCTGGAGAAAGTCGGCCTCGGCCAGGCCGCCCGCCGCCGCATCGGCACCTATTCCAAGGGGATGCGCCAGCGCGTCGGCCTCGCCCAGGCGCTGATCGGCCATCCGCGCCTTCTGGTTCTGGACGAACCCACCTCCGGCCTCGACCCCGTTTCCCGGCGTGAGTTCTACGCCCTTCTCGACGACCTTGCCGCTCACGGGGCCTCGATCCTCCTCTCCTCTCACGCGCTCACGGAAGTCGAGGCCCGCACCGACCGCATCGTCATCCTGTCCAGGGGCCGCCTCGTCGCCGAAGGCTCGCTCCCCGACCTCCGCCGCCGCGCCGACCTGCCGGTCACGCTGCATGTCACCGCCCGCAACGGCTATGCCCCCGACATCGCCCGCGCCCTTCCCGGCGCCATCCTGGTCGACGGCGCCCTCCACCTGACCTGCGCCCAATCCGACAAGCTGGAAACGCTCGGCCGCATCGCGGGCCTTGGCGACAAGGTGGCCGACCTCGAAGTCCTCCCGCCCAGCCTGGAAGACCTCTACTCCCACTTCAGCCAGGGGGCCGCGCAATGATCCGCATCCTCTCCACCGCAAGGACCGAGTTCCGCATCGCGCTCCGCAACCGCTGGGTCGCCATCGCGCTGGTCCTGATGGCGGTCTTTTCCCTCGTCCTCTCCCTCGCCGGATCGGCCCCCACCGGCGGCCTGGGCGTCGATCGGCTGTCGGTCACCGTCGCCTCGCTGACCTCGCTCTCGGTCTACCTGATCCCCCTCCTCGCCCTGTTGATGAGCTTCGACGCCATCGCCGGCGAGACCGAGCGTGGCACGCTGCCGCTTCTCCTCGCCTACCCCATCGCAAGGTGGGAGATCCTCTTGGGCAAGCTCCTCGCCCACCTTGCGATCCTGACCCTTGCCGTCCTTCTGGGCCACGGCCTCGCAGCCGGGGTGGCCCTGGCTACCGACGAATCCTCCCTGCAAGGCCTTCCCGCACTGGCCCGCCTCAGCTGGTCCTCGATCCTGCTGGGGGCCACCTTCCTCGGCGCGGGCTACGCGCTTTCGGCCCT
>JBKHWC010000101.1:0-9079 GCA_046569765.1 Alphaproteobacteria bacterium | reverse complement strand
GGTGTTGATCGCCTCGAGGAAGGTCATGGCCTCGCGCCCGCGGACCTCGCCCAGCACGATCCGGTCGGGCCGCATGCGCAGAGTTGAGGCCAGAAGCACATCGGCGCTGCGGGCGTCGGTGTCCCGGTCGGCGATCAGCGTCACAGCATTCGGCTGTTCGGGGCGCAGCTCGGCTGCTTCCTCGATGGTGATGATCCGCTCCTCGGACGGGATCAGAGAGAGGATCTTGCGCGCCGCGACGGTCTTGCCAGTCGATGTGCCACCCGAGACGATCATGTTGAGCTTGTTCTCAACGCAGAACCGCAGGGCAGCGTCGATATCACTGGAGGCCACCACATCGCGCAGGGCGGCGTTGCGTTCACGGCGCAAGCCTTCGAGGCTGCGCTCCTGGCCATAGAGGAAGCCAAGCTTGATCGTCTCCAGCGGCAGCGACGAGAAGAACCGCAGCGAGATGGAAAACCCGCCCTCGACAGCCGGAGGCTGGATCACCTGTGCCCGGATCGGACGATCGCGATAGAGGATCGAGACCGAGACGATGGGTTTCTTGGTGCTCAGCGTGGTCGAGGCGGCCGAGGCGATCTGGTTGCCGAGGTCCTTGATCTCGGTCTGATTCAGCGGCGTGCCGAGGCTCCGCATGAAATGATCGCCCTGGAACTCGCCCCAGACCCGTCCGTCGGGGTTGATGCAGATCTCGATCGTGTCGTCGCGCTGCACGGGCGCACCCAGCCGGTCGAGCGAGGCTTCGAGATAGCTTGCCGCCATGTCAGAAAATCTCCAGATCGCGGTCGACCATGACTGTGATCCGGGTGCCCTGATCGACATGGATCACGGGGCGGATCGAGAGATAATCCTGCATCACGCTTTGCGTGCTGTCGCGCAGGTCCGTGCCCACATCGCTCGCGATATCGGCGGCAGCCTCATCCTCGATCTGTCCAGCGGCGGCCGCAGGCAAGGCCCCGATCAGCGAGATCAGCGCGGCCGAGCCAAAGCGCTGTGCGAAGCGCGTATCGACAAATCCCGTTGTGCCGGTGCGACCGAGCTCGTCGCCACCAAAGGCGCTGATCTCGACCGTCTGGTTGTCGGGCAGGATGATGCGGTCCCAAGCCACCATGACCCGCGACTGCGCGAGCGCCACATCGGAGCGATAACGCCCCACAAGACGTGCGCCGCGCGGGATCAGGACGCGCGTGCCGTCGAAGGAATGCACGTCCTCGGAGACAATGGCCCGGATTGCACCAGGCAGCGTACTGTCGAGCGCCGTCTCGGTGACGGCCTGGATCATCGTGCCTTGCACGACGGTGTTGCCAGGGTTCACGATCACTTCGGCCCGTGTCACCGGGGCGGGTCTGGCGCCTGCGCGGACGAAGGCTTCGTCTTCATTCAGGCGCGCGGCCTCGAGGCTGTTCTCTCGGTCGCTCCCTGCCCCCATCCCAGAAAACGCGATCATGGGCGACGCGATGCGTTCGGCCCGGGCCTCCGCTTCGGCGATGCGGCGGCGCTCAAGTTCGGCGAGCCGCAACTCCTCCTCGTTCGGCCCGAGGTCTGTCGGCGCAGGCGGGGTCAGCCGCGCGACCTCAAGGTCCATGCGCAACTGGTCAAGCTCGCGGTCGCGTTCGGTCAACTGTCGCTCGAGCGCGCGCTGCGCCTCAGACGAGGCCTCTTGCAGCGCCGCGATCTGCGCAGTGAGTTCGGCGATGGCCTGCTCTGCGCCGCTATCCGATGCCTCGACGGGCCGCGCGCGCAGGTCTTCCAGTTCCGCGCGCAGCGTCGCAAGGCTTTCCATCAGCGCCAGTTCCGAAGCGGAGGGGCTGGTTTCGGCCGGTGGCGGCGATACAGGCTCCGTCACTGGAATGGGTGCGAGGTCGCCGAAGCCCGATCCTGTGGTCTGGAATTCTTCCGGGGCGGCGGTCGGCAGGGGCGCCTCGGGCGACGGCTGCAAGGCCGCCCAGGCAAGCCCCCCCACGGCCACAATCCCGGCCACGCCAAGAATCGCCGTTAGCGGGGATGGACGTGTGACCGCCCGCTTCTTGTCGCCCGTCGCTTCAAGGGCCGCGAGGCGCGTGGCCAGGTCTTCAGTGTCCTGGCTCATGACGTGGGCCCACCCATATCCTGAACACAGACCTCGTCTTCCCCGAGGCGCAGGACCCATTGGCGATTGACGCCCGAGACACGGATGACGCCGTCCTCGAGTGCCGTACTGTTCACCGCCCGCTCGCCGCCATTGGCATAGCGGAAGATCGCCGGGACCGGCGCGTTCCGCGCGAAGCGAAAATAGGTGAAGGTGCCGTCATCCCAGATGGCCGTCGGCGTGAACTCCTCACTGGCGCTGACGGCATAGTTCGCGTTTGGCGCATCAGCGGCGACCGCGCGGGTCGGCTGTACGCGGCTCTCGGGATAGCGGAACTGCACGACGTAATGCGGGGTCTCGCGGGCCTCGACGACGTGGAAGTAGTAGGATCGGCGGTTCGTGTAGACCGTGATGTTGGTCGCGACGCCCGAGGCGGCGGGCTTGATCGCGAAGGCGCGTCCGCCCGGCACGCCGTCGAACTGGAAGCCCACCGTGTCGCCCGCGATGATCGAGCGGATGGTCTCGCCCTCGCCGAATTCAACGGTGGTGACCCGGGTCAGGGTGGTGACGATGCGGTAGACCTGCCCCTCGGTCCAGGTGGCAACCCGGACGCGGTTGTCATGGGCGCCGGGGCGCGGCGTGGTCTCAGCCGAAGCTGAGAGTGAAGTGAGCGCCAGGGCACTGACGACCAGCAGGGCGTGAACATGGGCAAGAACGGGAACAGAAGTCATTCGGAACGGTCCGATCGGATGGCATATTGTGTGACGGTGAAGCCGAAGGGGTTTTGCCAGACGTCGTCGATCGTGCGGGTCCGTTCGGGTTGGAAGGCAAACATGAGCGTGGCGGTGAAGGATCCGTCCTGCGCCCCTTGCGGGCTGGTCAGGCGCTTTCTGAGGCGCACCTGCGCGCGGTTATCGCCGATGAGCGTGATCGAGGCGATCTCGACAGCCATCTCTGCCGCAGGGCCATAGCGCGTCGGCGGATAGCTCTCCTGCCCGGAGGTCCACATGGCGCGCATGCTGGCCTCGGCCGCCCCGGTGGATTGCGCCAGCACGCGGCGCACGCGCAGGTCGTTATCGAGTTGGTTGTAGGCCTCGCGATCAAGGATGTAGCGGTAGATCTGCGCCTCGATAATGGCCGGGCGTTCGGCAAGCGATACCGTCTCAACCGTGGCGTTCGGAAGGGCCAGACCCGTGGCGGGATCATAGGGCACGACGACCGGTGGGGGCGTCTCGACCATCAGGGCGACGGCTGCGGCCGCAAGGCAGCCGAAGACACCAAAGCCTGCTCCGCCAAGGCCGATCATCCGCCAGAGCTGCTCCCGGCGCAAAGCGCCATGGATCAGTTCCTCCTCGACCAGTTCGCGCGCGCTCATACCTACCGTCATGTCCGGTGCCTTGGTCATGGCCGCAGGCTCGGTAGGGTGAAGTCCATGTAGCGGCGCTCTTCGGCGACGGTGGCGGCATCCACCACCCCGGCGTTCCCTGCGCCGAGGGTCTGGATGGCTTCAAGTTCCCACATCCGAGTCATGGCGATGGCCAGTTCCGCCGTGACGCGGGTGTTGTGGTCCATCGATGCCTTCAGGTCCTCCATGTCGGGGATCATCGCGACGAGCTGTTCGACACGTTCGAGGGATTGCGCTGCCTCTGCATGGCTGTTCTGGGCTGCCGCCGACATCACGGCGCCGGTCGTGGCGCGGGTCGCAACGCCTTCCGCGCCGGGATTGCCACTGGTGGCGATCTCGCGCAGCGAGTCCTCGTCGAAGCCTGCACTGGCGAGCGCCTGTTCCATCTGCGTGCGCAGGGGCCCCGCGTTGGGGCCGATCAGGCTCGACCAGTCGCCCGCCTGGATGCCTCGGATCAGACCGGGGATGTCTTCGAAATTGGCCTGCAGGAGATTGTCGAGGTCACCGCCCATGGCGAGACCGAGGATGCTGCGCGGCCCGGTCAGCGAGGCATACATCTCCTCGAGCTGATCGAACTGCTGCTGCAGGAGGTCGAGCTGTGCCAGCGCATTGTCCAGAAGATCGGTCTGGATCCCGAAATCCTGCAGCATCTGCTGAAGCTGGCGGATTTCCTGGGCGATGTTCTGGGTATCGACCGTGGGCACGCCCTGCGCAGTGACAGGACCCGCAAGGGCGGTCGCCAACGCGACGGTCGCGGCGGTGGTGGTGAGGGAAATGCGCAGTGGCCTTCTCATCGCAATGTCTCCTGGGTGAAATCCATGAACTGCCGCTCGGCGGCTTGGGCGGCGGCCATGGCGAGTTGTTCCTCGCTCAGCGGCTGGGTGTGGGCGGCCTTGATCCGGGTGCGGATCGCGACCAGCCGGGCCAGTTCGGCACGCGCGTAGGTGTTGAGCGCGATGGCCTCGTGCAGATCCTCCGTCTCGCCGATGCGGGTGATGATGTCCTGCACGCGCAGGGCGGCCGCGCGAACCGAGACCAGCGAATAGTCCCCGTAGACACCTGCCCCATGCGCCGAGAGGCTGAAACTCGCGTTGGCAAGGAGCACAGGGTCGATGGTGCCGAGCGCATCGATGCCGCCCACGGCCGCGAGGTAGCTGTTGTACTGCTGCGGGATCACCACGACGTAGTGTTGGGTTTCTGCAAAGGGCGGGACGCCGCCGTAGTCCTGCACGTTGCCTGGGCCTGCGTTGTAAGCGGCAAGCGCATAGATGATGTTGCCATCGAACATGTTCAGCATCTGCGCCAGGTACCGCGCGCCGCCTGTGACCTGCAGATAAGGGTCGTCATAGTAGGCCGGGTTGATGCCGAGATCGCTGGCGGTGGCGGGCATGATCTGCGTGAGCCCGAAAGCCCCAGCGGGGGAGCGTGCCCCGATCTGGAACCGGCTCTCCTGCCATATCAGCGCTTGCAGCAGGCAGCGCCACTGGACCAGCGACAGCCCCGCGCGGCTCACCCCGGGAAGGCTATGGGTGTCGCGCGCGGCGCGGATGATCAGCTCTTCGATTCCTTCCCGGGCATCGCCGAACATCCGGGCTGCGGCCGGGTTGTTGTCCTCGGGCGCGTAGAGGCTGGCCGCAGCACTCTCGACGTCCTCAACCGCCCCCTGCCCCGCCTCGAGCCCGGCCACGGTGCCAGCCACATCGCCGGAGCCGAGGGACATGGCATCCATCAGCCCTTCGAGGGAGGCGAGTTGCTGGCGTTCGATCTCGGCCAGCTCCTCCTCGCGCGCCAGCCGGTCCTGCTGTAGCGCCAGATCCTGATCGGTCTGATCGAGGATTGCCTGCCGCTCTGCGAAGAGGCGCAGGTCGAAGGTCGGCACGCCCTGGGCGACCGCTAGCCCCGCTGTGGGACCTGCCAGTGCAAGACTGACCATGATGCGGGGAAGCCAGCTCCGCATAGGCTCAGCCACCCGCCCCCAGCATCACGAAATCGCAAGCCGTATCGCGCCGCGTGACCTCCGCGCCCATGGTCGAGATCGTCGTCGTGGCGGTGGCAGTTCCTGCCTGTACAGGCGCGTCGCGGAAGTTGAAGCAATTGGCCTGCGCGGGGTTATGCTGCGCGCAAGCCGTAAGGGTCAGGACGAGGCAAAGCAGCACGGCGCTGCGCATGATGGTAAGGGTCATGTCACTCTCCAGAAATCAGGGCGGTCACGGTAATCGTGGCCGACAAGGGCCTCGCCCTTCTCCATGCCGCCGAGGATGGTCACGAGGGGGCCAAGGGCGCTGAGATCGGCGTCGATCACCACAGCACCCCGGTCATCGCGCACGAGCGCCAGCCGCGAGGCGGAGCCGACGCTCAGGAGCACGTCGAGTTCCTTCTCGCTGAGGCCGAGCATGGCGTAGTCTGCGGCCGAGGCGCGGATGTTGGGCAAGAGCACTTGCGTCGGCACGGCTTCCACGATGGTCTTGCCGGTCCGCGTGCGCTCGAGCTGGCTGGCATACTGGGTCATCATCACGACGACGGCGTTCTGCTTGCGCGCGGTCACCAGCCAGTTCGAGAGCCGCTCCGCGAAATACGCGTTGTCCAGCGCCTTCCATGCCTCGTCGATGACGATGATCGTGGGCTTGCGGTCCTCGATCACCCGCTCGACCCGGCGAAAGAGGTAGGACAGGACCGCCATGCGTTCCCGCTCGCTCTCGGAATCGAGGATGCCGGTCAGGTCAAAGCCCGCGACGTCAGCATCAGTGCTACCCCCGATCTGGAACGTGTCGTCTGCGTTCGCCCCAAAGATCCAGCCATAGCGGCCATCGGCCGTCCATTCCTGCATCCGCTCGAAGAGATCACCTTCGTCATCGGTTGAGACGAGGAGTGAGGCGAAGTCCGACCAGTTCCTGAGGCCGGCGTGCCCGGCACTGGCGTTCTGGCGCACGACCTCCTGCAGACGGTTGGTCTGCACCGGGGTCAGGGGCCGGTCTCGGCGCTCGAGGAGGCTCGCGAGCCAGTCGGCAAGCCAGGCCTGACCGCGGGCATCAATCTCGGTCTGCAGGGGGTTCAGCCCGGTGGGGCGCCCCGCCCGCACCGTCGAATAGCTGCCGCCAAGAGCGCGGACGGCCATCTCCATGCCAGCGCGATAGTCGAAGACGAAGAGCCGCGCGCCTGCGCGCCGCGCCATGGTCATGAGGAACGCCGCCAGCACGGATTTGCCTGAGCCGGGGCGGCCGAGGATCAGCGTGTGCCCGCCGGTAGGCTCGCGGTCCGGCGCGCCCTGTTCGTGGAAGTTGAAGCGGAAGCCGCTGCGCTCGGGTGTCGGGAAGAGCGTGATCGGCACGCCCCAGGGCACTTCCCAGCTAGTCTTGCCAAGCGGGGTGCGGTGGAAGGTCCCGAGATCGGCGAAGTTGTGGTTCGTGATCGCGGCCTTGCGGCTGCGCGCGCCAGTGTTTCCCGGATGCTGCGCCATGAAATGCGCCCGCGCCCCGAAGGCTTCCGAGATCAGGTTGATGCCGGAGGTCGCGGAGATGTTGCGGATCTCTGCCGCGATATCGTCGAGCGCAGCCTGGCTGCGCGCATAGACGGCCACCGTCATGTGATGCTCGCCGAAGATCAGGCGTTTCGATTCCAGATCGTCCTGCGCGAGTTCCAGTTCCTGGGCGAGGCTGACGGCCCCATCATTGGCGGCTTGCATAAGGCGCAACTGCCGCTTGATCCGGCCTGCCATGATGTTGGCGTTGATCGGCACGAAAGAATGCGTGACCACCATGTCGACGGGCAGATTCAACTCGTCGAGCATCAGGCTATCGGTCTTGGCGGGGTAGTTTTTCACCGCAAAGATCGCCCCGAGCTTGTCGCCCACGGCACCGTCCGAGAGCGCGATGGTCGTGCCGCGAAAGGTGACGCGGGTATTGGCAACGTCCTCGGCGATCACGCCGAGGCGTGACCGCGGGAAGAGCGGGTGCTCTTCGCCGGTGTTCAGAGATCCGAGGAAGCCCAGAAGTTCGCCAGTGCTGGCGGCAAGCATCCGGGGTTTCAGCTCATCAAAGGACGATAGGAGGAAGCCGACGACCTCGTCGAGCTTGCGCAAGCGGCGGGTTGTGTCCGCTGCATGTCGCGCACGCGACGCCCCCAGACCGAAGGGCAAACG
Organism: Alphaproteobacteria bacterium; assembly: GCA_046569765.1. Taxonomy (GTDB): domain Bacteria; phylum Pseudomonadota; class Alphaproteobacteria; order Rhodobacterales; family Rhodobacteraceae; genus Tabrizicola. The sequence goes on along the minus strand of JBKHWC010000101.1, from coordinate 1,468 downwards.
GCTCCCCGCCTCGGGGCGCTTCAGGACCGTCAGGGTCAGTGTCTTGTCACGCAGGCCCGCCTGACCCAGATGCGCGCGCCAGCGCTGGTCGACGGCAGCCGCAAACCCTTCGCCCGGAATGGGCGGCAGGGTCACGTCGACCGCTTTCGAGACTTTGTGCAGGTAGAAGGAGAACTCGGTCCCCACCTGCGCGACGATCCCGGCGAGAAGCCCGCCGATCCGGTCGAGATGGGCGTCCTCGCTCGTGGTGCTGTTCACCCCTTCCAGCCGGATGCATTGCATCAGCTCGTTGCCGCGCGTCCGGATCGTCCGGTCGGTCACAAGGCTGACGTAAGGCAGCATGGACGAGAGCCGCTTCTCGCCCTTGACCCATGCGGGCAGCGCGGTGAGCGGATCGAGGGCGTTGGCCACGTCATCGGCAAATCCATCACGGGGCATAGCTGTCGCCCCCGTGGAGCTTGCGGTTCGCCGTGGGTGGGGTTTCCTGCAAGGTGATCACCAGGACGTCGAGGAAGTTCGGATCCCAGTCCGCGGCTTTCCAAAGCGCCGGCCAAGCCAGCCCCGCAAAGACGGCCACCACCCAGCTCTGGACCCAGAGAAACAGAAGCGTCGAGCCGAAGAGCCAGACCATGGCGTACATGATCGGCAAGCCCATCAGCTTTGGCGGCCTCAGAAGGCCGATGAACACGCGGGACTGATCGGACATGGGTGCTTCTCAGGTGGTCCAGATGGCTGCGACGATGGTGGGCGCCGCGGCGATGCCCGCGATCGCGACCACGACCCAGAGCGCCTGACGGAAATCGAGGATGCCGAAGAGCCAGGAGAGGAACACGCCGATCAGCGCGAGCGTGCCGATCACGATGCCCAAGGGCCCTGTGATCGCATCGACGATGCCTTGCAAAAGGGTTTGCACGGGCGACAGGTCGATGCTTTGGGCCAGCGCAGGGCCTGCCAGCACGATAAGGGCCATCGCGCCGAGCGCGATAAAGGAAGATTTGGACGTCACGAAAGGTCTCCTCTCAGCCGCTGGAACACGGCTGTCACACGGGCCACATGGCCTTGGGTTTCTCGAAAGGGGGGAATGCCGCCATGGCGGGTGACCGCATGGGGACCGGCATTGTAGGCTGCAAGTGCCAGCGCGGGATCGCCGAACTGCTCGAGCATCATCAACAGGTAACGGGCCGAGCCGTCGAGGTTCTGGGCGACGTCATTGGGATCGACGCCGAGATCGCGCGCAGTGTCGGGCATCAACTGGCCAAGCCCGATGGCCCCGACCGGGCTCAAGGCGCCGGGATTGTAGGCGCTCTCGACCTCGATATTGGCGCGGTAGAACAGCGCCCAATCGCTGACCGACAGACCCGCTTGACGCAGGGCGCCATGGCTGCCGTAGCGTAGCGCCGTGGTCTCGATGGCATGGAGGATTTCGGGGGAGGCGCGGACGGCGCGCGGGGCGATCGCTGCTGCAGCC
>JBKHWC010000100.1:0-9412 GCA_046569765.1 Alphaproteobacteria bacterium | reverse complement strand
GCCCTGTCGGGGCAAGAGCATGACGCCGCGCTGGCGGCCGAGGGGGCGACGGTCTACCTCGACAACTGCTCGGCCTGCCACATGGAGGACGGCTCGGGCGACCGGACCCAGGGTGCGCCAAAGCTGAACGATGCGATCTGGCTGTATGGTGGATCGCGGGCGGCCATCACTGAAACGGTGGTCAATGCCCGGTTCGGGGTGATGCCGAACTGGAACGAACGGCTGAGCGAGGATGAGATCCGGGCGGTGGCGTTCTACGTCCACAGTCTCGGCGGTGGCGAGTAACGCAGTTAGACGGTGGGAAAGGGGGCCTTCGGGCCCCCTTTTCTGTTGCTGCGGTGTCGGGTCACAGGAAATTGTGCCGCCGTGCCGCATGGCAGACCCCTGGCATCGCGTCTATTGATGCAGGTCAAGGCCGCGCAGGCGGCGATGGACGAAGCAGAAGTTGCAAGATTCTGCGCCCGCAAGGAGCCCTTCCGTGTCCGAGACCGAATCCCCCCCCAGCCTTTACGCCGCGCGCGAGCCGGTTTTTCCGCGTCGGGTGAAAGGCTCGTTTCGGACGTTGAAGTGGTGGATCATGGCGGTGACGCTGGGAATCTACTATATCACGCCCTGGCTGCGCTGGGATCGCGGCCCCGCGCTGCCCGATCAGGCGGTGCTGATCGATCTGGCAAACCGGCGGTTCTTCTTCTTCATGATCGAGATCTGGCCGCACGAATTCTATTTCGTGGCGGGCCTGCTGATCATGGCGGGGCTGGGGCTGTTCCTGTTCACCAGCGCGGCGGGCCGGGTCTGGTGCGGCTATGCCTGCCCGCAGACGGTCTGGACCGACCTTTTCATCCTGGTGGAGCGCTGGATCGAAGGTGACCGCAACGCGCGGCTGCGATTGCACCGGCAGAAATGGAACGGCGAGAAGGTCCGCAAGCGCGCGGTCAAGTGGACGGTCTGGTTCCTGATCGGCCTGGCCACGGGTGGGGCCTGGATCTTCTATTTCACCGATGCGCCGACGCTGCTGCGTGACCTGGTGACCGGCCAGGCGCATCCGGTGGCCTATACGACGATGCTGATCCTGACGCTGACCACCTTCTTCTTCGGCGGTTTCGCGCGCGAGCAGATCTGCATCTACGCCTGCCCCTGGCCGCGCATCCAGGCCGCGATGATGGACGAGGACACGCTGACCATCGCCTATCGCGACTGGCGGGGCGAGCCTCGGGGCAAGCTGGGGACCGAGGGCGCGGGGGACTGCATCGACTGCATGGCCTGCGTGAACGTCTGCCCGATGGGGATCGACATCAGGAACGGCCAGCAGATGGCCTGCATCACCTGCGGGCTCTGCATCGACGCATGCAACGACGTGATGGACAAGATCGGCAAGCCGCGCGACCTGATCGGCTATCTGGCGCTGACCGACGAGACCCGGGAACGCGCGGGCCAGCCGCCGAAATCAGTCTGGGCGCATGTCTTCCGGGTGCGAACGGTGCTGTATACGGTGCTTTGGGCCGGGGTGGGCGTCGGGCTGGTCGTGGCGCTGTTCCTGCGCTCGCCCATCGACGTGAACGTGACGCCAGTGCGCAACCCGACCTTCGTCACGCTTTCCGACGGGTCGATCCGCAACGCCTATGAGCTGCGGCTGCGCAACATGCATGGCACGGATGCCCAGTTCACGCTCTCGGTCACGTCGGAAGAGCGGCTGGACCTGTCGCTGGAAGGGGTCGAGGGCGTGACGGTGACGGTGCCCGCGAACGACACCATGTCGCAACGTGTCTACCTGACGGCCAAGGCCGGAAGCGAAGCGGCGACGGATGACCGGACCAGGGTGCGGTTCTGGATCGCCGAAGAAGGGACGACGAACCGTGTACACCATGATACCGTCTTCAACGGGAAGGAGGACAGCGATGACTAAGCTGACCGGCAAGCATGTGTTCGCCATCACCGCCAGCGCCTTTGCGGTGATCATCGGGGTGAACGTGGTCATGGCTTATCAGGCGATCTCGACCTTCCCGGGGCTGGAGGTCAAGAACTCTTACGTCGCGGGGCAGGGGTTCAACGACCGCAAGGCCGCGCAAGAGGCCCTGGGCTGGGCCCTGGCGCCCCGCTATGCCGAGGGTCGGATCGACCTGGCCTTCACCGACCGGGACGGGCAGCCGGTGACGGTCGAAGGGCTGGAGGTCCTGATCGGCCGCACCACCTCGTCCGCCGATGACACGCGGCCCCAATTCGTGCAGGCGGGCGATGTCTATACCGCGCCGCTGGAACTGGGGCACGGCAAGTGGATGGTGAAGGTCACCGCCCGCGCCAAGGATGGAACGCTGTTCGAACAGCGTTCCGAGCTTTTCGTGCAAGGTTAGGTCATGGCAGTCGTCGAGGAGTTCGACCAGCAGTTCGGACGCGCGCCGGTTTCGGCCTGCCCGGCCTGCACTGTGGTCCCGGCCGCCGAGCGGATCGCCGCGTTGCGGGCGGAACGGGCGGGGCGGATCGTCCTGTCCCTGCCGCAGGCCGCGGGGGCCGAGACGATCTCGACCGTCGAGACGGCGCTTCAGGCCGTGCCGGGGGTGCGTTCGGCCCGGGTGAACCTGACCCAGAAGCGCGTCAGCGTCGAGGCGATGGGCGTGACGGCGGCCGAACTGGTCGCCGTGCTGGAGGGCCTGGGCCAGGAGGCGCATGAGCTGGACCCCGGCCTCCTGTCCGCGACCGAGACCGACCGCCAGGGGCGCGAGCTTCTGATGCGGCTGGGCGTGGCCTTCTTCAGCATGATGAATGTCATGCTTCTGTCCGTCGCCGTCTGGTCGGGGGCCGAGGATGCGACGCGCGACCTGTTCCACTGGATTTCCGGCGCCATCGCGCTGCCGACCGTGGTCTTCGCGGGGCAGCCGTTTTTCCGTTCGGCCTGGGCCAGCCTGAAGCAGGGCAAGCTGGGAATGGATGTCCCGATCAGCCTCGCGCTGATCCTGGCCTCGGCGATCTCGGTGTTCGAGACCTGGCACTCGGGCCATCACGCCTATTTCGACGCCGCCGTGATGCTGGCCTTCTTCCTGCTTCTGGGCCGCTACCTGGACCATCGTACCCGGGCCATTGCCCGCTCGGCCGCCGAGGAACTGGCCGCGCTGGAAGTGCCGCGCGCGATCGTGCTGGTCGACGGGCAAGAGGTCGAGACGCTGATCGCCGCCGTCGCGCCGGGCGATCTGGTGCTGGTCCGGCCCGGTGCGCGGATGCCGGTGGACGGGATCGTGGTCGCGGGCGCGTCAGAGCTGGACCGGAGCCTTCTGACCGGGGAAAGCCTGCCCATGGCGGCGGGCGAGGGTACGGTGGTCAGCGCGGGCGAGGTCAACCTGACCGGCCCCCTGACCGTGCGGGTCACGGCGGCCGGGAAGGAGTCGAGCCTGCATCGCATGGCCGATCTGGTCGCGGTCGCGGAAGGGGCCAAGACGCGGCACACCAGCCTCGCCGACCGGGCCGCCAGCGCCTATTCGCCGCTGGTGCATATCCTGTCCTTCAGCGCCTTCGGCTACTGGATGTGGGCGACCGGGGGCGACCTGCGCTATGCGATCAACATCTCGGCTGCCGTCCTTATCATCACCTGCCCCTGTGCGCTGGGGCTGGCGGTGCCGGCGGTGATCACCTCGGCCAGTGGCAAGCTGTTCCGCAAGGGGGTGCTGATCAAGCACGGCACGGCGCTGGAGCGGCTGGCCGAGGTCGATACGGTGGTCTTCGACAAGACCGGGACGCTGACGCTGGGCGTGCCCGAGCCGGTGGCGCTGGCCGAGCAGCCGCCTCAGGCGGTGGCCGTGGCGGCGGCGCTTGCGACGGGGTCGTCGCATCCCTTGGCTCGCGCCTTGGCCGAGGGCGCGCGGGCGCTGGGCATCGCCCCGGCCGAGGTGACGGATCTGCGCGAGGTTCCCGGCCAGGGGATCGAGGGTCTGTGGCAGGGCGCAAGGGTGCGTCTGGGCCGGGCCGACTGGTGCGGGGCCAATGCGCTGCCCTTGACCGCGACCTATCTGGCGCTGGGCGGGGCGACCCATGCCTTCGCTTTCACTGACCGCTTGCGTCCCGGCGCGGCCCAGGCGGTCGCGGCGCTGCAGAAATCGGGGCTGAAGGTCGAGCTTCTGTCGGGCGATGCCGAGGCCCCGGTCCGCGACCTGGCCGAGCGGCTGGGGATCGCGCGTTGGCGCGCCGGGGTTCTTCCGGCCGAGAAGGCCGCGCGGGTGGCCGAGCTGTCGCAGGCGGGGCGCGTGCTGATGGTCGGCGACGGGCTGAACGACACGGCGGCGCTGGCGTCTGCGCATGTCTCGATCTCTCCGGCCAGCGCGCTGGACGCGGCGCGGGTGGCGTCGGACATCGTGCTTCTGGGGCAGGATATCGCGCCCATCGCCGATGCGGTGCGGATCGGGCGGCAATCGGCGCGGCGGATGGTGGAGAATTTCGCGATATCGGGCGGGTACAACATCGTCGCGGTGCCGCTGGCGCTGGTCGGTCTGGCAACGCCCCTGGCGGCGGCGCTGGCCATGTCGCTGTCGTCGATCACCGTGTCCCTGAACGCGATGCGGTTGCGCTGATGGAGATCCTGTCGATCCTTATCCCCGTGTCGCTCTTTCTGGGCGGGGTTGGTCTGGTCGCCTTCTTCTGGGCGATGAAGACGCGGCAATTCGACGATCCCGAGGGCGACGCGAACCGGATCCTGACCAAGGACTGGGACGACCGGCCAAAGCCCTGAGGGCTATGCATCTGCCGGGAGCGGAATTTTCAAAAATTCCGCATCGGAGCCTTTGAAGGCTCCGGTCCGATTTCTTCCAAGAAATCGGGCCCCCCGGAGCTTCAGCCGATGGTCACAGTAGCCGATTGCAGCCCGTCGATCTCGACCTTGCAGGTGTCGCCGCGGGTCAGCGGGCCGACCCCGGCCGGCGTGCCGGTGAAGATCAGGTCGCCGGGCGCTAGGCTGACGAGGCGCGAGAGCGCGGCGATGATCGCGGCCGGGTTCCAGATCATGTCGGACAGGCGCGCTTCTTGCCGCAACGCGCCGTTGACCGTGCAGCGCAGCGTTGCGTCCTGCAGCGCGCCAGGGCGGATCGGGCCGATGACGGCGGATTTGTCGAAGGCTTTGGACATGTCCCAGGGACGGCGGTTCGCCTTGGCCTCGGCCTGCAGGTCGCGGCGGGTCAGGTCGTTGCCCGCGGCATGGCCCCAGATCAGGGCGGGGGCGTCCGCTTCCGCCAGCATTGCGCCAGCCTTGCCGATGGCAAGGACCAGCTCGCCCTCGTGGTGGAGGTTGGTCGTCGCGGGCGGATAGGGGATGCGGCTGCCGCTTTCCACCACGGCATCGGCGGGCTTGGTGAAGAAGAACGGCGGTTCCTTGTCGTCGGCCCCCATCTCGCGGGCATGTTCGGCGTAGTTCCGGCCGACGCAGAAGATGCGGCGGACCGGAAAGCGTTCGGTGCGGCCGGTGACCGGCAGGGTGACGGTGGGCAGGGCCGGGAAGACAAGCGCGACCATCGTTCAGCCCCCCACGGTTTCGCAGGGCACCGCGCGGGCGCGCAGGCGGCGACAGGCGAGCTCCGCCTGCTCTTCGGTCAGCCCCAGGAAGCTGGCCCGCCAGGCGCCGTCGGCCTGGGTGGTCTTGCGCAGGCCTTCGTTCAGCGTGGCGCTTTCGGCCAGCGCGGTCTTGAGCAGCGCGCGTTCCGCCTCGTAGCGCGAGGGGAATTCGCCGACGTTCACGCCGAAGTGCCGCCCGCCCGAGGTGGACATGACGACGACGACCTCTTCCTGCGCGGGTTCGGGGGCCTCGGCGACCGCGACCGTGTCGAAGATCGGGGCCTGCCGGGTCGGGGCAGGTTCGGCCGGGACCATGGTGGCGGCGGCGGCGACGGTTTCGACGGCGGTGATCTCGGGCAGGGCCTCGGCCAGCGCGAGTTCGGTCTCGGCCGGGGCAGGCAGGCCGGGGTCGGTCACGACCTGTTCCGGTGCAGCCGCGAGTTCCACCGCGAGGTCGGCGGGCGCCTCTTCGGGCGCAATGGTGGGTTCGGGGGCGGCCTCGGCCACGAGGGCCGGAGCGGCGGCCAGCGTTTCGGGGCGGGCTTGCGGTTTAAGCTCGGCCAGGGCCGGGTCTTCCACGGCGGCGGCGAGTTCGGTGTCGGCAGGCAGGACCGCATCGGCCAGAGCGGCGGCCTGGGCTTCCAGCGTGCCGGGTTCGGGGGCAGGCTCGGCGGCGGCCAGCGTGGTGTCCGCGGGAAGGATGCCGTCGTCCAGCGCGGCGGCCTGGGCCTCCAGCGTGCCGGGTTCCGGCGCCGCTGCGGCGATTTCGACAGGCTCGGGCAGCGCCGCTTCCACCGGCTCGGCAGCGGCAAGGGCGGGGGCGGCCTCCATCGCCTCGGCCTGGAAGTCCAGCGTGCCGGGCGGGGCGGGTTCGGCGGTGGCCTCGGCCAGGGCGCCGTCGATGCTGGCGGCCATGGCGATGGCGACCTCATCGGGTACGGTCGGCACGGCAGGCCGCGACTTCGGCCGGAGGCTGGAGGCCACCCCGCCCGACACGCGGACGGTCTTGCCGGCGCCGCCTTCGGCGTCGATCTCGTCGATCTCGGGCTCGGCCGAGGCGATCAGCGCGTCGGGCGGCAGCGGGGCCGGGGCCTGTGGCGGCTGTTCCTTCACGCGGTTCTTGGCCGCGCCAAAACCGATGTCCATCAGCTCGGCCATCTTGGCGTTGCGATTCGCGGTCGAGGTGCCGCCGAAGACGGTGGCGATGATCCGCTTGTTGCCGCGCACGGCCGAGGCGGTCAGGTTGAAGCCGGCGGCCGAGGTGTAGCCGGTCTTGATCCCGTCCGCGCCTTCGTAGGCGTCCAGGAAGCGCGAGTTGGTGTTGCGCACCTCGGCGATCCCGGCATCGGCGGTGCGGCGGGAGAAGATGTTGTAATACTGGGGAAAATCGTAGAACAGGTGCCGCCCCAGGATGTTCATGTCATAGGCGGTGGACAGATGCCCCTCGGCCGTAAGGCCATGCGCGTTGCGGAAAGTGGTGTCGTTCATCCCCAGCGTGCGGGCGGTCTTGGTCATCCGTTTGGCGAAGCTGGCCGCATCGCCGCCGATGTGGTCGCCGATGGCGGCGGCCGCGTCGTTCGCCGATTTCACCGCCGCCGCGCGGATCAGGTAGCGCAGCGCGATCTTCTGCCCCGGCTTCAGCCCCAGGCGCGAGGGCGGCTGCGAGGCGGCGTATTTCGAGACGGTGACGCGGGTATCCAGCGACAGACGGCCAGCCTGGATTTCCTGGAAGGTGATGTAAAGCGTCATCATCTTCGTCAGCGAGGCCGGGTGCAGCCGGGTGCGGGCGTTCTTTTCGTACAGGATTTCTCCGGTCCGGGCGTCCATCACGATGGCGGCGAAGGGCGCCGCCTGCAGCGGGCTGGTCAGAAGGACCGCGCCAACCAGTGCATACAAGAAGACTGCCCGGAGAATACGCCCGACAAGCGATGCCATGTCGCCTATTCCTTTGCCTGTGCGGCCCGGGTTTCCCGGTGCCATGTTCTGCCTCGGGGCGAAGGCTAGCACAGCGGATCGGTTCCGAAAACCCAAAAATTACAAGGACTTTCAGGGCAGAGTTCATGCGGACGCACGCATGTGGCAGGGCGCGCCATATCTAGGGGGCGCCCGCTTCGGCGGCGCTATCCGTTGCGGCGGGGCATCAGGCTGTCGACCAGGGCGGGCAGTCCGGACAGATCGGGCAGGACGTGAAAGCGGCGGTGGCCTTCGGGCGGATCGGCGGCTTCCAGCGCCCAGGTCACGCCATGGGGGACATGGACGCCCCAGGACCCGGCCTGCAGCGCGGGGATCACATCGGATTTCAGCGAGTTGCCGACCATCATCGCCTGGTCCGCCCCGGTGCCGTGGCGCGCAAAGATGGCGCGGTAGCTGTCGGCGCTCTTGTCGCTGACGATCTCTACCGCGTCGAACAGGTCGCCCAGGCCGGATTGCGCCAGCTTGCGCTCCTGGTCCAGCAGGTCGCCCTTGGTGATCAGCACCACGCGGTAGTCGGCGGCCAGAGCCGTGACGGTGGCGCGGACATGGGGCAGAAGCTCGATCGGATGTTCCAGCATTTCGCGCCCGGCAGCCACGATTTCCCCGATCACACGGGCCGGGATGCGGGCGTCGGTGACCTCGATCGCGGTCTCGATCATCGACAGGGTGAAGCCCTTCACGCCAAAGCCGTAATGGCCAAGGTTGCGCCGCTCGGCCGCCTCCAGCCGTTCGGCCAGATGGTCGGGGTCGGCGTAACGCTCCAGCAGGCGGGCGAATCGGTCCTGAGTCAGGCGGAAGAACGCCTCGTTCTGCCAAAGCGTGTCGTCAGCGTCGAAGCCGATGGTGGTCAACATGGTGCTGTTCGCGACGCTGACGCGCCGCCCCCTTTTCGCTGCGGCAAAAGAGGCTATATTTCCCCCATCCGTTGCAACCCCCGAATCCCCGAGGCGACCTCCTGTGTCCATGCGACCGCTGACCATGTCTGACAAGACGGACGGGCCGGGGAACGACACCTCGCTTCTGACCAAGACCAAGACGAAGACCCAGCGCCCGCCCATGTACAAGGTGCTGCTCCTGAACGACGACTACACGCCGATGGAGTTTGTGGTTCATGTTCTGGAGCGTTTCTTTGGTCTGAACCACGCCCAGGCGTTCGAGATCATGCTGACGGTCCACAAGAAGGGGCTGGCGGTCGTGGGGGTGTTCAGCTTCGAGGTGGCCGAAACCAAGGTTGCGCAGGTGATGGATTTCGCGCGCCGCCACCAGCATCCGCTGCAATGCACGATGGAAAAGGAATGAGCGGCCCCTCAGGGAGATCAGGGGCCTGAGGCCCCGCCCATGCGGTCCGCCCGTCTCTCTCTGGCGCTGGAAACCGGCGCGCTGGTGCTTCCCGTTTCGGGGACGATCGCGGTCTATCGGCCCAGGGTCGGGGATGACCTGTCGGCGCTGCCCCGGGATCGGGTCGTGGTGCTGACCGGGTTCAAGCCGGACACTGACCATTTCGCGCAACGCTATTCGGTGACGCCCGCCCCGCCCTATGCGGCGGCCATCGTCTGCCTGCCCCGCAGCCGCGAGGCAGGCCGCGCGCTGATCGCGCGGGCGGCGGCCGAGGTGGTCCCGGGTGGCTGGGTGGCGGTCGATGGGCAAAAGACCGACGGGATCGACACGGCGCTGAAGGACCTGCGGGGGCGGGTCGATCTGTCCGACAGCCTGTCGAAGGCGCATGGCAAGCTGGCGAGTTTCCCGGTCGGGCCGGACCTGTCGGACTGGCTGGCGAAGCCGTCGCTTGTGCAGGGGTTCCAGACTTTGCCCGGCGTGTTCTCGGCCGACGGGCCGGATCGCGGGTCGATCCTGTTGGCGGGGGCGTTGCCCGCGAAACTGGGCGGCAAGATCGCCGATCTGGGGGCGGGCT
>JBKHWC010000099.1:0-9622 GCA_046569765.1 Alphaproteobacteria bacterium | reverse complement strand
GGACAGGGATCAGGCGAACTTCAGCGCCACGATCCCGGCCAGGATCAGCAGCACCCCCATCACCCGCATCAGGTTGACCGGCTCCTCAAACAGGAAGACCGCCGCCACCGCCGTCCCCACCGCCCCGATCCCAACCCAGACCGCATATGCAGTCCCCACCGGCAGGCTTTTCATCGCCAGCGACAGCAGCCAGAACGACCCCAGGGCCAGCACCACGGTCACGACCGAGGGCCAAAGCCGGGTGAAACCTTCCGAATATTTCAGCCCCAGCGCCCATCCGGTCTCCATCAGGCCGGCGATCAGGACGACGATCCAGGGATTCACGCAGCGAGCCCCTTGGACCCCATCTCCAGGAACTTCTGTCGCCGATCCTTGACCAGCGCCTCCGGCTTCTTGCCCGACAGCTCTTTCAGCATCGCCTCGATGGCCTTGCCCACCGCGTCGATCGCTTCCTTCGGGGCCCGCTGCGCGCCGCCCATCGGTTCCTTCACGATCCGGTCGATGATCCCCAGCTTCTGGAGGTCCTGCGCCGTCAGCCGCAGCGCCTCGGCCGCCTCGCGCATCTTCTCGGCGTCCTTCCACAGGATCGATGCGCAGCCTTCCGGCGAGATGACCGAGTAGACCGAATGTTCCAGCATCGCCACCCGGTTTGCGGTCGCAAAGGCCACCGCCCCGCCCGAGCCACCCTCGCCGATCACGACCGAGATCAGCGGCACCCCGATCGCGAGGCACTTCTCGGTCGACCGCGCGATCGCCTCGGCCTGGCCGCGCTCCTCGGCCCCCTTGCCGGGATAGGCGCCGGGCGTGTCGACCAGCGTGATCACCGGCAGGCGGAAACGGTCGGCGAGGTCCATCAGCCGGATCGCCTTGCGATAGCCCTCGGGCCGGGCCATGCCGAAGTTCCTCTCGATCCGGGACTTGGTGTCGTTGCCCTTCTCGTGGCCGATCACCACCACCGGCTGGTCCTGGAATCGCGCGATCCCGCCCATCACGGCATGGTCGTCGGCAAAAGCCCGGTCGCCGGCCAGCGAGGTGAATTCGGTGAACAGCCCCTCGACATAGTCCTTGCAATGCGGCCGGTCGGGATGTCGCGCAACCTGGCACTTCTGCCAGGCCGACAGGTTCTTGTAGAGATCGCGCAGAGCAGTCTCGGCCTTGCGGTCCAGCGCCTCGGCCTCCTTGGTCAGGTCCATGCCGCCGCCGGTCTTGGCCAGCGCCCGCAACTCCTCGGCCTTGCCCTCGATCTCGGCCAGGGGCTTCTCGAATTCGAGGTAGTTCATCGCGCGCTCCATCTTCCGGCGGTGACTATATGGCCAAAGGGCGACGCAAACGCAACCGCCGGACCCCGGATCGGCCTTGCGCCGCCCCGGCCGACATGTCTAGCCTTTGCGCGATGCAGCCTGTCCGGTTCCCTTCGTGACCCTGTTCCTTGCCAATGACACCAGCGATGTCCCCCATGCCGGGTGCAAGGCGGTGATGCGCTCGCTGGTCGCCGCCATTCAGGGGGCAGGTCTGGCCATCTCGGGGCGGCACATCAACGGCACCCGCGACATCGACGAGCCCGCCTTTGCCCAGGCCCGCATCCTTCTGGTCAATGGCGAGGGGACGATCCACCACTCCGGGCCCCGCGCCAGATTCCTGCTGTCGCTGATCCAGCGCGCCAAGCGGCAGGGCAAGCGCGTCCTCCTGGTGAACGCGCTGTTCCAGCAGTACGACGCCCCGGCCGAGGACATTCTGGCCAACCTCGCGCTTCTGGCTGTGCGCGAGCCGCGCAGCGCCGCCTTTGCCCGCCGTTTCGGAGGCAAGCCGCTGATCCTGCTGGATTCCGCCGCAGACCCGGCCTTCCTGAGCCAAGGCAAGGCGCATGACCTGAAGGACGGCCGGGTGATCGGCGGGACGCATCGGCACGGGCTGATCCCGGACCTGTTCGACGACCAGGCGGGCGAGAAGCTGACGCTGCGCCGCCTGCCCTTCGAGGATATCGTCGCCACACTGCGCCGGGCCGAGGTCTATCTGACGGCCCAGCACCATGGCGTCTATGCCGCCGCGCTGGCAGGCTGTCCCTTCGTCACCTCGCCCTCGAACAGCCACAAGATCGAATCCTTCGTGGATTGGACCGGCTTGCCGATCCCTGTGGTTCTGCGGAAGGACGAGCTGGAACCCGCCATCGCCTTCGCCCTGCGCAACCGGGCGATGTATGCGGAACTGGCGGATTTCCTGCGCCAGCAGTCCGTGCTGACGGCGGATCACCTGACGGCGGTACTGTGGCGTCACTGACGGATTAAAGTGGTGGCGAGGGAGGGACTCGAACCCTCGACCTTGCGATTATGAGTCGCACGCTCTAACCAGCTGAGCTACCTAGCCACTGCGGCGCGGATTAAGGGCGCTGCCGGACAAGGTCAAGGGTGAATCATGGCACCGGGCTAGCGGTTCTGCGATTTGCCCCTATATTCGACGAAATGAATAGATCAGATCCCACAGGATTTCGGGCAAGGCAGGTGCTGGCCGACCTGGGGCGCGTTCAGGCCGCGGTTGCACCCGATGCTGCGGCGGGTGCCGCGGCCCGAATCCTGGCGGCCTCCATCACCGGCAGCGCGGTGGCCGATGCGGACTGGTCCCTGGCGCGGCAGGGGCGCGGCTTCCGGGAGCAGCCGGCCCCGATCCGGGCGGCGCTGCTGAACGGGGTCGAACATCTTCGGGCCCTGGGCAAGCTGAGAGAGACCGCCCCCCTGAGCCCGGATGATCTGACGACCAACAGCCAGGACGAGGTCGAGGCGGAGCTGATCCGGCTGGCGCGGACGATGACCCAGGGGGATATCGAGCATATCGCCCGCGCCGATTTTGGTGCCGATCTGGCACGGAATCGCGCGGCCCTTCTGGCGCTGCTGCAGGACGAGCGGATGTCCCTGCCCCTGCCGACGGTGGTCGAGATGGTGGCCTCTGCTCCCGGTCAGCCGGGGCACATGCCGTGTCTGGCGCTGGTCCTGCTGCAGGCGCTGCGGGACGGAGATGCCGAGGGCAGGGCCGCCCTTCGGCTGGAGATGCAATATGCCGACATCGCCCGGCTGCATCCGACCGCGCGCGACGGGCTGCTGGCGGGGTTCCGCCACCTTTACGAGAGCAACCGCGCCTGGTCGCCCGACCTGCCTCTGATCTTCACCCTGCCCTGGACCAGGACGGCCTAGCGCGCGACCCGTGGGCGGCCTGAGGCCGTGACGGTCACGCGCGCCTCGATGAACATCTGGCGGCCTTCGATCTCGACCTCCTTCACGTCACGGTCGACGGTCAGGCGCAGGTCCACCGCCCCGGCCTGCCGTGCCCGGTCCGAGGCTTCGGCGATCAGCGCGGTTTCCAGCGCGGCGAGCGCGGCCTCGGGCGAGGAGAAGGTTTCCACCCCCTCGGACAGATGCGCGACAAAGCGCCCCTCGGCTGGCGACGACACCGTGCCGGTCGCGCGCTGGCTGACCTGCCCCGCGACGGCGCCTATGGCATTCGCCACCCCGGCATGTTCGGGCAGGATCATTCGGCAGCCCAGCCTCTCACCCACCGCGCCATAGTAGGACGGGGCCGAGGCGCCAAGGCCGATCACCGGGACGCCAAGGCGCACCGTGGTCTCGACCACGCCGCGATGGCGGTCAAGGCCCAGGCGCGTGAGCGGATGACGGGCCAGCGCCTCGGGCGGGTCGGCGGCAAAGGCGGGGTCCTCGGCGAAGGCCGCTTCCAGCAGGCAATCGACGGTCTGCTGGGTCAGCTGGTCGACGATGGCCTGGGCCAAAGCCTCGGGCCCCTGGGCAAAACGCTCGCCCGCCCCGGTGCGCCGCCGGGCCATCAGCCGCAGCGCCTTTTCGGCGGCCGCGCCGTCCCAATCGGCCAGGCGGCCCAGCATGTGGCTGGCATCCGATGGCGTGACCCCCGACAGCATCACCAGCCCCCGCGCCACCAGGCGTTCCAGCGCCGCGACCTCAAGCCGCGACGTCAGGGCGTGGGCCATGGGCATGGGTTGGGTAATCCGGTCCAGGACCGCGATGTCACGGGCGTTCAGCCCGCCGCGCTGGCCCGTCATCGGCAAGACGAAGCGGCCATCCATCTCGCCCACGGCCTCGGAGGAGAGCCAGCGGTCTAGCGCCGCATGGACCATCGGGCCGTGATCCACTGCCAGCAGCGAAACGGGCATCAGGCGACGGGGACCCAGGCGCACGCCGCCCTTCAGCCCCTCGGTCACCAGATGCACCTCGCTGTCGCCACCAAGGCCGGTGGTCCGCATCGCAACCGCCTCGACCATGGTGCGGAAGCCGCCGACGCGGGCGCCCTGCGGGTCGATCTCTGGCAGGCCGTCGCGAAGGAGGGCCACGTCGGTCGTGGTGCCGCCGATGTCCGATACCAGCGCGTCGGGCTCGCCGGTCAGCCAGCGCGCGCCGACGATGCTGGCGGCGGGGCCGGAGAGGATGGTCTCGATCGGGCACTCGCGGACCATGGCGGCCGAGATCAGCGCGCCGTCACCGCGCACCACCATCAGGGGGGCGTCGATGCCAAGTTGGACAAGGTGACGCTCACAAGCGGCGACGAGGCGGTCGATCATGCCGATCAGCCGGGCGTTCAGCACGGCGGTCAGGGCGCGCTTGGGGCCGTTCAGGTTGGCGGAAAGCTCGTGGCTGCAGGTGACCGGGCGGCCGGTGACGCGTCGGATCAGGTCGCGGGCGGCAATCTCATGCGCGGGGTTGCGGGTGGCGAATTGCGCGGCAACAGCAAAGCCCGAGACCTCCTCGGCCTGTTCGCGGACCAGAAGCTCCAGAAGCGTCAGGTCAAGGGGCGCGGCCTCGGTCCCGGCATGGGTGTGGCCTCCGGGAAGACGGATGACGGGGTCACCCTTGAGCGCCTCGGTCAAGCCGCCGCGGCTCAGGTCGGCATCGTCAAAACCGATGAAGACCAGGGCTACGCGGGCGCCCTGCCCCTCGACCAGGGCATTGGTTGCCAGGGTGGTCGAGAGCGAGACCAGCGCCACCTCAGCGGCCGCAACCCCGGCAGCGGCGATGGCCGCGTCGACGGCCTGGCCGATGCCGACTGCCAGGTCATGCCGACTGGTCAGCGCCTTGGCCTTGCCCAGGACACGGTTCGCGCTTTCGTCCAGGATCACCGCATCGGTATAGGTGCCCCCGGTATCGACACCCAGAAAGATCGCCATTCCCGCCTCTTGCGCCGGTTTCCTTCCTGCCAGCTACGGCAGCGGCGCGGCACTGTCATCCCCGGAAGCGACACGCCGGGTCGGCCGCGCGGCGCGCGGGCGGCGGCGGTGGGCCGGGGGCAGGCCCAGCATGGCGCGGTACTTCGCCACCGTGCGCCGGGCAATGGGCGCCCCCCCTTCGGCCAGAGCCCTCGCCAGCGCCTCGTCCGAGAGGGGGGCAGCCGGGTCCTCGTCCGCAACCAGCCGCGCAAGCCTGTCGCGCAGCGCACCCGCCGCAGGCCCGCCCTCTCGCGCGGCCTGAGTGAAGAGCGCCCGCAGCCACCAGGTCCCGCGCGGAGTGTCGACGGCCGTGCCCGCCACCACGCGCGAGACGGTGCTTTCGTGCAGACCCAAGGCCTCTGCCACCTGGGCCATGGTCATGGGCACCAGCGCCGAGGGTCCCTGATCCAGCGCCGCCTGCTGCCGGGCGAGGATTTCCTGCGCCACGGTCAGAAGCGTGGCATTCCGCCCCTCGACCAGACGAACCAGCGCCCGCGCCTCGGCCCGGCCCTTGCCGCGCCCTTCGGCCACCGAGAGGCTGGGCAGGGCCGAGCGGTTAAGCTGCACGACCCAGACACCCTCGCGCTTTTCCGCGATCAGGTCGGGCTCGCGCAGCGGGGCGGCGAGGGACTCAAAACCAGCGCCGGGCTTGGGATCATAGCGGCGCAGGCGTGCGATGCGCAGGCGGATGGTCTCGGGCTCGATCCCGGCCTCACGCGCCAGACGGTCGATCTCGCCCCGCGCGACAAGATCAAGCCGGGCCAGCACGGCGGCCATGGGCGGGTCCAGCTCTCCCGCCTCCTCGGCCTGCAGGCGCAGACATTCGGCCAGGTCGCGGGCGAAAAGGCCGGTGGGCTCGGCCCGGGCCTGAAGGCGGGCGAGCACGGCTTCGACCTCGCGCAGGGGCACCGCCGACCGCTGGGCGATGGCGGGCAGGGGAGTGCCGAGCCAGCCCGAGGGCTCCAGCGCCTCGACCAGGGCTTCGGCAAGGCGGGCCTGCTGCGGGGGAAGGCGCAGGGCCTCGACCAGCGCCAGGGCATGCGAGACGAGGCTGGGGGCGGCGGCGGCAGTCTCTGCTTCGGCGCTGGGGGCCAGGGCGGATTTCCAGCGCGCGGTCCATTCCCCCGGCGGGGGGCGGGCCAGGATCAGCTGCGGGTTTTCGGCGGCCTGTTCCTCGAGATAGCGCGACAGGCCCAAGGCATCGGCGCGCAGCAGATGGATCGAGGCGGCAAGTTGGGTTGTCAGCGTCAGCCGCTGCGTCTGCTGCACCGAGATGCGGCTTCTGGACTTCATGCCGGGATGGTTTCACGCAAGGCGCGGGCTGGCAAGCCGGGCGGCGGAAATCGTGACGATTTCCGGGCCGGAATTCTGTTGCAGAATTCCGGTGCCCGGACGCAACGTCAGGCGAAGACGCCCTCGCAGTACCAGCCATCGGTCACCGCCCCGCCGCGCCCGTAGAAAAGCCACAGCTGGTCCCCGCCCTCGGCCTCGACCCGCCAGTAGTCGCGGGTGCCCTCGCGCCAGTCGGGATCTTCCAGCCACCATTCGGCTTGCAGCCGCTCTGGTCCCACCGCCATGCGCAGGGCAAAGTCGCGGCGGCGCCAGCGGAAGCGGGCGGGAAGCTCTGGGCCTGCGGCGGCCTCCACCGGCTCGGGGCGGAAGATCACCAGCGGTCGTGGCGCGGGTGGGACGGGCCAGGGGCCGTCGTGCGGCTGGCTCCAGGCGGCCATCAGCACCTGGGCGTCCTTCGAGGGCAGATGGCTTTCGGCCGGATGCAACCGCGTCACCGCACCGTCGCCCAGCCGGGCGCTCAGCCGTCCGACCAGGTCGTCCAGCGCATGGGTTTCGGACCGGCCGGGCCGAGCCACCGCCCCAGGCACGCTTCGGGTCTGGACCGGCATCAGCGCCTCGGTCGCCAGGGCGTGCAATCGCAGGCAGTCGATCCCGAAACCCGCGTCGATCTGGTCAAGTTTCAGCTGCAGGAGCGGCCGGATCCGGTCGGGCGTGTTCGCCGCCCGGGCCAGCCCGACCTCGATCGCCGAAACCCCGCCATCGGCCCGGAAGGCCTGGAACGCCAGCCGCCGCACCCCCCTTCCCCTGGCCTGCAGCTTGTCGCACAGAGCCGGGAGCAGCCGGTCCAGCGCGGCCTCGATATCCGGGCGCAGGCCAATCGGGTCGGGCAGCGTCAGCCGCACGGCGAAATGCAGCGGCGCGCGCGCGGGGCTGACCGGCTCGGGCTCCAGCCCCAGGGCCTGGTCCAGACGGCGCAGGGTCTCGATTCCGAAGCGGCGGGCCAGGGCGGCGCGGGGCAGGACCATCAGGTCGCCCACCTGCCGCAGGCCCAACCGCATCAGTCGGTCGACCACCTCACCTTCCAGCCGAAGGGCCGCCAGCGGCAAGGGGCGCAGCGCCTCGACCAGCTGGCCGGGGGGCGCGATCATCGCCGTGCCCGCACCATGCGCCGCGATCGGGCGGGGCGCGCTGCCCCCACGTTCCCATCCCCGCCGTTTCGCCGCGCGCGATCGGGTGGCCCGCGCCTCCTGGTCGATGGCATCGCCGGACCGCAGGGGAGCCGCCGTGCTGCGGCCATAGCGCGCCAGCGCCCAGGCCGCCCCGGTCGTATCGGCAATCCCGGCGCGCAGGCTAAGGCCCAGTTCGGCGCAATCCTCGGCCACGCGATCAAGCACCGCCGCCTCGCCGCCGAAGAGATGCGCGCTGCCGGTCAGGTCGATCAGCAGGCTGGCGGGCGGCTCCTCGGCCACCCAGGGCGAGAAGCGCCCGGCCCAGCGGCGCAGCACCCCAAGGAACCGTGCCTCGGCCAGGGGATCGGCGGGCAGGGTCAGCAGGTCCGGGCAGATTGCGGTCGCATCGCGCAGGGGCTGGCCCAGGCGCAGCCCCGCCGCTTCGGCCGCAGCGGTCAGCGAGGCCAGAATCTGGGCGCCGTTCACCTCTTCGACCACCGCAAGGGGCACCGGCAGCACGTCCTGGCGCTGCCGCTCGACCCGTTCGGCGGCCAGCCGGGGAAACCACAGCGACAGGATGCGGCGACCGGGCATTTGTTCTCCTTTTGTTTCAGCCATTGCCACGAGCCCGGAGAGGAGTCGAGTCTGCCCAGCATCGCGATGACAACTGCGTGAGGGTGGATGACGCAGAGTTACGCCACGACCTCCCCCGCCTATAGTGGCACCGTCCATCCCAGCACGGAGCCAGTGGAATGAAGTATGTCAGAGCCCTTGCAGTCGGCGCGATCCTTGTCACCGGCGTTGCCTATGCCCAGGATGCCGAACCCACCGACCCCAATGCCATCGCCCGGTCCGAGCTGATGAAGCTGGTCGGCCAGAACACCGGCGTGCTTGGCGGCATGGCCAACGGGAAGGAACCCTTCGACGCCGCCAAGGCCGAAGCCGCCAAGGCCGCGCTGATCGAGGCCGCGGGCAAGATCGAGGCCACTTTCGCCGAGCAGGGTGCGGCCGACCCGGTGTCGGAAGCCAAGCCCGAGATCTGGACCAACTGGGAGGATTTCCTGGTCAAGGCCAAGGCTTTCGGCGATGCCGCCGCCGCAGTGGACGTCGCCTCGGCCGAGACGATCGGTGCCGGAATGGGCCCGATCGGCGGTTCGTGCAAGGATTGCCACACCACCTATCGCGTCCAGAAGTAATCGTCAGACAAGACAGAAAAGGCCCTGGTCCCGCGACCGGGGCCTTTCCTATCCGCAGCCCAGGCTGCGAACGATACCGTCGCGATCCACACTGACCCGCAGCCGATCCGGGAAATCCTCCAGCGTCACGGTGCCGTCCGGCAGGGGATAATCGACCTTGTAGCCGTCGGGCAGCGCGGCTTCGACTACGGAGAGCGGCTGACCCACCAGTGCCTGCCGCTCCTCCGCGCCGCAGCCAGGCGGCGGAACCGAGGTCGTGCAACCGGGCAGCAGCGCCACGATCGGCAGGAGGCTCGCCCGGATCACCCGCAGACCACGCGCTCGATCACGTCGCGGCGGTCAAGCCAGAAGTTCAGGCGGTAGGGGCTGTAGTCCTCCGTCACCGCCATGCCGTACTGAATCACCCGCACGTCCTGGCTGAACCGCATCCCGTCCAGCACCACGCCGGGCTGACCGACCAGATACTGCAGGTCATCCGCGCCGCAGCTGGCCAAGTTACCGCCGGGCTGGGTTGGCACCGGCTCCATCACGCAGGCCGACAGAAGAAGAGGGGCGCAGAGCAGCAGGGGAAATGCATGTTTCATTGTCGCATCCTCATGGATCGGGAGTCGAATCCCGCATTGCTTTACGCCCGAGATTGGCACAGGTTCCGGGAAATCTTTAAGGAAGGAAAACCCCATGCGCACGCGTGCTGCCGTTGCCATTGCCGCCGGCCAACCTTTGCAGGTGATGGAGGTGAACCT
>JBKHWC010000098.1:0-10366 GCA_046569765.1 Alphaproteobacteria bacterium | reverse complement strand
AATTCCCCCGGATTAACCCAGCGTTCCCAACCCCTTACCGGAGACCCTCGCGGCCGCCTCAGGCCCGCCCCGCCGCCGCACTCAGCGTCAAGGGATCAATCCCCATCCCCCGCAGCGCCGCCGACCACTTGCCGCCGTCATCCGGCGCGAACACCAGCCCCTCGGGGGCCTCGCAGGTCAGCCAGTCGTTCCGCGCGATCTCGGCCTCCAGCTGCCCCGGCCCCCAGCCGGAATAGCCCAGCGCCAGCAGGGCCTTGCCCGGCCCTCCTCCCGCCGCCAGGGCCTGGAGGATGTCCAGCGTCGCGGTCATGCCGTACCCCCCCGGCACCGCGAGGGTCGCGCCCGAAGCCTCCCAGTCCGAGGAGTGCAGGACGAACCCCCGCCCCCGCTCGACCGGGCCGCCGAACTGGACGCGGATGTCGCGGCCCTGCGGCGCGCGGGGGATGCCAAGCTGGTCGAGAAGGTCGGAAAAGCTGAGGTCTGCCAAGGGCTTGTTAATGATCAGGCCCATCGCGCCCTCGGGTGAATGGGCGCAGATCAGGATCACGCTTCGGTCGAAGCGGGGGTCGGCCATTCCGGGCATGGCGATCAGGATCTGGCCGGTAAGCTCCATTCCCCCAACATGGACCCGTCCCCGGCCCGGGACAAGCCCCCCGGCGTGGCCGGGCGGCCACGATCACGCGCCGTCGCCGCAAAGTGATTTCCCTCGGTCGGCGGCTTGCCTATCTTGGCACCATGTTGAAAGCCGCCTGCCTTGTCCTGATCGCCTCTCCCGCCCTTGCCACGACGCAAGACGACGTCCTGTCGGGCGACCTGCGGCCCGGCTGGCAGATGGAGACGGGCGCGCATATGGCGGCGGTAGAGTTGCAGCTTGCGCCCGGGTGGAAGACCTATTGGCGCAGCCCCGGCGATGCGGGGATCCCGCCCAGCTTCGACTGGTCGGCCTCGCAGAACGTCAAGTCGGTGCGGGTCCACTGGCCCTCGCCCCGGGTGTTCGAGCTGAACGGGATGCAGACCATTGGCTACCATGACCGCCTGCTTCTGCCGGTCGAGGTGGAGCCGATCGACCCCGCCCAGCCCGTGAAGCTGGCGGTCCGGATGGACCTTGGGGTCTGCGACGAGATCTGCATGCCGGCGCAACTGTCGCTGGCCAGGGACCTTTTGCCCCCGGGCACCGAGGATGCGGGGATCCAGTCGGCGCTCGCGCGGCGTCCCGTGTCGGCAGGTGAGGCCGGGGTCACCCGGGTGGCCTGCACGGTCGATCCCATCGCCGATGGGCTGCGGCTGACGGCGCGGGTCCTCTTGCCCGATCCGGGCCTGACCGAGGTCGTGGCCTTCGAGACCGGCGATCCCACGGTCTGGGTGGCCGAGGCGGTCAGTCAGCGCGAGGGGGGCGAGCTGATTTCTGTCACCGAACTGGTCCCGCCCTCGGGCCAGCCCTTCGTGCTTGACCGTTCGGCGGTCACGGTCACCATTCTGGCCGGCGGCGAGGCGGTCGAGATCAAGGGTTGCCCCGCGCCCTGACGCCTGCCTGACGCGGTGTCGGTACGGCCGTCCGTGGCAACGCGGGCGCGTGGGGGCTCGATGCCCCCCAAGTCCGCCCCCCCTAGCCCCGACGCGCCCGCAGCCGTCGCACCGCGGCCACCGCGCCGGCCAGCCAGACCGCGAGCCCTGCCGCCAGGAACAGCCCCAGCGCGGTCGGGCCGGGCGCGGCCCCGGCGAGGCCGGGAGCCAGCGCCAGCAGCCAGCCGGGCAGCGCGCCGGTCGCCGCGACCCAGAAGGGCAGTGCCAGCGCCAACAGGCCAAGCGCCAGCACGGCGGGCTGCAGGGCCGGGCGCAGGCCCAGCCGCGCGCCGCCGACCGCGCCGCGCCGCAGGGTGCGGAAGGCGCGGCCGATGTCCGATTGCGCCGCCAGGAAGGCCGGAACCACCAGCAGCACCAGGAACATCCCGAACCCAAGGCCAAAGACCAGGGTCACCACGGTGGGCTTCAGGAACTCGGCCTGGGAGGAGCGTTCGTACAAGAGCGGCAGAAGGCCCAGCACGGTGGTCATCGTCGTCAGCAGCACCGCGCGGAAACGGTCCGACACGCCATCGACGATGGCCGGGACCAGCCCGCGCTTTTCGGCATATTCATCGACCGTGCTGACCAGCACGATGGAGTCGTTGATGATGATCCCCGACATGCCGATCATCCCGACGACCGAGAACATCGAGACCGGGATGCCCCAGGCCCAATGGCCGAAGATCGCGCCGATCAGGCCGAAGGGGATGACCGACATCACGACCAGCGGCCGCGTCCAGTGCGCGAAGATCCAGGTCAGGGTGATGTAGATGCCCAGAAGGCAAAGACCCAGCGCAACCAGCGCGCCCGAGAGGAACTCTTCCTCGTCCGCCGCCTGGCCAGAGAGCAGCCAGTCCACCCCGAAATCCTGGGCGATGCGGGGCAGGATCTCGTCTTCCAGGGCGCGCTGCACCTCGGTCGCGCGGGCGGGGTCGTCCTCGGACAGATCGCCGGTGACCGAGACCAGCCGCAAGCCGTTCTCGCGCCGGACGGTGGAGAAGCCGGACTGGCTGTCCACCGTCACGATATCGGCCAGCGGCACATAAAGCCCCGGCGCGGCTCGGATCTGGGCACGGTCCAGGAAGTCGGCGGTCAGTTCGGCCTCGGGCAGTTCCACCCGGATCGCGGCCTGGCGCGGGCCTTCGGGGAAGGTCGCAGCCTCGATCCCGCCCAGCATCTCGCGCAAGGAGCGGCCCAGGCTGGCGGTGTCGAAGCCCAGCGCCTGGCCCTGCGGGGTCAGGGTCAGGATCAGCTCTTCCTTGTCATAGGCGAGGGAGTCTTCCAGGCCCGAAACCTCGGGGTAGGCCGCCAGCGCCGCCTTCAGCGCCTCGGCTGCGGCCTTCAGGGTCTGGGCCTCACCGCCCGACAGGTCGACCGAGAGCGAATCCCCGCCCGGCCCGAAGCGGGCGCCGCGGAAGCTGAGTTCTTCCAGCAGCGGATGCGGCACGATCTCGGCCTCCAGCGCAGCGAGGAATTCGCTGGTCGGATAGGGCCGCAGGTCGGGGCTGATCAGCTCCATCGCGATGGAACCCAGCAGGTCCGGCCCCTTGGTATCGGCGCTGGCAAGGCTGCGGCCGCTGGCGCCGCCGATTTCGGCCAGGATGAAGGTCGCGGGGTTCTGGCCGTGTTCGGCCTGAAACCGGGCGGTGACGACGTCAGCGGCGCGCTGCAATTCGCGCATCATGGCCAGCGTATCATCGCGGGTCGCGCCGGGCAGCATCGAGAAGGCGCCGGTCACGGACGCCTGCTCCGGCGCGTTGAAGAAGCGGAACTGCACCTCGCCGCGGACAAAGAGCGAGACCTGCCAGGCCAGAAGCAGCACGCAGCCCGCCAGCACCGGATAGCGCGCCCTGACCACCAGCCGGACGCCGGGCCGGATCGCCACGCGCCGCAGCCAGTCCAGCGCCCGGTTGGTCTGGCGCGAGGGCCAGTCGTACCAGCGTTCGCGAACGGCGTCCTTCATCGCATGGGCCAGGTGGTTCGGCAGGATCAGGAAACATTCGACCAAGGAGACCAGCAGGACGAAACAGACCGTCAGCGGGATATCGGCGATCAGTTCGCCAAACCGGCCGCCGATCACGACAAGGCCCAGGAAGGCGATGATCGTGGTGATGGAGGAGGCGAGGATCGGCCCAGACATCCAGCGCGCGCTGCGCTCGGCGGCGTCCTCGCCGGTTTCGCCCAGGTGGCGGACGCGGTGTTCGACGTTCTCCGAGACGACGATGGAATCGTCAACGACGACGCCGATCATGATGATCAGCGCGAACAGCGAGATCATGTTCAGCGACTGCCCGAAGAGGTACATGACCGCCAGCGACGAGATCATTGCGATGGGGATGCCCGTCGCGACCCAAAAGGCGATACGGGCGTTCAGGAACAGGAACAGGACGGCAAGGACCAGCAGAAGGCCCGAGGCGCCGTTGTCCAGGAACAGCATCAGCCGGTCCTTGATCTGCTCGGCCCTTGTGCGGACCAGTTCCACCGTGACGCCGGGGGGAAGCGTCAGCTGCATCTCGGCCGCGACTTCGGCGACGGTGGCCTGCATGCGGATCGCGTCGCCATCCTCGGCCCGGTCGACGCGGATCGTCATGGCCGGGTCGTCGCCGACAAAGGCCGCGCGGACCGAATTGGCCTGGTTGGCGCGGATCGTGGCGACCTCGCCCAGGGTCAACTGCGTGCCGTCGGGGGCCGAGCGCAGGACAATGGCCGCGATTTCCGCCACGCTGCGCCGTTCCGTCCCGGTGCGCAGCCGCGCGCCCTCGCCCAGCTCGCCGGCCGGGCTGTCGCCGGTGGCGGCGGCGATGGCCTGGGCGATGTCCGACAGCGTCAGGTCGTGCTGCATGAGTGCGGTCGTACTGACTTCGACCAAGGTCTCGGGGTCGGCCAAGCCGGTGATCGTGGCACGGCTGATCCCGGCAGCGAAGAGGCGCGAGATGAAGTCGTCGGCGAAGCGGCCCAGCTGGTCGATACCCACCGGCCCGCTGATCAGCACATCGGTCACCCGGTCGCGCCAGGCCGAGGCGGCGACCACCGGGTCCTCGCTGCCTTCAGGCAGGGTGGTGAGGGTGTCGACGGCGGCCTGGACATCGGCCTCGGCCACGGCAAGGTCGTGGTTCGGCTCGAACTCCACGGCCACGACCGCCCGGCCTTCCGTCGCGCGCGAGCTGACGCCCGCCACGCCGTCGATGGTCAGGAACACCGGCTCCAGCACCTGGACGATGGCGCGGTCCACATCCTCGGCACCGGCGCCATCCCAGGCGACCGAGACCGAGACCTCGTTTATGACGATATCGGGGAAATACTGGGCGCGGATGTTCAGCGCAGCGATCAGGCCCGCGACCAGCATCAGCGCCATCAGAAGATTGGCGGCAGTCCGGTGGCGGACGAAGAAGCCCAGCAGATCCATCAGCCGCCCATCCGGGCTTCCAGCCGGTCCAGCGTGGCGGCGGGGATGGCGTCGGCCTGAAGGTCCTGCAGGAGGCGGGACTTGACCTCGTCGGGCATCCGGTCGTCGGCTTCGACCAGTGCGACCAGTTCGGCGCGGCGTTCAGGCGAGAGCGGCACGAGGTCGGCGGCCTGGGGCCGGATCGGGCGGATGCGGATGCCTTCGCCCAGCAGGGCCGAGCGTTCCTGCACCACCTCGCGCCCGGACAGCGTGCCGACGCGGATCAGGACGTCATCGCCCTGCCGCCGCAGCACCTCGACCGGAAGCTCCTGCAGCCGGTCCTCCGGGCCAAGCGCCAGCACCGTGCCGTTGCGCCCGACAGCCAGCGCGGGCAGGCGGGCGACATCCTCCAGAGCGGGCTCCTCGATCTGCACCTCGACGAAATCGCCTGGTTGCAGCAGGGCCTGGGCCGCGGGCGAAGGATCGAGCGCGACATAGACCATGCGGCCGGTCTGGCCCTCGGCCACAGCCGGAGAGGCGCGTTCCAGGCGGCCGGTCAGGTTCTGCGGGCCGAGGATGACCGGGGCAGGCACCAGCGCGCCGTCCTCCCCGACGAGCAGAGCGAACTGCGCGGTCGACAGGCGCACCGCTACGTCCAGCGCGAGCGGGTCGATGATCCGGCCCACCACCTCGTTCGCGCCGACCAGAGTGCCGGGGACCAGCGTCGCGCCATCGACCCGGCCGGACAGACCGGCGCGAATCTCGGTTTCCGCCAGCGCCCGTTCCGCCTCGGCCAGGGCGATGCCGGCGCGGGTGACGGCGACCTTTGCGCGGTCCACCTCTGCCTCGGCCTGGGCCAGCGCCTGACGCCGCGACAGGACCGCCTGTTCGGCAGAGGACAGCGCCAATTCCGCCGTCTCGACCGCCTGCGAGGACCCTGCCCCGCGTTCGGCGATCTGGCGCTGGCGGTCCAGCGCCTGCTGGCGCAGCGTCACCTGCCCCACGGCCGCGGCCAGATCGTCCCGCGCCAGGGTCACGGCGGCGCGGGCCTGGGAGTCGGCGGCCGTGGCATCGTCCAGGTCCGCCTGGGCCAGCGCCAGCGCCTCTTGCGCCGGGATGGGATCAAGCCGCACCAGCACCTCGCCCGCCGTGACCGAAAGGCCGTTGCGGAAGTGGTCCGCGACCCAGACCACCGTCCCCGCCTGTTTCGGACGCAGGTCCAGGGTGCGCCGGGCCTCGACCTTGCCGAAGGCCGTCAGGACCGGGGTGATTGTGCCAGGCGTCAGGGTCACGACATTGGCGGCGACCACCCGCTCTTGCGCGGGACGGCCCGGCCCGCCCGGTTCAAGGCTGGCGCGGATCGCCTCGCCGACGACCATGGCCGCCGCAGCCAGCAGCGCCAGCGTCAGCGCCAGCAGGAAAAGCCCGGTCAGACTGCGGGTCAGAAATCGCATCGCATCCCCTGGGTTGCCTGCGCGAAGTCTAGCGCAAGCGGACCGGCCCGCCAGTCATGGAAAGCCGCACAACGCAGATGTTACGTCCCGGCCGGTCATTTCCGGCGCAGATGTTCCTGCAGGCGCGGCATGATCTCGACAAAGTTGCAGGGCCGGTGGCGGCTGTCGAGCTGGGGCCGCAGGATCTCGTCCCAGGCGTCGCGGCATGCGCCGGGGCTGCCGGGAAGGGCGAAAAGATAGGTGCCCCCCGCAACCCCCCCGGTAGCGCGGCTTTGCACGGCCGAGGTGCCGATCTTCTGCATCGACACTATGGTGAAGACGGTGCCGAACGCTTCGATCTCTTTCTCATAGACCTCGCGGTGGGCTTCGACAGTCACGTCGCGCCCGGTCAGGCCGGTGCCGCCGGTGGTCAGGATCACGTCCACCGTCGGGTCGGCGATCCAGGCGCGCAGGCGCGCGGTGATCGAGGGGAGGTCGTCGGGCACGATGCCCCGGTCGGCAAGGATGTGGCCGGCCTCGGTCAGCCGCGCGACCAGCGTGTCGCCGGATTTGTCCGTCTCGGGCGTCCGCGTGTCGCTGACCGTCAGCACCGCGATGCGGACCGGGTGGAAGGGGAGGGTTTCGTCAATGCGGGACATCTCTAGCTCCGTGGCATCAGGGCCAGCCGCAGGGCCAGCGCGCCGAAGATCGTGGCGCTGATCCGGGACAGCCATTTGGCAAGGCCCGCCGACCGCGCGACACGCTGGCCGATGGACCCGGCGAACAGGCCCACCGCGCCGTTGACGATCAGCCCGCCCAGGCTGAAGACCAGACCAAGGGTCAGGAACTGCGGCAGGATCGGACGTGTGGGATCGACGAACTGCGGCAGGAAGGCGAGGATGAAGAGGATCACCTTGGGATTCAAGAGGTTGACCATCAGCCCCTGCCAGAAGGCGCGCCCCGCGGCGGTGGGCACCACCCGCGCCTCGGCTGCGAAGGGCGAGGCGCGCAGGGTGCCGATGGCGAGCCACAGGAGGTAGCCGACCCCCAGCCAGCGGATCGCCTCGAACGCCGCGGGATGCGCGGCCACCAGCGCGCCAAGGCCCAGCGCAGCCAGCAGCGTGTGGACCATGCCCCCCACCGCGATGCCGAAATTCGCCGCCATGGCTGCCCGGCGGCCGGATTTCAGGCCCTGGCCCAGGCAGAACATCATGTCCGCCCCGGGCGTCAGGTTCAGCGCCAGCCCGGCGGGGATGAAGGCGAGAAGGGTCAGCGGCTCGACAGGCAACATTCAGCGCAGCCTTGCTTGCAGGGAAAGAAGGTCGGCCCAGGCCTCGCGCTTCATCGCCGGGTTGCGGAGGAGATAGGCCGGATGGGTCATCGGCAGCAGCGGCTTGCCAAGGGCCTGCGTCCAGTTGCCCCGGGCGCGCAGGATGCCCTTGGCCCCGGTCAGCGCGAAAAGCGGCGTGTTGCCCATCACCACGATCACCTGCGGATCGACCAGCGCGATGTGGCGTTCGACAAAGGGCAGCATCATGGCGATCTCGCCCGGCTCCGGGTCGCGGTTGCCGGGTGGGCGCCAGGGCATGACATTGGTGATGTACAGCGACGACTGGGCGTCGGGAGAGGTCCGCGACAGGCCGATGGCGGCGAACATCCTGTCCAGAAGCTGCCCGGCGCGGCCGACGAAGGGGCGACCCTCGCGGTCTTCCTCGGCGCCGGGGGCCTCGCCAAGGACAAGCACCCGGGCCTGCGGGTTGCCGTCGGCAAAGACGGTGTTGCGGGCGCCCTTCTTCAGGTCGCAATGCGTGTAGGCGGTCAGGGCGGCGCGGAGGTCCTCCAGCGTTGCGGCCCCTGCTGCGGCGGCGCGGGCGACCGCGACGGGATCGGCGGCGACGGGCTGGGGCGCGGGCTGGGCGGCGGCGGGCTTCTTCGCCTCGGCCGCCAGTTCGTAGCGGTTGACCGGCGCGTCGGCGATAACCTCGTCGACCCCCGCCTCGACCTGCCACGCCAGCGCGGCCAGCGCGGCGTGCCAGTCCCCGGCGATGTCGGAGGCGATTCCCATGGCCGCCACACTAGGCCCTTCGCCGCCCCCGCGCCAGCGGTGGTCACGTTTCCCGGTCTTGGCCTGCCGGACTTGCCGGGCTAGGCCTCCCGGCAAACGGAGACACCGATGCGCGCGCTTGCCCTGATCCTTCTGCCTCTGCCCGCCCTGGCCGAGCCCCCCCTGGACATCGACCTGCAGAACCTGCCCTACCTCGACCAGGTCGAGGTCGCGGGCGGCACGCTGACTGTCGCGCCCTATCAGTTTGACGACTATCCGGGCCAGCAACTGCTGTTCAACGGCGCGCCGCTGGGTCTTGCGGACACCTATGTCGCGATCCAGGCGGTGATCCCCCGGCCCGAGTTCCACCGCGAGGATCTGGTCCTTGTCACCATCGCCGATGGCAGCCAGGTTTGCCCGACCCGGTGGGCCGTGGTCGTGACGTCAGAGGCCGGGGCGAAAGTCTCGCGCAGTTTCGGCACCTGCGCCGAGGCGATCCTGAACCCGCGCTTGACGATGGATGCGCTGGTGAGTTTCGAGATGGCCCCGGTGGAGGACGGCCAGCCCTGGATGTCCTATACGCTTGACGGGGCCGATATCTGGGAAAGCCCCCTGCCCGAGGCGCCCTGACGCTTGCCCCCATCCCCCCGGTTTGCGATAGAGGGCGAAACCGAAAGGGACCCGCCCATGGCCTTCCGCGCCCGCCACCTTCTGGGGATCGAACAGCTTGCCCCGCTGGAGATCACCACGGTCCTCGATCTGGCCGAGCGTTATGTCGACCTGAACCGCCGCACGGTGAAGCAGTCCGATGTTCTGGCGGGCATGACGCAGATCAACCTGTTCTTCGAGGCCTCGACTCGCACCCAGTCGTCCTTCGAGCTGGCCGGAAAGCGGCTGGGGGCGGATGTGATGAACATGTCGGTGGCGACGTCCAGCGTGAAGAAGGGCGAGACGCTGATCGACACGGCGATGACGCTGAACGCGATGCACCCGGACCTTCTGGTCGTGCGGCATGGCTCCAGTGGCGCGGTGAACCTTCTGGCGCAGAAGGTGGATTGCGCGGTCCTGAACGCGGGCGACGGGCGGCATGAGCATCCGACCCAGGCGCTGCTGGATGCGCTGACCATCCGCCGCGCGAAGGGCCGGATCCAGCGGCTGACCATCGCGATCTGCGGCGACATCGCGCATAGCCGGGTGGCCCGGTCGAACCTGATCCTTCTGGGCAAGATGGAAAACCGCCTGCGCCTGATCGCGCCGCCGACCCTGATGCCCTCGGGCGTCGAGGACTTCGGCTGCGAGCTGTTCGACGACATGCGCGAAGGCCTGAAGGGCGCGGATGTGGTGATGATGCTGCGGCTGCAAAAGGAGCGGATGGACGGCGGCTTCATCCCTTCGGAACGGGAATACTACCACCGCTATGGTCTGGACGCCGAGAAGCTGGCCGCCGCCTCGCCCGAGGCCATCGTCATGCACCCCGGCCCGATGAACCGGGGGGTAGAGATCGACGGGGAACTGGCGGACGACATCAACCGTTCCGTCATTCAGGACCAGGTGGAGATGGGGGTTGCGGTGCGGATGGCCTGCATGGACCTGCTGGCGCGGAACCTGCGGGCCGAGCGGGGGCGGAAGATCGTGGGGATGATGGCGTGAGCGCGGAGACCTGGCAGGACTACCTGTCTCCCGGAGAGCGGCTGCTCTGGCAGGGCGCGCCGGTTCCCGGCGTCTTCGACCTGCCGAAGCGGCTGCTCCTGACGGCCTTCGGCACGCCTTTCCTGGTGGGCGGGCTGACCTGCCTGGGCTTCGGCCTCGTGTCGCTGTTCGGCGGCGAGGGCCCGGCCGCGATCGGGCTGGGCCTCTTCCTGTCCATCTTCGCGGTGCCGTTCCTGGGCGTCGGCCTCTATCTCGTTGTCCTGCAATGGCTGGAGGCCTGGCAGGCGCATC
>JBKHWC010000097.1:0-11525 GCA_046569765.1 Alphaproteobacteria bacterium | reverse complement strand
GGCGACCTCGGCGGGATCGCTCAGCCCCGCCACGGCGCTGGCCATCGCGTCCAAGCTATCCAGTACCGTCTTGCCGCCAAGCTCGGCCTTGCCGCGCGCCTGCATCGCGTCGCGCGCGCCGGCGATCAGGGCCGAGACCTCAGACGCCTCGACCCCGGTGCGGCCCTTCAGGGCCTTGGCCATGCTCATCAGCCCGGTGGCCATGAGCGTTCCGTAGGACGACCCCGAGGTCCTGGTGAAGGCCTGCGCGCAAGCGAGCAACGCCTGGCCCAGGTCCTCGGGCAATGTCGGCGCAGCCTCTTGCATCGCCTTCGTCCCGCGCGTCAGCGTCACGCCCAAGTCGCCGTCGCCAAGGGCTCCGTCCGCTGTGTTCAGCGCGTCGAAGTCGCGCGCCATCGCGACGACCAGGCGGTCGATGGCCCCGCGCAGATCGGCGACGGTCAGGGTCATTTCACGCTCCAGAACGCGCAGTCGCAGGGGGCTTTCAGGAAACCCTCCAGTTCCGCATCCAGCTTGCAGAGCGTGAAGGACACGCCCGTCATCTCCATGCTGGTGGCATAGCGGCCGACAAGGGGCATGACGATGGTCGCCCCCGCCCCTTCCAGCCGCGCCTTCACAGTGCGGTAGAGGATGTAAAGCTCTTCCGGCGGGGAGGCGCCCAGGCTGTTGACCATGACCGAGACCCGGTCGCCCGTCCCAACCGGCATGTCGGCCAGAAGGCGGTCCATCATCTCGCCCGCGATGGCATCGGCAGTGCGAAGCTTGTCGCGCCAGACGCCGGGTTCGCCATGGATGCCCATGCCCATCTCCATCTCGTCCTCGGCGATGGTAAAGGTGGGCTTGCCCGCCTGCGGCACGGTGCAGGGTGAAAGCGCCGCCCCGACCGACCGGCAGGCATCGGCGGCCTTCTGCGCGACGCGGGTCACGCCGTCGAGGTCATGGCCCGCCTCGGCTGCGGCACCCGCGATCTTGAAGGCATAGACCATGCCCGCCACGCCCCGGCGCTTGGCGGCATCGGCCGGGGGGGCGCTGGCCACGTCATCGGCCAGGATCACGGTCGAGCAGCGGATGTCGTCGAATTCGACCAGGTCGCCGGCCATATCGAAGTTCATGATGTCGCCGCCGTAGTTGCCGTAAAGGCGCAGCACCCCGGCCCCCTGGTCGGCCGCGCGGATCGCGTCGGCCATCTGTTCGGCCGAGGGGCTGGCGAAGACGTCGCCGATGGCGCAGGCGTCCAGCAGACCCGGACCGACATAGCCGGTAAACACCGGCAGATGCCCCGAGCCCCCGCCCGAGACGATGCCGACCTTGCCCGCCTTGCCCGGCGTCGCGCGGGCCACGGCGCGCTTCGTCTCGCCGACCAGCCGGTAGAATTCGGGATGGGCGGCGGTCAGGCCCTCCAGCATCTCGTCGACGTAATCGGCGGGGTTGTTCAGGATCTTCTTCATCGCAAGGTCTCCGGTCAGTTGCGGCGTCCCGCGGGGCGCCAAGTGTTCACGATCATCACGAATATCAGCAGGCTGCCCCAGATCAGCTCGCGCGCGAAGTTGGACACCCCAACCATGTTCAGCCCCGAGGAGAGGAACTGCATCGACAGCACCGCCAGCACCACGCCGATGATCTTGCCATAGCCGCCATAGGGGTTCACCCCGCCAAGGATGGCGATCAGCACGGCCAGCAACAGGTAGCTTGACCCGTAGTCCGCCTTGGCCGAGTTCGCCCGGCTCATCACCACCATCCCGGCCATGGCCGCCAGGCCTCCCGAGGCGACGTAGACCTTGATCAGCATGGCGTCGATGTTCACGGCCGCGAAGCGCGCGGCCAGGGGGTTGGCGCCGAACATGCGGACCTTCACCCCGAAGGCGGTGCGGGTCAGGACCAGCGACAGACCGACCGCCAAAAGGGCGAACAGGATCAGCGGCGTCGGGATGCCAAGGATCGTGGAATTGCCGATCCAGGCCGCGGCGGCGGGCAGGCCCATGACCGCCGAACCACCTGTCAGGGCGACGGCGAAGCCAGTAAAGATCAGTCCCGACCCCAGCGTGGCCAGGATCGCCGGCAGGCCCAGTTTCGCCACCAGGAGCCCGTTGAAGAGCCCCGCCGCCATGCCCACGGCAAGCGCGGCGCAAAGCGCGACCAGGAAGACCACCGTCCCGTCCGACGACCCCGTGAGCCGCGTCATGATCAGCGCCGCGACGATGGCCGACAGGTTGGCCACCCCAACGACCGAAAGGTCGATCCCTCCGGTCAGCATGGTCAGCGTCATGGCCAGCGCCAGGATCGCGAATTCCGGGAACTGGAACGCCATCGAGGTCAGGTTCTGCAGGCTGAGGAAGCGGTCAGGCGACAGCGCTGCCATCAGGACGAAAACCGCGACGGCGATCACCGCAAGGCGGCCCTCGGGGCTGGAGACCAGGCGCTGGACAGGGCTTTGGGTCATCTTGTCGGCTCCTTCAAGCGGCACGCGCGGCGGCGCGCTTGGCCTGCCAGGCCGGCAGGCCGGTTCCTAGAAGGATCAAGAGGCCGATGGTGACAGACTGCCAGGTGGCCGGTATCCCCAGCACGATCAGGCTGTTGCGCACGAGGACGATCAGCGCGACGCCCAGGATGGTCCCGGTCAGCGTGCCATGCCCCCCCGCCAGCCGCGCGCCCCCCAGGACGACGGCGGCGATGACGGAAAGCTCCAGCCCCACCAGGTCGAAGGGATTGGCGACCCGCGCCATGCTGGCATGGATCACGCCCGCAAGACCGGCCAGCACGCCCACGTAGACGTAGATGAAGAACTGCACCCCGCGCACATTGATCCCGATGCGCCGCGCGCTTTCGACCGACCCGCCGATGGCATAGATCTGCCGCCCCAGCATGGTGCGTTGCAACAGGAACCAGGTCAGCACCACGACCAGCACGGTGACCAGGAACGCGCCGTGGAGGTTGTAGAAGGAGCCGTCGGCGTTCTCGCCCCGGATCAGCATCATCCGCCCGAACTCTCGCATGCCGGGTGGCAGGGTGGTGATCTGCTTCTGGCCGATGAAGGTCAGCATGAACCCGCGGAAGATCGAGAGCGTCCCAAGCGTCACGATCAGCGTGGGCAGGCCGAAGCCGGCAATCAGGAGGCCATTGATCGCGCCGAGGCCCGCGCCCACTGCCATGCCGAAGCCCAGCGCGGCCCACCAGGGCATCCAGGGCAGGACCGCGTTCAGCGTCATGGCGGTGACATACATGGTGAAGGCGGCGATGGCGGTGAAACTCACGTCGATCCCGCCCGAGATCAGCACCAGCATCGCCGCCACCCCAAAGATGCCCAGCACGATCCCGCCGCGCAGAAGGTCGGTGAGGGTGGCGATGGACAGAAAGCTTGGGTCCGAGACCGCGGCCAACAGGCAGAAGGCAAGGATGACAAGCGCGACAAGCGTCTCGTTCCGGGTCCAGTCGATCTTCATGACGCAAGCCTGTGCGCAAGTTCCGTCTCGTTCAGGCTGCCGCCCGCGATGTCTTCGACCATCCGGCCGCCCTTCATCACCAGGATGCGGTGGCAGGTGGCCAGCAGTTCCGGCAGGTCGTCAGAAATCACGATGACCCCTAGCCCATGCGCCGCCAGTTCCGCGATGATGCCGTGGATTTCGGCCTTGGAGCCCACATCGACCCCCACGCTCGGCCCGTTCAGGACGAGCACACGCGGGCTGCGCGCCATCCAGCGCGCCAGCACCACCCGCTGCTGGTTGCCGCCCGACAGCGATCGCACCGGCGCATCAGGATTGGGCGCCTTGACCTTCAGGCGCGCAAGCCACTCCCGCGCCTCGGCCAGAAGGCCGGTCAGGTTCAGGACACCACCCGCCCGGGCGTGCGAGTCCAGCCGGCCGATGGCGATGTTCTGGACGATGCTTTGGGTGAGGAACAGACCCTCGGTCAGCCGGTCCTCGGGGACATAGCCGATCCCCGCGGCGGCCGCGGCAATCGGGTCGCCGCGCGTCACCTGGCGCCCGTCAAGCGTGATCGTCCCCGTCTCTGGCGCGACGAGGCCGAAGAGAGCCTTTGCCAGCGCCGTCCGGCCCGAGCCGAGGAGGCCCGATATCCCCAGAACCTCGCCGGCGCGAAGGGTGAAATCCACCTGATCGAAGGCCCCGGCCTTGGACAGGCCCTGCACCTGCAACAGCACCGGCGCGTCGGCGCGCAGCGGCGCGGGCGGTTCTGCCGCCACGTCGCGGCCGGTCATGTGGCGCGTCAGGCTGGCCGCATCGAAGTCCTGCGCCGGGCCCTCGGCGACCTTCTGGCCGTTGCGCAGGACGATGACCTGCTCGCAGACCTCCAGCACCTCGGCCAGCTTGTGGCTGACGAACAGCACCGCCACCCCGTCGGCCTTGAGGCGGCGGATGATGGTCAGAAGCCCCCGCACCTCGCGTTCGGTCAGCGCGGTGGTGGGTTCGTCCATGATGATGAGCCGCGCCTCGGTCGCAAGCGCGCGGGCGATGGCCACCAGTTGCTTGTGCGCGACCGATAGCGTCTCGACGGCGGCGTCCAGAGGGATGTCGACGCCGATCCGGTCCAGCGTCGCACGGGCGAGATCGCGCATCTTCGCCCGGCGCACGAGCCGGACGCCCTCGCCCAGTTCCGCCGAGAAGGCGATGTTCTCGGCCACGGTCAGGTTGGGGAACAGGCTGAAATCCTGGAAGATCACCTTGATCCCGGCCTCGGTCGAGGCGCGGGGAGACAGCGGCCCCTGCACCTGGCCGGAAAAGGCGATCGTCCCCCGGTCCGGGCGTTCCACCCCGGCGAGGATCTTGATCAGGGTGGACTTGCCCGACCCGTTTTCGCCGGCCAGACAAACCGCCTCACCCGCGGCGATGGAAAAGCCCACCTCGGACAGGGCGGTGATCCCGGCATAGGTCTTGGTCACGCCCGAAAGCGTGACGAGCGGTTCCGACATGACTTTCCTTCCATCGGGTTCGGGGGGCCGGACCGGCCCCCCGCAGTCCATGATACCCGATCAGAACGGATAGTCGGCCATGTTGTCCTTGTTCACGTTGACCCAGGCCTGGCCATAGATGACCTTGCCGTCCAGCTTGATCTTCTCATAGCCCGGCAGTCCAAGGTCCATGCCGTCGGTCACCGTCTCGCCGTTCATCACCATTGTCGCGAGCTTGTTCATCGCATAGCCCGCCACCGAGGGATCCCAGAAGCCGATGCCGTCCACCGCGCCGGTTTCAAGGTACTGCCCGGCGATCGAGGGCAGCGAGGTGCCGAAGACGCAGGTCTGCGCTTCCAGTCCGCGCTCTTCGACCGCAAGACCGATGCCCGCAACGTCGGTCGAGGCCGAGCCCTGCATACCCTTGATGTTCGGATAGGCGCGCAGCACCTCCTGGGCCTTGGCATAGGCCTGCTGCTGGTCGTCGAAGGTCTCATTCTTGTCGCCGACAAGCGTCATGTTCGGATAGTTCGCCTTCTGGTAGGCGATGGCGCCGTCGACCCACTGGTTGTGCGTCTGGCTGGTCAGCGAGCCGACGAAGACGGCATATTCGCCCTCGCCGCCCATGCACTTGGCCATCTGCTCCATCAGATTGGCACCGAAGTCCTCGTTCACAAAGGCTTCGAGGTCATAGTTGGTGTTCTGCTGGGCCGCGGCCTCGTGGGTGATGACGGTGATGCCCGCATCCATCGCGCGCTTGAGCACCGGTTCCAGCGCCTCGGGCGACATCGGGACGACGGCGAGGGCATTGACGCCCTGGGCGATCATGTCCTCGATCAGGGCAGCCTGCTGCTGCGGGTCAGCCTGGGCCGGGCCCACCTGGAAGGCGTTGGTGCCGGTGTCGGCAGCGTACTGCTTGACGCCTTCCTCCATCCGGTTGAACCACTGGATGCCAGCGATCTTCACCACGGTGGCGATCTTCTTGGCGTCCTGAGCCGCGGCCGGCATTGCCAGAAGCGAGGCCGAGGCAGCCAGGATTGCGGCGGTCTTGGTCAGTTTCATGTCTTCCTCCCTTTGCGGCCACGCGGGCCATCGTGTTTGACGTTATACGTTCAAGTTAGGTGGCTTCCGCCACTTTTCCAACCGCCCATTCCTCTGGGTGGACGAAAATTTCCTTATGCCGATCAGAGTCTTGACGACGCGGGTCCTCCTCCGGTCCCTGTTGCCTGCGCCAGAGTCTGGCGGAGTTGCAGTCTGCGCCTCAGACGGCCGACCTCCTTTCCGCGACGGGATGCGCCGGCGCCAGAAGCGCGGGAACCAGGGCGGGCGCGGCAAGGTGCGGCAGATGGCCCGCGCCGCGCACGAGATGGATGGCGACCTGTGACGGCAGCCCGGCGACGGCCTGCCAGTCCAGTATGCGGTCCGCCGTGCCCCAGACCACGCTGACCGGGCAGGCCAGCTGCTCCAGGTCGGCGGTCACGTCGATCTGCTGCATCCCGGCATGCGCAAGAGACCGGACAAGGCCGGAAAGCCCCTCGCGCCGGGTGGCGAGGCGGGCCAGTTCCTCGGCCTGGGCGACATCGCTCAGCGTCCCCGCGTCCAGCAAGGACAGCGCCCGCACCAGTGCGGCCGTCGTCTCGGCCGCCAGCATCCCGTCCAGGAAGTCGGCATTGATCCGCGCGCCGACCCCGGCCGGGGCGATCAGGACCAGCCGCGTCACCCGCGAGCCCAGGCGGCGCGCCAGGCGCACGGCCAGGGCGGCGCCCAGCGAATGGCCGACCAGAGCAAGCGGTCCCGCGGGCAGGTCGGCGATCAGCTGATCCGCCATCGCCTCGACCGACTGCGCCGGAGCCAGGGATGCGCCATGCCCCGGCAGGTCGGGCGCATGGACCGATAGGCCCATCCGCCCAAGACGTAGCGGCAGGTCGCGCCAGCCCTTGGCGCTGTCGAACAGGCCGTGCAGCAGGACGACCGTTCCCGCCGCGCCAGTGGAACCGCCGTGCCCCCGGACATCCTCTGCCGTCACGCGCCCGTTCCGTCCGGTGCCCGGGACCAAAGCCAGATCGACCCCGGCACGGCGCGCCGCCGCCCGCGCTGCGGGGCTGGCGCGCAGGTCCTGCCCCGCCTGCGGCACGACCGCGACCGCAACCGGCGCGGCAACAGGTTCGGGCACGGCGACCGGCGCGACCTCGGCCACAACGTCTGCCGCCCCTTCCTGATCGACCTCGGCGAAGGGCTGGTCCAGCGCGATCGTCTCGCCCTCGGTCACCAGCTGCGTCGCAAGCGTGCCGTCGGCCATCGCCGGGACCTCGACGACGGTCTTGTCGGTCTCGACCTCCATCAGCACGTCGCCGCGCTTGTACGCCTCGCCCGGCGCGACCAGCCAGGCGGTCACCCGCGCCTCTTCCATCGTCTCGCCAAGGCGCGGCAGGGTCAGGATCACGCGGCCCATGACGGAGCCTTTCGCGTCACCAGCCACAGGGCCGTGTCGTGGATCAGGTCGGCCGAGGGGATCGAGCCGCGTTCCAGCGCGGGCGAGACCGGGATCGGGATGTCCTCGCCGCCCAGCCGCAGGATCGGCTCCTCCAGCCAGTCAAAGCACAGCTCGCCCAGCCGTGCCGCGATGTCCGAGGCGACCGAGCCGGTCACCACGGCCTCGGTCACCACCATCGCCCGGCCGGTGCGGCGCACCGCTTCGACCAGCGGGGCCTCGTCGAGGGGATTGAGGCAGCGCAGGTCGATCACCTCGGCCTCGACCCCGGCGGCGGCAAGGCGATCGGCGGCGGCCAGGCTTTCGTGCAACATCCGGCTGTAGGTCAGGATCACCAGGTCGCGCCCCGCGCGGCGGGTCGCGGGCTGGCCCCAGGGCGCATCGGGACGGGCGGTGTCCAGATCGCCCTTCAGGGTGTAAAGCCCCTTGTGTTCGATCACCACCACGGGGTCGGGCTGCTGCATCGCGCCACGCAGCAGGTGGTAGGCGTCGTTCACCGTGCCCGGCATCACCAGCCGCAGCCCGGGTGTGTGCAGCATCCAGGCCTCAAGGCTCTGGCTGTGCTGGGCGGCGGCCGAGCGCCCGGTGCCGCCTTGCGTCCGCAGCACCATCGGCACACCGATCTGGCCGCCGAACATGTAGCGGCTTTTCGCAGCCTGGTTGGCGATCTGGTCCATCGCCATGCCGGCGAAATCGACATACATCAGTTCCGCCACCGGGCGCAGGCCGGTCATCGCCGCCCCGATCGCCGCGCCGATGATCGCCGGTTCCGAGATCGGCGTGTCGATCACCCGGTCCGCGCCAAAGAGGTCGATCAGCCCCTTGGTCACCCCATAGGCGCCGCCGTACAGGCCCACTTCCTCGCCCATCAGGATGACTGAGGGGTCGGCCTCCATCCCGTCGAGCAGGGCCTGGCGGATCGCCTCGCGGTAGGTCGTCTGGGTCATGCCCTGATCTCCTCGGCGAGGACGGCGGCCAGACGGCGGGCCTGCGGGAGGGGCGCAGGCGTTCCGGGGGCGTAGACGTCCTCGAACATCGTCGTCAGCGCCGGAGTCGCAGCCCCCAGCGCATGGGAAAGCGCAGCGTCCATCTCGGCCCCCGCGTCAGAGTCGATCCGGGCAAGATCGCCCTCGGGCACCAGCCCCTCGGCCAGCAAGCGGGCGCGGGCCTGGGCGACCGGGTCGCGTTGGCGGCCCTCG
The DNA here is from genome assembly GCA_046569765.1 of Alphaproteobacteria bacterium. GTDB lineage: Bacteria > Pseudomonadota > Alphaproteobacteria > Rhodobacterales > Rhodobacteraceae > Tabrizicola. Next base: position 2,932 of record JBKHWC010000097.1, on the reverse strand, counting down.
GCCTCTTCCTCGGGGGTGCGGTAGGGGGACTTGTCCATGCGGGCATGACCGTAGAAGCGGTAGGCGTCGATCTCCAGAAAGCCCGGCCGGCCCTGTCGGACATCGGCGACCAGCGTGCGGGCCGTGTCATGCACCGCCTCGACATCCGCGCCATCGGCCCGCGCCGCCGCCAGCCCGAAGGCCGCCGCACGCGCCGGGAAGTCGCGGTTCCCGGCAGAGCGGTCGACCCGCGTCCCCATGCCATACTGGTTGTTGATGCAGCAGAAGATCACCGGCAGCCGCCAGAGCGCAGCCATGTTCATCGATTCGTAGAGGATCCCCTGGCTCATCGCGCCATCGCCGAAGAAGGCGACCGAGATCTGCCCTGTGCCGCGGTTGCGATAGGTCAGCCCCGCGCCCACGACATGCGGGATGCCGCCGCCGACGATGGCATTGGCGCCAAGATGCCCCAGCGCCCGATCGGCGATGTGCATCGACCCGCCCTTGCCCCGGCAATAGCCGTCGGCCTTGCCCGCGATCTCGGACATCATGCGGTTCGGATCGGCGCCGCGGCCCAGAAAGACGCCGTGGCCGCGGTGATGCGTGGTGAAGCTGTCGCCGTCGCGCATGGCATGGGTCAGGCCGACCACGGACTCTTCCCCGATGGAGAGGTGCAGCATCGACCCGGCGCTGCCGCCCTTGAGGAACAGTTCGCCCACCCGTTCCTCAAAGGACCGGATGCGCCGCATCATGCGGTAGCGCGACAGGGCGCCGGTGTTGGCGGTTTGCAGGGGGGCGTTCATTCTGGCGCTCGCAAGGGTTTGAGGGCGGCATAGGCCGCGCGGTAGCGGTCGTAGATCGGGCCGTAGGCGGCATGGGCGTCCATGTCGGGATAAACCCGCCGCTCAATGCGGACCATCGCGGCGCAGGCCGCGTCGATCGTCGGGAAATGGCCCGCGCCGACGGCCGCCAGGATCGCCGAGCCCAGGGCCGGGGCCTCGGGTTCCTCGGTCAGCTCCAGCGGCAGGCCCAGCGTGTCGGCATGGACCTGCAGCCAGAAGGGCGACCGCGTCGCGCCACCCGCCACCACGATCCGCCGCGCAAAGAAGGCCGAGCCGAAGGCTGCAACAATCGCGCGGGTGCCGAAGCAGATGGATTCGACCAGCGCGCGGTAGACATGGGCGGGCGTGTGCTTGAGGCTGAGCCCCATGATCGCCCCCCGCGCCAGCGCGTCGGTATGGGGCGTCCGGTTGCCCTGGAAATGGTCGACCGCCAGAAGCCCCTCTGCTCCTGGAGGCAGCGCGGCGGCCTGGGCGTTCAGCGTGTCGAAGTCCAGATGTTCGGCGAAGTTGCGCTTGAACCAGGCGATGACCGACCCGGTCGAGGTCTGGCCGCCCTCGATGATCGGCAGGCCGGGATAGACGCAATCCATGTAGGTGCCCCAGACCCCCGGTGCATGCACTGACCGTTCCGCCACGCCCAGCTGCAGGTGCGACGACCCGGTGATCAGCGCAAGGTCCCCGGGTCGCGTGACCCCCAGCCCGATCATCCCGATGAAGGCATCCGCCCCGCCCTGCACCACCGGCAGCCCCGCCCGCAGGCCCAGATGCCGCGCGGCCTCGCCCGTCAGCGGGCCGATCACCTGGCCCGGGGCCGCGATCTCGGACGGCCAGCGGTCCTTGAGGTCGGACAGCCCCAGCCTGTCCAGGAGTGACAGGGGCCAGCCGCCGTGGTCGGTCTGATAGTGCCAGCGCATCGTGACGTTGTTCAACGATGCGACCCAGCGCCCGGTCAGTCGCAGGGTCAGGTAGTCCTGATATTCGCCCACCATCGCGGCCTGCGACCAAAGCTCGGGCTGATGCCGCTTGATCCACAGCGCCTTGGGGATCATCCATTCCGGGCTGACCGGCCCCGCCCCGCCGCCGTTCAGGCGCAAGGCCGGGTCGCCGCAGGACGCGACCTCGGCCGCCTCGTGATGGGCGCGCACGTCCATCCACAACAGGCAGGGCCGCAGGGGCCGCCCCTCGGCATCCAGGGCAACCACGGTGCAGGAGGTCGTGTCGCAGGCCAGGCCCGAGATCTGGTCCGGCGTCACCCCGGCCGCCGCCATCGCCTCGCGCACGGCCACGCCGGCCGCGTGCCACCAGTCGTCGGGGTTCTGCTCGGCCTGTCCGGGCTGGGGAAAGGCCGTGGCATAGGCCGCCCTGCCCACCCCGCGCGATCGGCCGGACAGGTCGAACACATGCGCCCGAAGCGACTCGGTCCCGCCGTCAATGCCGATGACATAGGTCATGCCTTGCGCCCTGGTTTCTGCAACTGCAATGCTGCATTTGCAACTATGTGCAATGCTCGCACATTTGTCGATATGCATTGACGAAGGCCTCCGTCAAGTGGCTAGATGCCGGCGCAACGGCGGAGGTCGGATGACGGCGGGTGGCAAGGAAACGGACGACATGGTTCAGGCGACCTGGCTTTACCACGTCGGACAGATGAGCCAGGAAGAAGTGAGCCGCCGCATGGGCCTGTCGCGGTTCAAGGTGCTGCGGCTTCTTCAGGATGCGCGCGAGCTGGGCCTTGTGCGCATCAGCATCGAGCATGGCACGACTGGCACGCTGGTGCTGGCCGACCGGCTGACCGAGCGCTTCAGCCTGACCGAGGCGATGGTGGCCCCGACACCGGCGGCGATCCGGCCGCAGGACGGCGCGGGGTCGGGCAGCTGGCCGCCGGGTGGCTCGCGCGGATCGGGCGCGAGGGGCCGGTCACCATCGGCGTGGGCTGGGGCCGGACGATGGCCGCGATGGCCGACACGCTGACCGGCCTGCGCAATGCCGACCTGTGCTTCGTGTCGCTGATGGGGTCGATGACCCACACGTCGGCCACTTCGCCCTTCGACGTCTGCGTGCGCCTTGCCGCGCTGACCGGGGCGCGGGCAGTCTTCCTTCCGGCGCCCTTC
>JBKHWC010000096.1:0-11552 GCA_046569765.1 Alphaproteobacteria bacterium | reverse complement strand
GTCTCCTTGGCTCCGGCCCCCGCTCGGGCCTGGGCGAGCTGATCCTGCCGGAGAACGAGCCCGGCTCCTCGATCATGCCGGGCAAGGTCAACCCGACCCAGGCCGAGGCGCTGACCATGGTCTGCGCGCATGTGATGGGCAACGACGCCGCCGTGGGCTTTGCCGGGTCGCAGGGGCACTTCGAGCTGAACGTCTACAACCCGATGATGTCCTACAACGTGCTGCAGTCGATCCAGCTTCTGGGCGATGCGGCGTCGAGCTTCACCGACAACATGGTGGTGGGCACCCAGGCCAACACGGCGCGGATCGAAAAGCTGATGAAGGAATCGCTGATGCTGGTCACGGCGCTGGCGCCGACCATCGGCTACGACAACGCGACCAAGGTGGCGAAGACCGCGCACAAGAACGGCACGACGCTCCGGGAAGAGGCCATCGCTCTGGGCTTCGTCGATGGCGAGACCTTCGACCGCATCGTCCGCCCCGAGGATATGGTCGGCCCGAAGGGCTGATGGGCGAGGTCGTCAACCTTCGCACCGCGAAGAAGCAGGCGGCCCGCAAGGCCGCCCGCGCTGCGGCTGACGCCAATGCGGCTAAGCATGGGCGAACGAAGGCCGACCGCGAGCTGGAGAAGGCCCGGGCCGAAAAGGCCGCGAAGACACTCGACGGGCACAAGCGCGAGACGGAGTAACCCCGCGTTAACCCTGCTTCGGCAAGGTTGCGGCAGGAGGTGCGCCGATGCACGAACTTGCCTTGCCAGTCACATCGCAGGAATGGATGCGACAGATGTTTGCAACCAAGACCGCATTGGACGGCGGAGTGGTCCGCCGGAAGGTGAGCGATGTCGAACGCCTCGTGGGGCGCGATGCTTTCCTTGCGGCGATGAAGAAGCGCGGATTTCGCGTCGTTGAGAACGCCGGACATTTCGTAGTCTTTTGCAACTCGGATGACGTGTTGCTGCGCCTCTGACCATCTGGGACCCAAATTTCTTAAGTAAGAAATTTGTCAAAATCCTTACTTAAGGATTTTGAGAGTCCAGCGCATTGGCTACGCTCCCGGCCCATGACCACCCGCCCCGCCAAACACTCGCTCACGCTCCACGGCCACCGCACCTCGGTCTCGCTGGAACCCGAGTTCTGGGACGCCTTCCGCGCCATCGCCGCCGAAAAAGACACCCCGCTCAACGCCCTTGCCGCCGAAATCGACGCCGCACGTCGCGGAGAGGAGGGCCTCGCCTCGGCAATCCGGGTCTTCTGCCTGAACCATTACCGAGGAACCTGATGCGCGCCGCCGTCCTTCGTGCCTATCGCGAACCCCTGAGCCTGGAAACCGTCCCGGACCCCACCTGCGAGGCCGATGGGGTGGTCCTGAAGACCCTCGCCTGCGGCATCTGTCGCAGCGACTGGCACGGCTGGGTGGGCGAACACCCGAAGGTGAAGCCCGGCGACATCCCCGGCCACGAATACTGTGGCGAAGTCGTGGAGGCCGGGCCGCTTGCGAAATGGAAACGTGGGGACCGCGTCATCGCCCCCTTCATCCTCGCCTGCGGCGATTGTCCAGAGTGCCGGTCGGGCCAGACCACCACCTGCCGCGCACAGCGCGTTCCCGGCTTCGGCGACCGCGGCGCCTATGCCGAATATGTCTCCGTCCCCCATGCCCACAACCTGACTCGCCTGCCGGAAAGCCTCTCTCCCGCCCTGGCCGCGGGCCTCGGCTGCCGTGTCACCACCGCCTTCCACGCCCTCACCGGCCGCGCTGCCCTGCAAGCCGGGGAATGGCTCGCCGTTCACGGCACCGGCGGGATCGGTCTGTCCTGCCTGCTGATCGGCAAGGCGCTTGGCGCGCGGGTCATCGTGGTCGACGTGGTCCCCGAAAAGCTGTCACACGCCCTTGCCCTCGGCGCCGAGGCTGCGGTTGACGCCCGCGACGGCGACGTCGCCGCGAAGATCGTCGAGCTTACCCAGGGCGGCGCGCATGTCAGTGTCGAAGCCCTGGGCATCGAACTCACAGCGAACAACTCCCTGCGCTGCCTGCGCCCCCTGGGCCGCCATGTCCAGGTCGGCCTGCCCGTCGGTCACACCGCACAGATGCAGATCGACATGAACATGCTTTACATGCGCCAGCTTTCAGCCTTCGGCACCCGCGGCATGCCCGCCTGGCGCTACCCGACGCTGCTCTCCCTGATCGAGACCGGCCGGATCGACGTGACGCCCATCGTTGCCCGAACCGTCGCGCTCTCTCAGACCACCGAAGAATTGATGGCCTTCGACGGCCCCACCGCCCCTGGCGTCGCGGTCATCACGGATTTCGCGGGCTAACCCGCCACGCGGGCCAAGGTAACCGCCAGGTCGCCATAGCCGGTAAAGCGCCGCTCATAGGCCAGCCCCAGCCGCGCGGCGCAGTCGGCGGCCTTGGCGTCCAGCGCCGGGTCCTCGACCTGCGCCTGGTAGACCAGCTTGCGATAATTGCCGAAATACATGTCCCGCAACTGCGGGTGGCGGTCCAGGCCCATCGGCTTCCAGACGAAGGCGTCGAACTGCCGGACCAGGAAATCGGTCAGGTAGAAGGCGTCGAACTCATCCTCCGCCCGCTTCGCGAAGGCGGCGTTGCCCTCGAAGAAGGCATAGCAATGCGGCCCTTCCACCATCTCGACCCCCAGCCGGTCACAGGCCGCCTTGAGCTGTCCGCCGGTCCCGCAATCGGCATAGACGACGAAAACCGAGTCATAGCGCCCCCGCGCCTCGGCCACGGCCGCCTCGACCGCGGGAGTGATCTTCTCCGGCCAGAGGTGCAGCTTCGCGGGCAGGCATTGCAGGTCGATATGGTCCCAGCCATTGGCGGCCTTCAGCGCCAGGACCTCATGCGCCAGTGCCCCGCAGGCGATGAGCAGGATACGACCGCACTGGGCAGGCGGCAGGCCGGTCTCGGAAAGCGTCACATCATCCATCGGGCCCCCGGCAGCGACAGGGTCAGCGGCTGACACGGGTCCAGGTCAGGATCACGCTGGCAGCAAGGGCGGCGAACATCAGCGCCACCATGGGAACCCCGGTGTAGAAGGCCAGCCAGAGCGTCAGCCCCGCGGCAATCACGACCAGAGCAATCAATCCCAGGAAATGCGTCAGTGGCATGGCATGTCCCCCTGACACCAATCTGCGCCCGGATCCGGCGCAGGGCAACCCCCGGCCGGATCACAGGCCTGTGCATCAGGCCGACAGCTGGTTGTGCTTGCGGGCGACGAACTGCTTCGCCGTCTCGACGGCCACCGCCGCATCGCGGCAGTAGGCGTCGGCGCCGATGGCCTTGCCGAATTCCTCGTTCAGCGGCGCGCCGCCCACCAGCACGATGTAATCCTCGCGCAGGCCCTTTTCCTTCATCGTGTCGATGACGACCTTCATGTAGGGCATGGTCGTGGTCAGCAGCGCGGACATGCCCAGGATGTCGGGCTGTTCCTTTTCCAGCGCTTCCAGATACTTTTCCACGGCGTTGTTGATGCCCAGGTCCACGACCTCGAAGCCCGCGCCTTCCATCATCATCGCGACAAGGTTCTTGCCGATGTCGTGGATGTCGCCCTTCACGGTGCCGATCACCATCTTGCCCATCCGCGGTGCGCCGGTTTCGGCCAGAAGTGGCTTCAGGATCGCCATCCCGGCCTTCATGGCGTTGGCAGCCAGCAGAACCTCGGGCACGAACAGGATCCCGTCGCGGAAGTCGGCACCGACGATGGTCATGCCCGCCACCAGCGCCTTGGTCAGGACGTCGTAGGGCGCCCAACCGCGTGCGATCAGGATATTGACGCCCTCTTCGATCTCTTCCTTGAGACCGTCATAAAGGTCGTCGTGCATCTGCAGCACAAGTTCGTCATCCGAAAGTTCGGAGAGAATGATCTCATCGTCGGCCATGGCGGGCGCTCCAAGGAAGGGTCTTGCCTCGTGAATGGCCGCAATCCCGGCCGCTCACTATTCGCCAAACGACATACACCGGATGAAAGCCGACAGAAAGCCGTCGCGCGCGGGAAAGTTCTGGCATTTGTTCCTGTATTGTTCTAGCCTGACCGCATGACCGATCCCAGCCTCCTTCCCGGCCGGCGCCTGCGGGCGCGGGGGGCCGGCAGCAACCGTTCCGGCCGGTATGAAGGCAGCACGCGCGAAGCCTTCGATGACGGCTGGCAGATCGAAGAGGAGGACCGCCTTCTCGCGACCGAGGTGCGGCTGGAACGGCCCCGCTCGGCCCTGACCTTCAACCGCTCGCCCGATGTGCCCTTCGACCGTTCGATCAATCCCTACCGGGGCTGCGAACACGGCTGCATCTACTGCTACGCCCGGCCAAGCCATGCCTGGCTGAACCTCTCCCCCGGGCTTGACTTCGAAACCCGCCTCATCGCCCGCCCCGGCATCGCCCAAGTGCTGGAGGCCGAGTTGCGCCGCCCCGCCTACAAGGTCGCGCCGGTGGCCATCGGCACCAACACCGACCCCTATCAGCCGATCGAACGCGAGCACCGGTTGATGCGCGAAATCCTTCAGGTCCTCTCGGCCTTCCGCCATCCGGTCTGGATCACCACGCGCGGGACACTGGTCGAACGTGACATCGACCTCATCGCCCCACTTGCCGCGCAGGGGCTGGCGGCGGTCTCGATCAGCGTCACAACGCTCGACCCCGATCTCGCCCGGCGGATGGAGCCGCGCGCCCCCGCCCCTGCCCGCCGCCTGCAGATGATCCAGGCCCTCGCCTCTGCGGGCATCCCGGTCCGCGTCCAGGTCTCGCCCCTGATCCCGGCGCTGACCGACCATGAGTTGGAAGCGGTGATGGAGGCCGCCCGCGACCGCGGCGCACGGCACGCGAACGCCATCCCCCTCCGCCTGCCGCTAGAGGTCGCGGGCCTTTTCCGCGACTGGCTGACGGCGACCCTCCCCGACCGCGCCGCCCGCGTCATGGGTCGGGTGCGCGATTTGCACGGCGGGCGCGATTATGACCCGGAATTCGGCAAAAGGATGCGCGGTCAGGGTCTCTGGGCCGAACTCATCCACCGCAGGGCCGATCTTGCGCGCAAGCGACTCGGTCTGGTCGAGGGGCTGCCGCCGCTGCGCACCGACCTTTTCACCCCGCCGCCGCGGCCGGGCGACCAGTTGTCGCTGTTCTGAGGGGACGCATCCGGGACCCAAATTTCTTAAGCAAGAAATTTGTCAAAATCCTTGCTCAAGGATTTTGGCCCCGCGTTCCACCGTCGCGCCCGATCCGTCCCAGATGCGTGTGGCCGAACCCTTCGGGCAGCTTCAGACCGTAGCCAAGCATCCGGTCAAAGCCGGAATGACCCAGCCACAGGAAACCCAGCGCCGTGATCCAGGGCTGGTCCAGGGCCGCGCCCAGCGCCAGGACGCCCGCGCCGAAGCCGTAGACGTGAACCAGGTTGTAGCCGAAGGCCCCGACCCGGGGCCCCGCAAGATAAGCGGCAAAGGACAGGTCCGGCGCGAAGAAGGCCAGGACCAGCACCCACCAGGCCAGCGGTTGCCAGGGCTGCGCCAACAGCGCCACCGCCGCGCACAGGACCAGCGCGCCCTCCACCCTTTGCCAGAGGACGGCGCCGCCCATCAGCCCCGCCGACCGCGCCGCTCGCGCCGGGGCTCGCCCGCCCCCTCGCCCGTCCCGTCCGAGGCCGAGGAGAACCCGCCCAGCTTGGCCGAGATATCCTCCAGCGTCGGGCGCGGGCCCTTGGGCCGGCTCTCCAGCGCCTGGCGCATCGCCCGCAGATGTTCCGGCATGGTGCCGCAGCAGCCGCCGATGATCCGCGCTCCGGCATCCCGCGCCAGCACCGCATATTCCGCCATCAGTTCCGGCGTGCCGTCGTAATGGATATGCCCGTCGTGATATTTCGGGATCCCGGCATTGCCCTTGGCGATGATCGGCCGCGTCGTGCCGGTGGCGGCAAAGCCCAGCACCGTCCGCATCAGGTCGCTTGCGCCCACCCCGCAATTCGCCCCGAAGGCGATCGGCGGGTTCGGCAGCTTTTCCACCATCTCGGCCATGGCGGCCGAGGTGACACCCATCATCGTCCGCCCCGCGGTGTCAAAGCTCATCGTGCCGCACCAGGGCATCCCCGCCCGCGCCGCCGCTTCGGCTGCCGCCCGGTATTCCTCGGGCGCGCTGATCGTCTCGACCCACAGGACGTCGACGCCGCCCTCCTTCAGCCCCTCGGCCTGTTCGTGGAAGATCTCGACCGCCATCGCATGGGTCAGCGTGCCCATCGGCTCGAAGATCTCGCCCGTCGGCCCGACCGAACCCGCGACGATGACCGGCCGCCCCGCCTTGTCGGCGATCTCGCGCCCCAGTTCCGCGCCGATCCGGTTCAGCTCGCGCACCCGGCCTTGCGCATTGTGCAGCTTCAGCCGCGCCGCGTTGCCACCGAAAGTATTGGTCAGGAACAGGTCCGACCCGGCATCCACCGCCCCCTTGTAGAGCTTGCGGATATTGTCCGGCTTGTCGACGTTCCACAGTTCCGGCGGCTCGCCCGAGGACAGGCCCATGTTGAACAGGTTGGTCCCCGTCGCCCCGTCGGCCATCAGCCAGTCGCGGTCGGCAAGCATCCGGGAAAGCGCATCGGTCATCGGGTCGGGCCTTTCAGTTGGCTAAGGTTCCCTCCCCTTGCCACGGCCCCGAAGCCAGCGCAATTTCATATTCGGCATCACGTCTTGCGACCAGGCTCAACTTCGCCAGGGTCACGGTCGCAGCAGAGGACCCGCTGAAACGAAAACACGGCCCGGCCCCTTCCAGCGCAGGGCCCGGGACGCGTCAGACAGTCGGTCCTTGGGCCAAGGACGGATCAGATCTCGCTCAGAAGCTGTGCCTTGGCGACCGGCATCAGTTCCTTCATCTTGGCGCGCACGACCTCGGCGCTGGCCTTGCCAGCCAGGTCGGCCACGACCTTGCGCACCACATCCTCGTCGCCTGCTTCCTCGAAGTCGGCGCTGACCACTTCCAGCGCATAGGCCGCAGCCGCATCGTCCGACTTGCCCATCAGTTCGGCCGCCCAGAGGCCCAGCAGCTTGTTCCGCCGCGCCTCGGCCTTGAACTGCATCTCGCTGTCATGGGCAAACTTGGCCTCGAAGGCATTCTCGCGGTCGTCGAAGGTGGTCATGGGGGCCCCCAAAGTTGGCGTTTCCTCCCATATGCCCCTCCCCCGGACATGCCGCAAGCCCCCTCGCGCCTTGCGACTATGCGACCCTTGGACTATAGCCCATGGGAACACCCCTGGGACCAACGGCCCCAGGCGGGGACCCGTTGGCGGAGAAGGCATGGCACGGCGCAAGAAGGTCTACGAAGGCAAGGCGAAGATCCTTTACGAAGGCCCGGAACCCGGCACGCTGATCCAGTATTTCAAGGACGACAGCGCCCCCACCGTCGCGGCCCCGGCCACGCTGGAAGGCAAGGGCGTGCTGAACAACCGCCTGTCGGAATTCTTCATGGCCGGCCTCAACCAGATCGGCGTGCCCACCCATTTCATCCGGCGGCTGAACATGCGCGAACAGCTGGTCCGCATGGCCGAGATCATCCCGCTGGAAGTCGTCGTGCGCAACTTCTCGGCCGGGCCGATGACCGCGCGCCTGGGAATACCAGAAGGCACGCAACTGCCCCGTCCGATCGTGGAATACTACTACAAGGACGAACGCCTGAACTCGCCCCTCGTGGCCGAGGAGCATATCGTCGCCTTCGGCTGGGCCAACCAGCAGGACCTGGACGACATCGTGGCGCTGGCCTTGCGGGTCAACGATTTCCTCTCGGGCGTGATGATGGGCGTCGGCATCCGGCTTGCCGACTTCAAGATCGAGGTCGGCCGGGTCTGGGAGGGCGACTTCATGCGCCTGATCGTCGCGGACGAGATCAGCCCCGACAGCTGCCGCCTGTGGGACATGCGCCTGCCCGAACGGCCCGACGGCTCGGCCCCCGAGCCGCTGCCGCTGGCGGATGTCTATACCGAACTTGCCCGCAGGCTCGGGGTGCTCCCGTCGAATGTGACCCATACGACGAAGCCCACGCTGATCAACTGACCCACCCGCCCTTGCCCGCCCCCCGGCGCTTCGCTAAGGACGGGCCGAACCATCCGCTGGAGGCCCCGATGAAAGCCCGTGTGACCGTGATGCTGAAGACCGGCGTCCTTGACCCGCAGGGCGAGGCAGTGCGCCATGCACTCGGCTCGCTGGGGTTCCAGGGCGTGCAGGGCGTGCGGCAGGGCAAGGTGATCGAGCTTGACCTGACCGAAACCGATGCCGCCAAGGCCGAAGCCGAGGTCAAGGGGATGTGCGAAAAGCTGCTCGCCAATACCGTGATCGAAAGCTACCGGGTCGAGCTTCTCTGACATCGGCAGGGTGGGCGCATCTCCCACCCTACACCCGCGCCCCTTCCGCTGCGCCAAGCCTTGGCGCCCCTGCTTCCTCCTGGCCGAAATACTCCCGCCAGCGGCATCCCCGGCCACCCGGAAGCGAGGGACCATCAAGCCAGGCGCGTGCGTGGGTTGGGTGATATCGCTCAACCTACCGATGGCTCACCCTCAGCCAGATCCCGTCCCGTGCCCGGACCGTCAGATGCGCCACCGGCACCGGCACCCGGTCGGCCACCGCCTGAAAGCGGAAGGCCCGCACCAGATGCGCCAGCATCAGCGTGCCCTCCAGCATCGCGAACCCCGCCCCCGGACAGACCCGCGCCCCGCGTGAGAACGGCAGATACCCCTCCCGCGCCGCCTCGCGCGCCTCGCCCGTCCAGCGGTCGGGGTCGAACTCGTCCGGCCGCTCCCAGATCCGCTCATGCCGGTGCAGATGCCACGGGCTGATCACCACCTGCGCACCGGGCTTCACCCTCCGCCCGCGGAACTCCTCTGGCCGCGCCGTCTCGCGCACCATCATCGGCACCGGCGGATAAAGCCGCAGCGCCTCGCGGAAGACGTCGCGGGTAAAGCGCAAGGACCCCACCACCCCGAACTCCGGCCGCAACCCTTCGGCCTCCGCCGCCACCCGCTGTTGCGCCTCGGGATGCGTGGCCAGCAGATACAGCGCCCAGGCCAGGGCCGAGGCGCTGGTCTCATGCCCGGCCAGGAAGAAGATCGCCACCTGGTCCACCATTTCCGCCGTCCCGAAGGGAGTGCCGGTGACCGGGTCGGGCGTCGTCATGATCTTCGTCGCCAGGTCCTGCGGCGCCCGGCCTTCGGCAATCGCCGCCGCACGCTCGGCCGTCAGACCCTGGATCAGCCCCCGGATCCCGCGCGCTGCCCGCAGGGTCGCGCGCCGGTGCAGCCGGGGCATCCAGCGCGGCAGGGGCAGGAAGGCCCCAAGGTTCAGGATCGGCGCGCTGCGTTGATAGGCGCGGAACTTGTGAAACACCGCCTGCGCCACCCGGTCCTCGATCGGGATCGAGAACAGCGTGCGAAAGATCACATCCGCCGCCGCATGGCTGGCCGCCAGTTCCACCTCGACCTCGCCCACGGCCATCCGCGCGACTGCCGCCTGCGAGGCCGCCCAGATCGCCGGGAAACTCTCCTTCAGCCGCCCGCCCTCGAAGGCCGGATCGATGATCCGCCGCTGCCGCAGCCAGTCCTCGCCGTTCGTGACAAAGACCGACCGGCCCAGCAGGGGGCGCAGCCCTTCCGTCACCCGGTCCGACTTCGGGAAATCCTGGGGACGCTCGTCCAGCACGCGGCGCACCAGCGCCGGATCGTTGCACAGAAAGCTGCGGAAGAAGGGCGTGCGGAACTCGGCCATCCAGGCCCGATACAGCCGCGCGGGCTGCGCCGACAGGATATCGCGCCGAAACGCCCTGAGATGCCCCCAGAGCGAGACCTTGTCCGCCCGCGGTTCCGGCTTTGGCGGGGTCATGCCACATCCCTGTGGGGACTCGCCGCCCCGGTGATCCGGCTGGCCGAGGGCTTGCGCCCCCGGAACCGTTCGGCCAGCGTCACCGGCCCGGCCGTGATGCGGAAATAGTCGTAATCCCCTGGCCCCCCGCTCAAGTTGTCGAAGGCGCAGAGATACTGGAAATGCAGCCGGAAGAAGCGCCGCCGCAGGGCCTCCCAGCGCTCGGGGCTCAGCGTCTGGCTGAAGGCGGCCGAGATGACCAGCGGCCACCTCTGCCCCTCGGGTGCCACCCCGCTGACCGCCACCGGATCGCACAGCGCAAAGGTGCAGCCATCCCCCGGCGCGCTGACATCGACCCAGGTCAGCTCCTCGCGCGCCGACAGATAGCGCAGGTCGCCCCGCAGCCGCCCCGCCCGCGGCAGGAAGGACACCATCGGCACCACCTGCCCCAGGCTCAGGAACCCCAGCGCCGGGCGTTCCGGCACCCCCTCGCGCAGCAGGTCCGCCAGCACCGACACCGCCAGATGCGCGCCCGAGGAATGGCCGACCACCAGCACCTCGTCCACACCCGAGGCCAAGGCCTCCCGAACCCGGCCGCGAAACTCGGCCAGCCGCGCCTCCAGCGCCGCCGGATAGGCCCCGCACTCCAGCGCGGTAAAGGCATAGTCATGCATCAGGTAATAGGCATAGACCCGCCGATCCAGCCGCCGGAACCCCGCCAGCACCGTCCAGACCGTCCCCGCGGCCAGCGCCCAATCCACCCAGGGCCAGGGCACCAGCCACCACACCAGCCCCGCCAGCGCCAGGGCCACCAGCGCCTGCAACACCAGCAGCACCGCCGGATACAGCGCCGCGATCATCGGCCCCTTGCGCAGCCGCACCAGCCGCCGCAACGCCCCCGAGTGCAGATAGATCCAGGCCGTCCGCGCCAGCAGAAGATAGGTCCCCGCGATCCCCTGCCCCATCGACTGCCGCACCAGATCGGACCAGACCAGAACCTCGACCTCCGCCTCAGCCACCTGGCCCATGTCCGACCGGACTCGCCAGGCATGACCGGATCCCGGCCGCCCCTCGATGGCCAACTGATAACCCGAGATCGCGGCCTGCTCGGCGCCCTCCTTGCGGTAAAGCTCGCGGTAGCGGCGCGGCGGGAAGGGATCGTATCCGGGGATGTACAGGACCTTGCGCCGAAAGACGCCCTGCCCCGCCCCGCTGTTCACCTGAATGACCATCCCGCCCCCTGACCGGGCCACCTTACCCAAGGATGATCGGGATGGAAGCCTCAGCCCGGCAGGGGCAGTCCAAGGACCTCATAGGTCTCCAGCATCCAATAGCTGAAATCGGTGAAGGCCCCGGTGACCAGCGCAAGACCCACGACGATCAGAAGGCCGCCCATCAGCCGCTCGATCAGCTTCATGTGCCGCTTCAGCCGCGCCATCACCGTCATCGACCGCTCGATGAAGATCGCGGCCAGCAGGAACGGCAGACCCAGCCCCAAGGCATAGACGCCCAGCAGCAGCGTGCCGCGCCCGGTGCTACCCTCCTGCGCGGCAAGCGACAGGATCGCACCCAGTTGCGGGCCGATGCAGGGGGTCCAGCCGAAGGCGAAGGCCAGCCCCAGCACATAGGCCCCGACCGCGCTGCCGCCCCGGTCGCCCGCGTCCAGCCGCATCTCGCGGTCAAGGAAGCCGATGCGGAAGAGGCCCAGGAAATGCAGGC
>JBKHWC010000095.1:0-11646 GCA_046569765.1 Alphaproteobacteria bacterium | reverse complement strand
AGGTTCGGACGGGCCATCGAGCCAACCGCCGGAGCGACGGTGTAGAGAAGCGCGATGAACACCAGCGACCAGCCGGCCGAAGACCGGGCATCGGCCACCTTGGGCACGGTGAAGAAGCGGATGATGACGTGCGGCAGACCCGCGGTCCCGATCATCAGCGACATGGTGAAGAGGAACATGTTGAACATGTTCGCCGAGTCCGAGGTATAGGCCTTGAAGCCCAGCTCGGTCACCACGCTGTCCAGCTTCGCCAGCATCGACACTTCGCCGCCACCCGGTGCATAGCCTCCGATCAGGCCCAGCTGCGGCAGCGCATTGCCGGTCAGCTGCAGCGAGATGAAGATCGCCGGAACCGTGTAGGCGATGATCAGCACGACATACTGCGCGACCTGGGTGTAGGTGATGCCCTTCATCCCGCCAAGCACGGCGTAGATGAACACCAGCGCGCCACCGATATAAAGGCCGGTGTCGGTCGAGACTTCCAGGAAGCGCGAGAAGGTCACGCCGACGCCCCGCATCTGGCCGATCACGTAGGTGACCGAGATGATGATCAGGCAGACGACCGCCAGAAGGCGGGCACCGCCCGAATAGAAGCGGTCGCCGATGAACTCCGGCACGGTGAACTTGCCGAACTTGCGCAGATAGGGCGCCAGCAGCAGGGCCAGCAGCACATAGCCGCCGGTCCAGCCCATCAGGAAGGCCGACTGCTCATAGCCGCCAGCCGGGGCCAGCGCGATGATGCCCGCCATCGAAATGAACGAGGCCGCCGACATCCAGTCCGCGCCCGTCGCCATGCCGTTCATGACCGGGGGAACGCCCTGGCCCGCGGCGTAGAATTCCGCGGTCGAGCCCGCCCGGGCCCAGATCGCGATCCCGATGTAGATGGCAAAGGTGATGCCAACCACGATCAGGTTAAGGGTAAACTGATCCATCTGTCCCTGTCCCCTTACTCTTCGACGCCGTGGTCGCGGTCGATTTTGCCCATCATCTTCGCGTAGACGAAGATCAGGACGATGAAGACGTAGATCGACCCGTTCTGCGCGAACCAGAAGCCCAGATCGGCGCCGCCGACCATGACGCCCTTAAGCGCAGGCCGCAGCAGGATGCCAAGCCCGAAGGAGCAGGCGAACCAGATGATCAGAGAAATGACGATCACCTTGATGTTCGCTGCCCAATAGGCATTGGCAGAGGATTTGTCTGCCATGAGTACTTCTCCCTTGTTTTGTATTACGCCCCCCCGGAGGTTCCGGGGGAACGACCCCTCCCGTCAGGCTGAGACGCGCCCCACGATCTCGGCCAGCATGGCACGGATGCCGGAGATGGAGCCCATCGCCGGCACGCGTTCCAGAACGGACCTTGACTCGTAATACGCGATCAGCGGTGCCGTCTGGGCGTGATAGGCGGTCAGCCTTTCGCGCACCGTCTCGGCAGTGTCGTCGGCCCGGCGCTTGAATGCCGTGCCGCCACACTTGTCGCAAACTCCCGCCGTGGCGGGCTGCTTGAACTCGTCATGATAGCCTTCGCCACAGGTGGCGCAGGTGTAGCGGCCCGAGACGCGGGCGACCATCGCCTCGTCATCGACTTCCAGGCTGACGGCCGCGGTCACCTTCTGGCCGGTCTCGGCCAGAAGCTGGTCCAGCGCGGCGGCCTGCACTGCGGTACGGGGGAAGCCGTCCAGGATGATGCCCTGCGCCACATCAGGCTGCGCCATCCGGTCCTTCAGGATCGCCAGCACGATGTCGTCGGACACCAGTTGCCCGGCCTCCATCACCGCCTTGGCCTTCTTGCCGGCCTCGGTCCCGGCCGCGACGGCCGCACGCAGCAGGTCGCCCGTGGACAGCTGGACCAGACCGAAGTCCTCTTCCAGCATCCGCGCCTGGGTGCCCTTGCCCGCGCCGGGCGGGCCTAGCAGGATCAGAACAGGAGCCACCGGATCAGCCCTTGTTCATCCGGTTGGCGATCAGGTCATCGACCACCGCCGGATCGGCCAGGGTCGAGGTGTCGCCAAGGCTGCCAAAGTCGTTCTCGGCGATCTTGCGCAGGATGCGGCGCATGATCTTGCCGGACCGGGTCTTGGGCAGGCCCGGCGCCCACTGGATCAGGTCGGGCTTCGCGATCGGGCCGATTTCCTGACGAACCCAGGCTTCCAGCTGCTTGCGCAGCGCGTCCGAGGGCTCGACCCCCTTCATCAAGGTGACATAGGCATAGATGCCCTGGCCCTTGATGTCGTGCGGATAGCCCACCACGGCGGCCTCGGCCACGGCCTCATGCGCGACCAGGGCGCTTTCGACCTCGGCCGTGCCCATCCGGTGGCCCGAGACGTTGATGACGTCATCCACGCGCCCGGTGATCCAGTAATAGCCGTCGGCATCGCGGCGGCAGCCGTCGCCGGTGAAGTAATAGCCCTTGTACTGGCTGAAATAGGCCTCTTCAAACCGGGCGTGGTCGCCCCAGAGCGTGCGCATCTGGCCCGGCCAGCTGTCGGTGATGCACAGCACGCCCTCGGTCGCGGTCTCGGTCTGGACCTTGCCGGTGGCGGGGTCCAGCACCTCGGGCTTGACGCCGAAGAAGGGCTTCGTCGCGCTGCCGGGTTTCTGCGGGATCGCGCCGGGGATCGGGGTGATGATGTGGCCGCCGGTTTCCGTCTGCCAGAAGGTGTCGACGATCGGGCATTTCCCCTTGCCGACATGGGTGTTGTACCAGGCCCAGGCTTCGGGGTTGATCGGCTCGCCCACGGACCCCAGCAGCTTCAGCGAGGACAGGTCGTGCTTTTCCACCCACTCCGGGCCAAGGCCCATCAGGCTGCGGATCGCGGTCGGCGCGGTGTAGAACTGGTTGACCTTGTGCTTGGCGCAGACTTCCCAGAAGCGGCCGGCGTCGGGATAGGTCGGCACGCCCTCGAACATCACGGTCGTCGCGCCGTTGGCCAGCGGGCCATAGACGATGTAGCTGTGCCCGGTGACCCAGCCCACGTCCGCCGTGCACCAGAAGACGTCCCCGTCATGGTAGTCGAAGGTCACCTGATGGGTCAGGCTGGCATAGACCAGATAGCCGCCCGTCGTGTGGACCACGCCCTTCGGCTTGCCGGTGCTGCCGCTGGTATACAGGATGAACATCGGGTCTTCGGCGCCGACCTCGACATAGGGGCAGTAGGGCTTGGCCGCCGCCATCTCGGCGGTCAGGTCGAAGTCGCGGCCGTCCACCCAGGAGATCCAGTCGCCGGTGCGCTTGACCACCAGCACCTTCACCTTGTCCGAGCAATGCAGCATCGCCTTGTCGGTGTTGTCCTTGAGGCCCGTCTTCTTGCCGCCGCGCGGGGCCCAGTCGGCGGTGATGACGACTTTGGCCTCGCAGTCGTTCACGCGGTTGGCCAGCGCGTCGGGCGAGAAGCCGCCGAAGACGACCGAATGGATCGCCCCGATCCGGGTGCAGGCCAGCATGGCATAGGCCGCTTCCGGGATCATCGGCATGTACAGGACGACGCGGTCGCCCTTGGTCACGCCATGCGCCTTCAGCACGTTGGCCAGGCGGCAGGTCTGCTCCAGCAGTTGCGCATAGGTGATGTGCTGCGCCGGTTCCTTCGGATCATCGGGCTCCCAGATGATCGCGGTCTGGTTGGCGCGGGTCAGCATGTGGCGGTCGATGCAGTTGGCGCTGACGTTCAGATGCCCGTCCTCGAACCATTTGATCGAGATGTTGCCCGGCGCGAAAGAGGTGTTCTTGACCCGGGTAAACGGCTTGATCCAGTCAAGGCGCTGCGCTTCTTGCCCCCAGAAGCCCTCCGGGTCCTTGACCGAGGCGGCATAGCGCGACTCATACGCGGCCGCATCGACATGGGCCTTGGCGACGAAATCGTCGGACGCCGGATAGATGGATTTCAGGGGTGATTGGTCGGTCATGGCTCGCCTCCTTTTCGCGGGCGACCCGGCCAAGGGCCCCGCGAAGCTGTCGCTCCGGCACGCGGAACGCTCTCTCCCGTAACAAAGTTACCACTTTGTTAAAGGCTGCGTAACCCCCTAATTTTCATAACTTATTCTGTAAATTCATTGACCGAAATGGCGTGAATTCTGCAAATTCGTGAAAAGCGGGCTGCGGAATGCGTTGAATATCAACCGCCTGCGGTTCACGCCAGCGTGATGGACGCGACGCTGTGCGGTCAAGGGGTCAGACGGCGGCTTCAACCGGGGCGGGTGCCGATTCGTCCCGGTCCAGTAGCGCGTCGACGGCGGCCAGATCGGGCAGGAAATGCACCTGCGGCTCCCGCGCGCCCTGAGTTTCAAGCGCCCGCCGCAGCGAGGGGCGCAGGCCCACAAGGTAAAGCTGTCCGCCCTGTCGCTGCGCCCGCGCGGCCAGCTGCAACACCCCCCGCGCGCCCGAACTGTCGATCAGCGGCACCTGGCTCATCTCCAGCACCACCGCGCGCGGCGTCTCGGCGATGCGCTCCAGCACATGGCCAAGCTGCGCGGCCGCACCGAAGAAATACGGGCCCTGCAGGTGCATCACCACCCGGTCCGCGCGCTGGACGTCGGGGCGGTCCTGCATCTCGGTCGTCTCGGACATGCGCTTGATGAACACCAGACCCGCCAGCGCGAAGCCGATCACGATCCCCTCGGTCAGGTCGCGGAACACGACCAGAAGGAAGGTCGTCGTCACGATCAGCGCATCCCCCCAGGACGACCGGAGGAGGCTGGCGAACTCATGCCGTTCGGCCATGCCCCAGGCGACGACGGCCAGGACGCCCGCCAGCGCGGCCAGCGGGATATAGGCCGCCAGCGGCGCGGCGATCAGCAGGAAGACCAGCAGGAACAGCGCATGCAGCATGCCCGACACCGGCCCCCGGCTGCCCGCCCGCACATTGGTCGCGGTCCGCGCAATGGTCCCGGTGACGCAGAACCCGCCGAACAGGCCCGAGCCGATATTCGCCACCCCCTGCGCCAGAAGCTCTGCGTTCGATCGATGCCGAGAGCCGCTCATCCCGTCCGCGACCACGGCGGACAGAAGCGATTCAATCGCCCCCAGCAGCGCGAAGCTGAAGGCCCAGGGCAAGGCCGCCTGCCATTGCGACAGGTCGGGCAGCGTCGGCACCGGCAGCATCTGCGGCAGCGCCCCGAAGCGGGTGCCGATCGTCGCCACCGGCAGGCCCAGCGCCGCCACCACGGCCGAGGCGACGACCACCGCGATCAGCATCCCCGGCCAATGCGGGCGCAGGTGCCGCAGGCCCAGGATCACCGCCGCCGTCAGCGCCGCCACCGCGACCGCCCCCCAGGTCACCGTCCCCCGCGCGTCCCACAGGGCAACGACCTTCTCGAGGATCTCGCCCGGCTCGGCGCCCGGCAGGGTCAGGCCGAACATCTCGCGCAGCTGGCTGGCGAAGATGATGACCGCGATCCCGGCGGTGAAGCCCACCGTGACCGGATAGGGGATATAGCGGATATAGGTCCCCAGCCGCAAAAGCCCCGCCCCGATCAGGATGACGCCCGACAGGATCGTGGCCAGGATCAGCCCCTCGACCCCGATCGCCATGACGCAGGCCGCGACCAGCACGATGAAGGCCCCCGCCGGCCCCCCGATCTGATAGCGCGACCCGCCGAGGAGACTGACGAGGAACCCGCCGACGATGGCGGTGAACAGCCCCCGTTCGGGCCCCACCCCGCTGGCGATGGCGATGGCCATCGACAGGGGCAGCGCCACGATCGCGACGGTCAGTCCCGCCAGCGCATCGGCGCGCAGGTCGGCAAGGCCATAGCCCTCGCGCCAGACGGTCAGGAGCTTCGGCAGGTATTCGGTCGGGCCGCCGTGGCCCTTGACGGTTGCGGACATGGGTCGTCTTCCAGGACAAGGAAGCGCCAGAAATCGCTGGCATCGCGCAAGGAATGTCGCCAGACAATGCCTCTGCCGCGCCAGTGTCAAGGAGCGATGATGCCCGATCCCGTCCGTCCCGCCGATGCCGAGGCTCGCGCCCTGGCGCAAGGGCTGCTGGCCCTGGGTCATGCCGCCCTGGCCTGGACCGATCCCGCGACCGGGACGCCGGGGATCAGCCGCATCGCCTTTGCCCGCGACCGGGACGAGGGGATGCTGACGCTCGTCTCGGCCCTTGCGCCGCATTTCCGGGCCCTGCGCGAAAACCCCGATTGCGCGCTGATGCTGGGCGAGGTGGGCGACAAGGGCGATCCCCTGACCCATCCGCGCTTGATGATCCGCGCCCGGGCGACCTTTGTCGCCCCTGACGACCCGGCCCGATCCGCGATCCGCGCCCGCTGGCTGGAGCGGAACCCGAAAGCGCAGGTCTACATCGACCTGCCCGACTTCGCCTTCGTCCGACTGACCCCGCAGTCGGCACTGCTGAACGGCGGTTTCGCCCGGGCCTTCCACCTGTCGCCGCAGGACCTGTAAGTGACACGGGCGGCCCCCAGGGACCGCCCGTTCCCGATTTCTTCAAGGAAATCGGGCCGGAGCCTTTGAAGGCTCCGAACCGGAATTTTCGAAAGTTCCGGCGCCCGGTTACGACGGCAGGTCCATGCGCATCCGCACGATGGCCGTGCCCCGCACCGCCTCGCCCCAGCGCAACTGCGCCTGGTTGCCCTGCACGCCCACCCCCGGCGTCGCGTTGGGGAAGGCATAGCGTGCCGCGTTCGACCCGTTCAGGATCGCGCCCTCGGCCTGCACCGATTCCACCATGCGGATCCGCCCGCCAAAGGGCACGAACCCGTCAGACCCGACCGTCCAGGTATCGGCAGGGGTGTTCTGGGTATGGGTCACGATCAGCGGGTTCATGATCCCCTGGCCGACGTTGTTGAAGCTGTTCCCCTCGACCCGCACATTCCGCGCCTGCGCCATGTCCAGGCTGGCAAGGCTCGTGTCCACCATCTCGACCCGGTCGATGGTGGCGTTGAACACACGGAAGCTGTTCGACACCAGCGAGAAGCCGTTCAGGTAATGCCCCGCGCCATAGGGCTTGACCACCACCCAGCGGAAGGCCGAGGTCGTGGACGACGCGATGAACACGTTGCCCACGATGTTCAGCCCGCCGAACGAGAACTCGCCGTTCCATTCGGGCGCCGAGTCATGTTCGTTGCCCCATTCGATGAAGCAGTTGTCGATATAGTTGCCGGTGACCACGGTCGAGACGTTGGTCTGCGTGAAGACCAGCCCTGCGCGGCGGATGCCTGCGGACTCGTCGTCGCCCTGGAAGAAGTGGTTTGCGTGGATCAGGTGTCCGGTGCCGTTGACGATGGCGAAATGCGCGAAGCGCACCACCCGGTTGTTGCGCAGCTTCACGTCGTTGGCGTTCACGTTCAGCGCGATCGAGGTGCGATCCTGCGCCGGCAGCGCGCTTTCGTTCGACAGGAACTGGCACATGTCGACGAACATGCCCTGGCAGCCCAGCCCCGGAGAGGTGATCCCCCGGTCCAGCGGCCGGTTGAAGGTGCAGGACAGGAACCGCTTGGTCGAGCCCGAGGTCGCCATGATCACGCCCGAGCAAAGGCCCAGGCAGTTGAACTCGATATCCTCCAGCTCGAACCGTGACAGAAGGTCGAAGCCCGAGAAGTCCAGCATGTACTTGAAGCGGCGGAAGGTATAGGGCCGCGTCCCCGTCGCGCCCCACAGCGGCTGGCTGAGGGTGATCGTCCCCGCCGCGACGTTCCTGGCCCGGACATAGACCTCGCGGCCGACGCCGGTGCCGACGACCAGCGATCCCACGGGGATGTTGGCGACATTGGCCACCCCGGTCAGGGTCAGGTTGTCCGACGGCGAATAGGTCGCGGTCGAGGTGAACTCTTCGGTCGTCCAGGCCGGGCTGGCGATGGCGACCAGCTGGCCGTTGCGCACCACGCGGCGGCCGTTGAAAGTGCTCAGGCCCGAGATCGCCGCCACATCCACCGGCTCGGTCAGCTCCACCCGGCGGCCGGAGAGGTCCAGCGTCACATGGTCGGTAAAGTAGAACAGCGCCGCCAGCGCGCGACGAAAGCCCTCGATCTCGGAGCCGAAGGCCTGGCCATAGGTGTCCAGGTCGAAGTTCCGCGTCAGGATCAGCCGCCGGTTCGCGGGCATCGAGACGGTGCCCTCGAACCGGATGCGGCTGTTGATCGTCACATCCGAATTCAGCCGGAACACGCCACCGGGCACCAGGATCGCGCGCCCCTGCGCATCGGCATCGGCGGCCAGGAAGGCCGCCGCGTCATTGGTCGACCCGTTGCCCAGCGCGCCGTAGTCGCGCACGTCGACCCAGTCCATCAGCTTGCGGATGAAGAGGTTGGTCACATCCTCGACCACGATGTCGTCAATGCGCACCACCCCGCCATTCGCCCCGGTCAGGTCCAGGCCGACATGGGCATAGACCACCTGCGTGGTCCAGGCCATGTCCACCCCGGTCCGCGCGGCCGGAGAGATGATGGCACTGACCGTCACCACCTCGCCATAGCTTGTCAGCGTCACCGTCGGCCCGACCTGCGTCAGGGCCGCCACGTTCGCCCCGTTCACATCCCCCGCCCAGGCCGCGATGCGGACCGAGGGCAGGTTCCCCGACACCGCCTTCACCCGCGCCGTCACCCGCAGATACAGCCCCGGCTGGATCGGCGTCTGGGCATAGCTGCGCAGCTTCTGGGTGGTTTCCGTCTTCTGCAGCTCCAGGCAGCCCGCGAAATCCTGGTCGTTCGACACCAGCGCCGCGTTCGGCTGCCCCTGATACGAGGCCGAGCCGGGCGTCCCGTCCTCGCGCGACCACAGGGTCAAGCCGGCCGAGAACGGCGGCGGCATCAGGACCAGCCCGTCGGTGATAGCCTTGTTCATCTGAAAATTCCCTCGCCTCGCTGCGCGCCACTGCCAAAGGCGCTGCGGAACCGAGGGAAACCCCGGGGCCGCGACGCCATGGGGCAATGGGGTAGCAAGGAAGGCTTAACCGCCGCTCAGGCCTCCGCGCGCCGGACGGCCCCGGCGCGCAACGGGCTCAGACACCCACGTCGGGCGCGGGCAGAAGCTGGACGGCGTTGATCTGCCAACCCTCGGGCGTTTCGACCATCATGTAGTCCAGAAGATGCGCCCGCCCCGCCTGATCGACGATCCGCACCCGCTGCCACAGGTTCCCCGCCACTTCGCGCAGCTCGCCCATCTCGACCTGGGCCGGGCGGTGCACCATCGGATAGCCCCGCTTGACCATCGTGCCGAAAGTCTCGGGCGTGCCGAACAGCCCCTTGATCGAGGGGCTGGCAAAGGTAAACGCCCGGGCGAAATCATCGGCCAGGAAAGCGTCGATCTGGCTTTGGATCACCTGCTGGATCGGCCCCTCCTGCGCCGCCGCTGGCAGGGAAAGGGCAGCGGCAAGAAGCAACACAACAAGACCACGGCGCATGGGCCCCCCCGTCAGATGTTCCTCCATCTGTCCAGCTAGACCGGGCTGGCAGAAGTCAACTGGCGCTTGACAGGCCCCCCGTCGCCCGCGCCACTCTGGCCCGATCCGAACCGGAAGGACCTGCCCGATGCGCGCTACCCTCGCCCTTGTTGCCCTCCTCGCCACCCCGGCCCTCGCCGCCGAGGAAACCGTGACCATCGACACCCCCCTCGGCCCCGTCGTCGGCACGCTGGAGACGCCCGAGGGCGCCCCCGCCCCCGTCGTCCTGATGTTCCACGGCTTCACCGGCAGCCGCGACGAACTCCCGGTCGCCAATACCGAGGAAGGCGTCTTTTCCCGCACCGCCCGGCTGCTGGCGGAACAGGGCATCGCCTCCCTTCGCATCGATTTTCGCGGCTCGGGCGAAAGCCCCGGCGCCTTTGCCGACACGACCTTCGAGGGTCAGGTCGCCGACGGCCTTGCCGCGCTTGACTGGCTTGAGGCGAACCCCGCCGTCGACGGCCAGCGCCTCGCCGTGATCGGGTGGAGCCAGGGCGGCCTGGTCGCCACCGCTGTCGCCGGGCGGTCCGACAAGCCCGACGCGCTGGTCCTCTGGGCTGCGGTCGCCGACCCCGAGGAAAGTTTCGGCGGCATCGTCGGGGCCGAGACCCTGGCCAAGGGGCTGGAGGCCGGGGATGCCGCGATCCCCGTCACCCTGCCCTGGGGCGCGGTGGTCGATCTGAAACGCGGCTTCTTCGAAGGCGTCACCACCTTCGACCCACCGGCCGAGCTTGCCTCCTACGCCGGGCCGCTGTTTGTGGCGCATGGCACGCAGGACACCACGGTCCTGCCGTCGGCCGTCGACACCTTCCTCGCCGCGCATGAGGGCGAAGAGTCGAAATGGATCGCCGAGATGGACCACGTCTTCAACGCCTTCACCGGCCCCGAGACGCTGGACCAGATGGTGGCCGAAACCGTGGGCTTCCTGCAGCCGCACCTGCAATAGGCCGCATCCTGGGGGCGGCAGGGCCAGGGTCAGCCTGGCTCAACCGCCCTCGGCCGCCGCGGCAAAGGTGTAGCGGATCACCACGATGTCGATGGCATAATACACCCAATGGATGGTGTAGCTGGCAAGAAAGCCGTGCCGCACCCGCAGCAGAAGCCAGGGAACGATTGCCCCGAACAGGGCCGCCGCCACGCTGTAGCGCATGACGTAGAACGGATTGGGATAAGACAGCGCCAGCGTCAGGTGGAACCCGCCGAACAGCAGCGCCACCAGGGCCGAGATCTTCCACAAGCGCAGCCCCGTGTTGGCCAAAGCCAGCACCAGCGCGGCGATCAGCAATTGCTGGAACAGTATCTCCACCGATTTCGGCAGGACATACCACGAGGTCGCCCAGAAGAACTCGACCGGGCTGTTGGTCCGCGTCCACTCTGACACCGGCAGGCGCGGCACCACCAGAAGGGCAAAGGCCAGGAAGGCCGCGATCAGCGCCGCCACGGCCGCAAGCCGCAACGGCTCTGGCGTCAGGTCCGCACCGTCGCGGAAGGTGCCGCGGAACACGAGGAACACCGCCACCGACCAGCCGGCATAGTACAGCGCAAAGGCAACCGGGGCGTCGTTATACCCGACCTCCGCGCCCAGGACCGGCTCCAGCCGGAAATAGCCGAAACTGGAAAAGGACCAGGCCGCGGCAATTGCCGCGACCGTCAGCCCCAGATTGCGCGCGGCGACGTGCATCGCCCCGGCCTCAGGCCTGGACCAGCTCGCCCTTCAGCGCGCGCTCGATCAGTGCCAGCGTCTCGTCCACGCCGTAAAGCGCGATGAACCCGCCGAAGCGCGGCCCGTCAGAGGCGCCCAGCAGCACCTCGTACAGCGCCTTGAACCAGTCGCGCAGCGGCTCGAACCCGTGCGCCTTTCCGACGGCGAAGACCATCGACTGCAGCGCCTCGTCGTCCAGGCCCCCGTCCCAGGCCTTCAGCCGACCGACCAGATCCTCCATCGCCGCCCGCTCGGTGTCCGTGGGCAGCCGGAACTGACGGGTGGGGGCGATCTTGTCCGCGAAATACCGCACCGCGAAGCCCGCCGCCGCGTCCAGGTCGGGATGCGTCTCGGGCGAGGCCTCCGGCGCATACCGCCGGATGAACTTCCACAGCCCCGCCGCATCCTTCGCCGCCGCCACCGAGGCCAGGTTCAACAGCATCCCGAAGCTGACCACCATCTTCGACTCCGGCGGCTTGCCCCCGTGGATATGCCACACCGGATTGTTCACCTGCCCCGCCACGTCCTGCGTCGGATACGCCTTCAGCTGCTGATG
>JBKHWC010000094.1:0-11648 GCA_046569765.1 Alphaproteobacteria bacterium | reverse complement strand
CGGCGGGGGTGCCGGTGGCCCTCGTTACCTTCGGGCCGGAGGGGCGGGGGGTGGAGAGGTTCGCTCCGGCGGCGCTGCTGGACCGATTCGAGGACCTGCCGGGGCTTGCCGGGCGCCTGATCGCCTGAAGTGTCCACGGTGGACAATCGCTGATAGTCCTCTGAAATCAGTCACTTGGTCGCGGACGTTAGGGAATTCTTAATGTCTGGAGCCCGGTGGCTTCTCAAGGCCCCCCACCCCCATCCCCTCCCCACGGAGGGGGAGGGGAGGCGCTTTTGCGTGCGGGGGGCGCGGGCGACGGGCGGCTTTCGAAAGGAGCGCTGCGCGCAAGCTGTTGTCTCGCCTCTGGCCTGCGGCCAACCGGCTCGGGTTGCCTCCGGCGGGGATATTTCGGCCAGTATGAAAAGGGGTCGGGGGCGCGCTGCGGCTGGAGGGTGCGGGAGCGTTCGGGACGCCAGGCAATGCGGGGGGAGGCAGGGCGCTGCGCGGACGGAGGTCCTTGCAGGGGGCAGGCGGGTTTCGACGGGTGCCTGCGGCGCAGTCTCCTCGTCCTGGCTCTGGCCTGCGGCCGAACGGCCGGGCTTGCCTCCGGCGGGGATATTTCGGCCAGTATGAAAGGGGGGCGGGTGCGCGCTGCGGCTGGAGGGTGCGGGAGCGTTCGGGACGCCGAGCAATGCGGGGGGGAGGCGGGGCGCTGCGCGGACGGAGGTCCTTGCAGGGGGCAGGCGGGTTTCGACGGGTGCCTGCGGCGCAGTCTCCTTGTCTCGCCTCTGGCCTGCGGCCGAACGGCCGGGCTTGCCTCCGGCGGGGATATTTTGGCCAGTATGAAAGGGCTGGGCGGTGCTCTGGCCGGGGCGCGGGGCGGTTTGACAGTTTCAAGGGCCAGACATAGGGTCGCGGCCCATGAGCCAGGCGTCCGATGTCCCCGCTGCCGTTGCGACCGAGGCGCCTCGGCCGGTCAGTCGTCATGCGGTCACCTTTGTCCTGATCACGGTCTTCCTGGACATGGTGGGGTTCGGGCTGATCATGCCGGTCCTGCCCAAGCTGATCGAGGATGTGGGTCATGTCGACATCGCCCGGGCGGCGGTGATCGGGGGCTGGATGTTCGCGGCCTTCAGCCTGGCGCAGTTCGTCTTTGCGCCGCTGATGGGCAACCTGGCCGACCGCTTCGGGCGGCGGCCGCTGCTGTTGCTGGCGATCTTCGGGCTGGGGATGGATTTCATCCTGATGGCGCTGGCGCCTTCGCTGGCCTGGCTGTTCGTGGGCCGGGTCATCGCGGGCATCTGCGGGTCAAGCTGGATCATCGCCAGCGCCTATATCGCCGATGTGACCGGCCCCGACGACCGGGCCCGGGCCTTCGGCATGATGGGCGCGGCCTTTGGCGTCGGTTTCGTGATCGGCCCGGCCCTGGGCGGGCTGTTGGGAGAGCTTGGGCCGCGCGTGCCCTTCTGGGTGGCGGCGGGGATCAGCCTGCTGAATTTCGCCTATGGCTGGTTCGTCCTGCCCGAGTCGCTGGCGCCCGAGAACCGCCGCAGGTTCGAGTTGTGGCGCGCCAATCCCTTCGGGGCGTTCCGGGTCTTTGCGACCTACAAGGGCGTCTTGCCGATGGTGCTGGTCATGGGGCTGTTCTTCTTCTCTTCTTCGGTCTATCCGGCGATCTGGACCTTCTGGGGCATAGCGAAATTCGGCTGGTCCGAGGCGATGGTCGGGGCCACTCTGGCCGTCTTCGGGCTGATCGCGGGAGGCTTTCAGGGCTTTCTGACCGGGCCTGCGACCAAGCGCTTTGGCGAGTGGAACGTGGCGCTGTTCGGGCTGGCCTGCTCGACACTGGTGGTGCTGGGCTATGGGTTCGTGGGCACGCTGGCCGGGGTGATCGCGCTGATGATCCTGCACGGGCCGGAGGGGTTCGTGCATCCCCTGATGACGACGCTTCTGACCAAGCGGGTGCCCGAGGATGCGCAGGGCGAGTTGCAGGGCGGGATTTCCGCGGTGACCAATGTGGCGATGCTGTTCGGCACGGTGTTCTTCGCCTTCATCTTCGGGCATTTCTGGGCCGAGGACCGGGCCTGGCGGTCGCCGGACGTGGCCTATTGGGTGGCGGCCGGGTTCCTGGGCATTACAACGGTGCTGTTCCTGATGTTGAAAAGGTCGGAAAAGGCATGAGCGAGCGGTCGGGCAGCGAGAGGTTCGGGGGCAGTTTCACCCAGCAGGAGCCGATCCCCGAGGCCGGGATCGATGCCGCGATGGCGGTGCTGCGGCATGGGCGGCTGCACCGTTACAACACGGTCGCAGGCGAGGTGGCCGAGACCGCGCTTCTGGAGGAGGAGTTCGCGGGCTATGTCGGGGCCAGGTATTGCCTCGCGCTGGCCTCGGGCGGGGCGGCGATGGCCTGTGCCTTGCGCGCGCTTCAGGTCCAGCCGGGCGAGCCGGTGCTGTCCAATGCCTTCACGCTGGCCCCGGTGCCGGGGGCGATTGCGTCCATCGGCGCGCGGCCGGTCTTCGTGGAGGTGACGGAGGATCTGACGATCGACCTGGCGCATCTGGAGGCGCAGGCCAAGGCGTCCGGGGCGCGGGTGCTGCTGCTGAGCCACATGCGGGGCCATGTCTGCGACATGGAGGCGCTGATGGCGCTCTGCGACCGGCTTGGCCTGCGGGTGATCGAGGATTGCGCGCATACGATGGGCGCGAAGTGGAAGGGCGTGCCGTCGGGTCGGCATGGGGCGGTGGGGTGCTATTCGACGCAGACCTACAAGCACATGAACAGCGGCGAGGGGGGCTTGCTGGTCACCGACGATGCCGAGCTTGCGGCGCGGGCGGTTCTGCTGTCGGGGTCCTACATGCTGTACGCGCGGCATCGGGCGGCGCCGGGGCCGGAGGTGTTCGAGGGGCTGAAGCTCGACGTGCCGAATGTGTCGTCCCGGATGGACAACCTGCGGGCGGCGATCCTGCGGCCTCAGGTCGCAATGCTGGACGACCGGCGGGCGCGGTGGCGGGTGCTGTATCAGGGGATGGAGCGGGGGCTGGCGGGCGCGCCGGGGGTCAGGCTGATCCCGCGGCCCGAGGTCGAGGACTATGTGGGGTCCTCGTTCCAGTTCCTGCTGTCGGGCTGGGAGCCCGCGCGGGTGGCGGCTTTCGTCGCGGGCGCGGCGGCGCGGGGGGTGGAGCTGAAGTGGTTCGGCGCGGCCGATCCGCAGGGCTTCACCAGCCGCTATGCGCATTGGCAATATGCCAACCCCACGCCCTTGCCGCAGACCGACCGGGTGCTGGCGGGGCTGATCGACATGCGCCTGCCGCTGACCTTTTCGGAAAGCGATGTGGCGCAGATCGCCCGGATCATCGCCGAGGAAGTCGCCAGCGCGGCCCGCTCCGAGGTGCTGGAGCCGGTGACCGCGCCGATGGCGGATTGATGGGACGGCTGTTCCGCCCGGCGCGGCCGGCTGGTCCGCTGGTGCGGGCGGTGCGGCGGCTGGTCGATCCGCGGTTCTATCTCAAGCTCGTCATGCTGGCGGGGCTGGGCGGGCTGGTGCTGGTCCCGACCCTGGCTGATCTGGTCAATGCCGGCATGAAGTCGGTTGCCAGCCCCCAGGGCGAATGTCGGATCCTGCGGGTGATCGACGGGGATACCGTCTCGATCCTGTGTCCCGACGAGGGAATGGTCAGTACGCGGCTTCTGGGCTTCGACACGCCGGAGAAATATGCGCCACACTGCCTGGGCGAGTTCCTGGCGGCCGAGCGGGCAAGCTGGGCCTTGCGGACGCTGATCCAGCAGGCCGACAGGCTGGAGCTGACCTTCGAGGGGCGCGACCAGTATGGCCGGGCGCTGGCGCGGCTGAAGCTGGACGGGCAGGATGTGGCGGGGCGGATGGTGCGGGCGGGCCATGCGCGGACCCATGGCGGCGGCCCGAGGGGAGGGTGGTGCTGATGCGGATCGCGCGGGCGGGTGAGCTGTTTCTGACGGTGGACCTGGGCGAGATGGCGGTGACAATGCTTTCGGACGGCGAGACCACGCTGTCCGGCCGCTTCCTTCTTGGCGCAGAGATTGCGGGCGAGATCCCGATCCCGGTCCGCGCCTTCCTCGTCCGGGGACCGGAGGGGTGCCTTCTGATCGACGCAGGCGCGGCGGACCATTGGCAGCCGGGGCTCGGCCGCCTGCCCGAGGCGATGGCCGAGGCGGGCATCGCGGCGGGCGAGGTCACGGCCCTGGCCCTGACCCATCCGCATACCGACCATGTCTCGGGCCTGGTCGATGACGACGGCGGCCTTGCCTTCCCCAATGCCGACCGCCTTTTCGTCGCGGTCGAGGACCTGATGGCGGTCCGCGCCAATCCGCGCCTGCGGCCCCTGCATCCCCGGCTGATGCCGCTGGAACAGGGCGACGGGCCGATCCGGGGGGTGACGGCGGTCAATGCGCCGGGGCATACGGCGGGGCACATGGCCTATCTGGTGGAGGGGCGGTTGTTGATATGGGGTGATTTGGTCCACCATGCAGAGACCCAGTTCCCCCGGCCCGAGATCACCTGGCATCACGACGTGGACCGCGACCTTGCGCGCTCCAGTCGCCTGCAGCTGATGGAACAGGCGGTCGAGGCAGGCTGGCTGGTCGCGGGCGCGCATCTTCCGGCGCCCGGCATCGGACGGATCGAGCGCAGCGGTGCGGGCTATACATTCCACCCGATCACCCGGGGCTGACCGGCGCCTATCAGAATGAGCGCCTTGCGGCGCGAAGACTCCTTGTCTCGTCGTCGGGGCTTGCGCCCTCCTCCTCGGGCATTGCCTCCGGCGGGGATATTTGGGCAAAGATGAAACTGGCCCTTTCATCTTTGCTCAAATATCCCGGGGAGCTCGAGGGGCAGCGCCCCTCGTCAGCCGAGGAGGAGGGCGCAAGCCCCGACGACGAGACAAAAGACTTGCGCCGTAAGGCGCTCCGCCTGACAGGCCCCGGTCATTGCGGATAGGGTGAGGTGCCGCCCAGGCTGTCGTTGGTGTGCTGGATCAGAAGCTCGCAGAGGCAGGCCTCGTCGGTACAGGCATCGCGGGCGGCGAGGAAGCCCGTGTCGCGGGGCGGGTTTTCCAGGTCGATCTCCTGCCCGGTCGCGTTTTCCACCGCATAGGCCCAGGCGAGGTCGTCAAGTCGCCCCATCCGCCACAGCGTCCAGTCCGGCGTCTGGGCCGCGTCGCACATCAGCACATGCGCGGGCACGGTTGGCGCATCGCAGCTGATGTCGGACAGGATCAGGCCATAGCGCGGCTCCAGATCGGCGATTCGGGCCTCGAGCGCGGCGAGGTCGATGCCGCAGGTCTGCGCCTGGACCGGGAGGGCGAAGAGGAGGGCAAGGCAGGCGGCGGGCAGGCGGAGCATGGGGCGGGGTCCTTTCGTATGCGCCTTGGGCCACAGGGAAGGGTGGGGCGGACCTTTGGTCAAGGTGGGGGAAACCGGCCCCGCCTGTATCCTGCCCCGCCGACCGGAGGCGAGGGGCGATCTTTCTGCAGTTGCACAGCCCTGATTTCCCCCGGCTTCGGTTGACCGCGCCGGGGGGCCGGAGTAAACGGGCACCGAGACGAAGCGGGCCGTCAGAGTCCGTCTGCTCGCATGTCGCCAGCATCAAGGAGCCCCCTCGTGGATCTGCTTCTCCGGGAATACCTTCCCATTCTCATCCTTCTGGCCGTCGCCGTGGGCCTGGGCCTGATCCTGATCCTGGCCGCCGCGGTGATCGCGGTGCGCAACCCGGACCCGGAAAAGGTCAGCGCCTATGAATGTGGCTTCAACGCCTTTGACGATGCGCGGATGAAGTTCGACGTGCGCTTCTACCTGGTGTCGATCCTGTTCATCATCTTCGACCTGGAAGTCGCCTTCCTGTTCCCCTGGGCGGTGGCCTTCGGCGAGCTGAGCATGGCCGCCTTCTGGTCGATGATGCTGTTCCTGGGCGTGCTGACGGTGGGCTTTGCCTATGAATGGAAGAAGGGGGCCCTGGAATGGGAGTGATGACGGGGGCCAACACGGCCGGCGCTGACCGCGAGGTCGCGACCCAGGCCCTGAACCGCGAGCTGCAGGACAAGGGTTTCCTGCTGACCTCGACCGAGGATCTGATCAACTGGGCGCGGACGGGGTCCCTGCACTGGATGACCTTCGGTCTTGCCTGCTGCGCGGTCGAGATGATGCATACCTCGATGCCGCGCTATGACGCGGAACGCTTTGGCGTCGCGCCCCGGGCGTCGCCGCGCCAGTCCGACGTGATGATCGTGGCGGGCACGCTGACCAACAAGATGGCCCCGGCGCTGCGCAAGGTCTATGACCAGATGCCCGAGCCGCGCTATGTGATCAGCATGGGTTCCTGCGCCAATGGCGGCGGGTATTACCACTATAGCTACAGCGTGGTGCGCGGCTGCGACCGGATCGTTCCGGTCGACATCTATGTCCCCGGCTGCCCGCCCACGGCCGAGGCGCTGCTGTACGGAATCCTGCAGTTGCAGCGGAAGATCCGCCGCACCGGCACTCTGGTGAGGTAACCCCATGTCGGAAGCCCTGCGCGAACTGGCCGCCCTGATCGAGCTGAAGCAGCCCGAGGCCGTGCAATCCAGCACCGTCGCCTTTGGCGAGCTGACGCTGGTCGTGAACCTTGCCAATCTCGAGCCGCTCGTCGAATTCCTGCGCGACGATCCGGCCTGCCGGTTCTCGACGCTGGTCGACATCACGGCGGTCGACCATCCCGAGCGCCCGGCGCGGTTCGATGTGGTCTATCATTTCCTGTCGATGTACCGGAACCATCGCATCCGACTGAAGGTCGCGGTGCGCGAGGAGGAGATGGTGCCCTCGCTGGTGGACCTGCACCCGAGCGCCAACTGGTTCGAGCGGGAGGTGTTCGACATGTTCGGCATCCTGTTCTCGGGGCACCCGGACCTGCGGCGGATCCTCACGGACTATGGCTTCCGCGGCTATCCGCTGCGGAAGGACTTTCCGACCACGGGCTATACCGAGGTTCGGTACGATGAGGCGCTGAAGCGCGTGGTCTACGAGCCGGTGAAGCTGGTGCAGGAATACCGGCAGTTCGATTTCATGTCCCCCTGGGAGGGCGCGGAATACATTCTTCCGGGCGACCAGAAGGCGGAGGCCAAGTAAATGGACGGCGATATCCGGCGCAACACCTATGACGATGGCTCGACCGATTTCGAGACCGGCGAACAGCGCATCCGCAACTTCAACATCAACTTTGGCCCGCAACACCCGGCGGCACACGGCGTTCTGCGTCTGGTGCTGGAACTGGACGGCGAGATCGTCGAGCGTTGCGACCCGCATATCGGCCTGCTGCACCGCGGGACCGAGAAGCTGATGGAAAGCCGGACCTATCTGCAGAACCTGCCGTATTTCGACCGCCTGGACTATGTGGCGCCGATGAACCAGGAACATGCCTGGTGCCTGGCGATCGAGCGGCTGACCGGCGTGCAGGTTCCCCGGCGGGCGAGCCTGATCCGGGTGCTTTACTCGGAAATCGGGCGCATCCTGAACCATCTGCTGAACGTGACCACTCAGGCCATGGACGTGGGCGCGCTGACGCCGCCGCTCTGGGGCTTCGAGGAACGCGAAAAGCTGATGATCTTCTACGAACGCGCCTGCGGGGCGCGGCTGCACGCGGCCTATTTCCGGCCGGGTGGGGTGCATCAGGATCTGACGCCGCAGCTGATCGACGATATCGACGCCTGGGCGGAAGCCTTCCCGAAGGTGCTGGACGATATCGACGGCCTGCTGACCGAGAACCGGATCTTCAAGCAGCGCAACGCCGATATCGGCGTCGTCACCGAGGCCGATATCCAGAAGTGGGGCTATTCGGGCGTGATGGTGCGTGGCTCGGGCCTGGCCTGGGACCTGCGGCGCGCCCAGCCCTATGAGTGCTATGACGAGTTCGACTTCAAGATCCCGGTGGGCAAGAACGGCGACTGTTATGACCGCTATCTCTGCCGCATGGCCGAGATGCGGGAATCGACCAGCATCATCCGCCAGGCCTGCGCCAAGCTGCGGGTGGAAAAGGGCGATGTGCTGGCGCGCGGCAAGATCACGCCGCCGAAGCGGGGCGAGATGAAGACCTCGATGGAGGCTCTCATCCACCACTTCAAGCTGTATACCGAGGGCTTCCACGTCCCCGCGGGCGAGGTTTACGCCGCCGTCGAGGCGCCCAAGGGCGAGTTCGGGGTCTACCTGGTCGCCGATGGCACCAACAAGCCCTACCGCGCCAAGATCCGGGCCCCCGGTTACCTGCACCTGCAGT
The DNA here is from genome assembly GCA_046569765.1 of Alphaproteobacteria bacterium. Taxonomy (GTDB): domain Bacteria; phylum Pseudomonadota; class Alphaproteobacteria; order Rhodobacterales; family Rhodobacteraceae; genus Tabrizicola. The sequence continues at coordinate 3,387 of JBKHWC010000094.1, read as the reverse complement.
CGATGGACTACATCTGCAAGGGCCACCAGCTGGCCGACGTCAGCGCGATCATCGGCACGATGGATGTCGTGTTCGGGGAGATCGACCGCTGATGCCCGACGTGACGATCAACCTCTGGACCCTGATCCTCGGCGCGGCCTCGGGCCTTGCCGGGGTGCTGGGGGCAAAAGGGGGCAATCGTTTCGTCATGGGCGCCGTCTTCGGCGCCGTCACCGCCGCAATCCTGACCATCGCCAGGGGATATATCTGAGCCATGCTCCGCCGCCTTCATCCCGAACAGCCCGCAAGTTTTGCCTTCACTCCGGCGAACCTGGAATGGGCCAGGGGCCAGATCACCAAATACCCCGAGGGCCGTCAGGCCAGCGCGATCATCCCGCTTCTGTGGCGGGCGCAAGAGCAGGAAGGCTGGCTGAGCCGTCCGGCGATCGAATATGTCGCGGACCTGCTGGGCATGGCCTATATCCGCGCGCTGGAAGTGGCGACCTTCTACTTCATGTTCCAGCTGCAGCCCGTGGGTTCGGTCGCGCATATCCAGATCTGCGGCACGACGTCCTGCATGATCTGCGGCGCGGAAGAGCTGATCGGGGTCTGCAAGCAGCTGATCGCGCCGACGCCCCATACCCTTAGCGCGGATGGCAAGTTCAGCTGGGAAGAGGTCGAATGTCTGGGCGCCTGCGCCAATGCGCCGATGGCCCAGATCGGCAAGGATTATTACGAGGACCTGACCGCCGACAAGCTGCGCGATCTGATCGCGCGGTTCTCGGTCGGCGATGTGGCGAAGCCGGGTCCGCAGAACGGGCGCTATGCCTCGGAACCGGCGGGCGGGTTGACCAGCCTGCAGGACCATGAGGCCGGCCGCGACCCCTATAACGCCAGTGTGCGCCGGGCGGTGGACCTGGCCGACACGATCAAGCGGATCGACGGGACCGAAGTGCCGCTGACGACGCCCTGGCTGGGCCAGGCGCCCGCGCCGAAGCCCGCGCGCGGCAAGGCGGACGAGCCGAAGCCCGGCGCGGGGGCCAAGGCCGATGCGACCGGCGCCACTGTGCAAGAGGCAAAGGCCTCGTCCCGCGGCAAGCCCGCGTCCGAGGGCAATGCGCCGAACGCCACCCCGGCCGCGACCCCCGAGGCGCGCGTTCCGGCAGGCGAGGATACCCGTCCGGCGGGCCTGACGGCTCCGCGCGAGGGGAAGGCGGACGATCTGAAGCTGATCGTCGGGATCGGGCCGAAGCTGGAGGCCCTGTGCCACAAGCTGGGCTTCTATCATTTCGACCAGATCGCGGGCTGGACCACCAACGAGGTGGCCTGGGTCGATGCGAATCTGGAAGGCTTCAAGGGCCGCGTCACCCGCGACAACTGGGTGGCGCAGGCAAGGATCCTGGCGGCGGGCGGCACGGTCGAAGAGGCCGAGCGCGCGGCCAAGCAGTAAGGAAGGACAGACGGTCACATCGGCCCATCGGGCCGCGGAACAAGGGGACGGACGGCAATGCACAGAGCTGAGAACGTGAATGCCCCCTCGCTTGGGGGATTTGTCATCGGAGGCGCGGCCGGTCTGGTCGGCTTCGCGGTGCTGGTTGTTCTGGGTGACTTCGATCTTTTCCCTGCCGCCGCAATGGCCGGCGTGGTGGCAACCGTCGTCGGCATGATCCTGGGCCTGCCCTGGGGCACGTCCGAGCCAGCCGCCTATCTGGACTTTTCGGCCAAGGGGCATGCGGCCGCCGCTGCTCCGGTCGCGGCTTTGGCGGGCCCGCTGCGGCTTTCGGCGCCGCGCAATGGCGTGGCCGACGACCTGAAACAGCTGGAGGGCGTCTGCCCGGCGATGGAGAAGCTGGTCAACGAGATGGGCTTTTACCATTTTGACCAGATCGCCGCCTGGACCGAGGCCGATGTGGCCCTGGTCGATGCCGAGATGAAGGGATTCAAGGGCCGGATCGCGCGCGACCGCTGGGTCGCGCAGGCCCGGATCATCGTGACCGAGGGGCTTGAAGCGTTCCACGAACGCGCCAAGACCAACAGCTATTGAGGCCCATGGTGCAACCGCGCCCCGATCCCGCCGATCTTGCCCGCGCCCGAAAGTCGCGGACGGTCGGCCTCGTCCTGGCCGGGACGATGATCCTGTGGATGGGGGCGCAGTGGCTTGGGGGCCGGATGGGCTGGGAGACGCGTTTCGTCTTCCTGTTCGACCTGGCCGCCATTGCCGCGTTTCTGTGGGCTTTGGTGGTGACGTATCAGATCTGGCGCGGACGCCGGGGTTAGGAAGACTGGGATGCTCAAGGATCAGGACCGCATTTTCACCAACCTCTACGGGATGCATGACCGCAGCCTGAAGGGTGCGATGAAGCGCGGGCATTGGAATGGCACCGCCGAGATCATCAAGCGCGGGCGCGACACGATCATCGAGCAGGTGAAGGCTTCGGGCCTGCGCGGTCGGGGTGGGGCGGGCTTCCCCACGGGTCTGAAATGGTCGTTCATGCCGAAGCAGTCGGATGGCCGCCCGTCCTATCTGGTGATCAATGCCGACGAGTCCGAGCCGGGGACGTGCAAGGACCGCGAGATCATGCGGCACGACCCCCATACGCTGATCGAGGGCGCGCTGATCGCCAGTTTCGCGATGGGGGCGAACACCTGCTACATCTATATCCGCGGCGAATACATCCGCGAGCGCGAGGCGCTGCAGGCCGCGATCGACGAATGCTATGACGCGGGGCTTCTGGGCAAGAACGCCGCCAAGTCGGGCTGGGACTTCGACCTTTACCTGCACCACGGGGCCGGGGCCTATATCTGTGGCGAGGAAACCGCGCTGCTGGAATCGCTGGAAGGCAAGAAGGGCATGCCCCGGATGAAGCCGCCCTTCCCGGCGGGGTCCGGCCTTTACGGCTGCCCGACCACGGTGAACAACGTCGAATCCATCGCCGTGGTCCCGACCATCCTGCGCCGGGGCTCGGACTGGTTCGCCTCGTTCGGGCGGCCGAACAACACCGGGACCAAGCTCTTCGGCATCTCGGGTCATGTGAACAACCCCTGCGTGGTCGAAGAGGCCATGTCGATCCCGCTGAAGGACCTGCTGGAGCGGCACTGCGGCGGCGTGCGCGGCGGCTGGGACAACATCAAGGCGGTGATCCCTGGCGGCTCCTCGGTGCCCTTGCTGACCAAGGCGCAGTGCGACGACGCGATCATGGATTTCGACTGGCTGCGCGAGCAGCGGTCGGGTCTCGGCACCGCGGCGGTGATCGTGATGGACCAGTCGACCGACGTCATCAAGGCGCAGCCCGCCAAGATCCGGGCGATCATTGCCGGCCGCCGCAAGGGCGTCGAGTTTGCCCTGAAGAACCCGACGGAGGCCGCCGACATCCTCGTCAAATACTACGAGGGGCTCGATCCCAAGAT
>JBKHWC010000093.1:0-11863 GCA_046569765.1 Alphaproteobacteria bacterium | reverse complement strand
GCAGGAAACCGTCGGCCTGCCGACACTACACAAAGGACAGTCATGGAACCCCTGCTCGGCACGATCATCCTGTTTGGCGGAAATTACGAGCCGCGCGGCTGGGCCTTCTGCAACGGCCAACTCCTGTCGATCCAGCAGAACTCGGCGCTGTATTCTCTGCTTGGCACAGTCTACGGCGGAGATGGCATCACCACCTTCGCCCTTCCCGACCTGCGCGGCCGGGTTCCGATGCATATGGGTGAGGGTCCCGGCCTGACGCCGCGCCAGCTTGGCCAGAAGGTGGGGGCCGAGAACGTCACGCTCCAGTCCAGCCAGATCCCGCCGCACAGTCACGACCTTTTGGTGGCGAATGTGTCGGCCGACAACGACCGTCCCAGCGGCGACATGCTCGGCCGGTCACAGATCTATACCGACAAGACCACGGCGACTGTCGCGCTGAACCCGCTGTCCTGTGCGCCCGCCGGCAGTGGCCACCCGCATGACAACATGCAGCCGACCCTCTGCCTGAACTACATCATCGCGCTGGAAGGGGTGTACCCCTCGCGCAACTGAACCCGCAATGTCCCTGTTGCGGTGACTGGCCGGAGGTCGACCCCCTCACCCCGGCCCGGACCTGCGGGCCTCCCCGTGGCCTGCAGGTCCTTCTCTTTTCAAGGGCTGCGGCACAGGCCGGTCACTGACGATCCTGCGATCAGATCGTCGGCGCGCCTACGGACCGAAGCAGCCTTCGGGCAAGTCAATCATTGAAATCGCGGGAAGAGGTCATTGGTGGAGCAGATGTCCACCAATCCCCTAAACCAATCTGTCGCCTTCCTGTCTCATATCGTCCTGTTTTTGTTGCTATCACAGGTCGGAAGGTGTATCAATCAGTTTCATCTGATTGCACTCTGTCCCACCATTGTCCCACCAAAGCGCGCGCCGCCTGGCGGGATGGATGGGGGGACAGCCCAGGCGAGGAACCGAACCATGCCACTGACCGCAAAGGGCGTCGAGGCGAAGAAAGAGCCGGGCATGTATGGCGACGGGGGCGGGCTCTATCTGAGGGTCGGCCCGACCGGGGCAAAGAGTTGGATCGTGCGGACGGTCATCCACGGCAAGCGCAGGGAACTCGGGATTGGCAGCTTCGACCTTGTGAGCCTTGCAGACGCGCGGGAGAAGGCCGCCGAACTTCGGAAGGTGGCCCGGGCGGGCGGCGATCCGGACGCAGACCGGAAGGCGGCTGCGAAGGCGGCGGCAGAAGCAGCGCGGCGGAACCGGATCACCTTCGCCAAGGCGACCGAGGCGGTTCACGCAAAACTGTTGCCCAAGTGGAAGAACCAGAAGCATGCGGACACATGGCTTTCCGGCTTGAAACTGCACGCTTTCCCGAAGTTGGGCGAGAAGCCCATTCAGAGCATCACGCGGGATGACATCCTGAAGGTGCTTGAGCCCATCTGGACCAGCCGCGTTGAAACCGCCCGCAGGCTTCGCCAACGTCTTCAGACGGTCTTTCAGTGGGCCAAGGACGAAGGGCACTTCACCGGGGAGAACCCGGTCGACCAGATCGGTCTGGGGCTCGCCCAGGTGAACAAGGACACGGCCCACTTGGCGGCAATGCCGTGGCGCGACGTGCCGGCCTTCTGGGGCCAACTCTTGGAGCGCGACAGCGTGTCGTCGGCTTGCCTGCGCTTCCTGATCCTGACCGCAGCGCGATCCGGCGAGGCCCGGGGCGCGACATGGGCGGAGATGGACCTTGAGGCGGGCGTCTGGACCGTCCCGGGCAACCGTATGAAACGCGGGAAGCCCCACCGCGTGCCACTATCGCCGGATGCCTTGGCGATCCTTGAAAGCATGAAGGGCCTCGACCCCGTGCTGTGCTTCCCGTCCCCAAACCGGGGGAAGGAGGGCGTGCGGCCGCTCAGCGACATGGCTTTCAAGTTGCTTTTCAACCGCATGGGCGCCAGTGGCTTCACGACCCACGGCTTCCGGTCTGCCTTTCGGGACTGGTGCAGCGAAAGCGCCAAGGCAGACCCGGAGCTTGCCGAGGCGGCCTTGAGCCATGCGACCGGGAACTCGGTTGTTCGGGCCTACGCGCGCAGTGACCTTTTCGACCGGCGCCGGGATCTGATGGACGCATGGTCACGCTTCGTGTCCGGCTCGGCCTCGGGCGAGGTGGTTCAGTTGGTGCGCGCATGAGCGAAGACGCACTTGCAGCTTTGCGCCGGTTCTTCCGCCTTGCCGATTTGCTGAATGGCGATGACCCCGAAGGCCTGTTTTTTGCCCTTGTCGATCTTGCCAAGTGGTCAGTTGCCGAGAAGAAGAGAGCGGGCGCGCACAACGATGCCCTCCTGTCCCGCTCGACCGAGTTCACATCAATCTACATGGGCCTGATCCTGTTCCTGGCCACGTTAGATCGATCATTCTTCAACCTCGCGCGGCGCATGGCTGCGCGGACCTTGGTGCGACACGAAAAGCTGCTCCCTACCTACCGTCACATGGCAGCCAATCTTCTTGCCGCAGGGGATGGACCGAAAGCTCGCAAGTCCGCTTTGGCGCGCGACGTCGCGCTGATCCTGGCGGTCGCAATCATACAGGACACCGACACGAAGCCGACCGAAAACTCGGCCCACATTCGACAGAGAAGCGGCTGCGGAAAGGCCGCTGCAATACTCGGGGTGGGATATTCCGGCGTGGAGAGCGTCTGGAAACAAAAGGAGAAACGTCTCGAAAGTGCCGGTTTCTCGCCCGAAGAAGTGTCGGAGTTTTTTGCAGAATTTGTCCGATGATTTAAGGCGATGGAGCCTGCAACGATATGGCATCGCATCCGACTGAAAAGGACAGCATGCCATGTCGAAACTTCCCCTCCCTGCAGGCCTGATGACTGCGCGCGAAGTCGCGGAGCACTTCAACTGCAACGTCTCTACAATCTGGCGCTGGCTGCGTCAGGGCATTCTCCCCAAGCCGGTGAAGATCGCAGGGTCGACCCGCTGGCGCCGGTCCGAAATCGAGGCACTCACAGCCGACAATTCTGCAGCCTGAGCCCGACCCCCACCACCAGGGGCAGGAAGTCGGGCCGGTCTGCGCTTCGGGATAAGCGCCACTCTAGCCGATCCGCTTCGCCCTGCAAATGCAGGAGGAGGTCCGGACATGGGCCGACAGACTTGGGATCACGCCAGATGGTCCGTTTCGCGACCGGGCGTTGAGCCCTTCATCATCGACACGGACGGCGGCGCGACCTGGGCGCTCCGGGCCTTGATCTCGGCCGGGCCAGAGGGCTTGCGACCGACTGACGGGGCCTCTGGCAGGTTCGCCATGCTGATCGGCAAGCTGCGCGACCTTGGGCTTCAGATCGACAATTTGCCCGCGGGCGATGAGATTGGGCGGCCGGGGTTTCGGCTGACCTGCATCGTCGAGCCTAGCGAGGTGCCGCGCTGATGGCGAAACGGGATCATCGGGGGCGAACCGGGAGCCACAGCGCAAGGCCAAGCCGGACCCGTCCAGGCAGCATCACGGAACAGTTCGTTCCGCTGGTCCTAAGCCTTCTTGAAAGTGACGCGCTGGCCGTTCTGAGCCTCGCGGCGCGGCGCTGCCTCGACCGGCTATTGATCGAGCACATGAACCACGCAGGGAAAGAGAATGGGCGACTGAAGGTCACCTACGAGGACTTTGCGAGCTTCGGCGTTCGCCGCGCATCAATCGCGGCTGCCCTTCGAGAACTCGAGGAGGTCCGCATCATCGAAGTGGTGGAAAGGGGCAGAGGCGGGAACCGCGAATACCGCAAAGCGACCGTTTTCAGGATCACCTTCTTGCGGACACCAGAGGCCGAGGCCACGGACGAATGGCGCAAGTTCGAACGTGCACTCCCCCGAGATATAGAGAGTAGACGCGAAAACGAGCCCGGACCCGTAGGCGCGAAAACGCGCCCGAAAACGGCCGAAGGTTGGCGCGAAAACGCGTCCGAAAGCAGGCGCGAAAACGAGCCTGTAACTCTGATTTCGTTTCGCCCAAATCAGCGAAAGGCCAAGCCATGACCAAACCCGACACAACTTCGATCGACCGCGCCGCCTACTATCAGCGCGAAAAGGTTGACCGGCTCCGCGAGGAGATCGCTGCTGCCCGCCAGCGTGTGCAGCAGGGCTTCGGTGCCGAGGTGCTACCGGTGCTTAACATCACCTTGGCCGACTGGCTGGAGATGCTGGAAGCCGATCTCCTTGAGGCCGAGTGCGACCTAGAAACCCTGAACGCAAGACGCGGAGCGATGCAATGAAAGCATGTCTGAAGGCCAAGATCGCGGAGGGCAAGGTTGACGCGAAGAAGGGCCGGGCCACGCTCGACCTTCTGGCGAAGCTGACGCGGAAGTATGAGGGCGCCGGGTTCAACACCTTGCAGGCAGAGGCTCTGGCGGCGCAGGACGCGCAGTTGATCATCAACCGCAAGGCAGCCGAAACGAAGCATGTTGCCCTGGCCCAGGCATCGGCGGCGATGCGGTCGAAGCAGTTGGTCGACGAGGCCCCGCAGCTGGGGTCGCTGATGACCGATGTTCTGGAACGCAACGAGGCCAGCCGGAACCGGCAGGCAACCGTGATCGGCACCCAGCGCGCCCTGATGCGACGGTTTCAGAGCCAGCTTGCCAGCTTGATCCAGAAGCACAGCCGCGACCTTCTGGGGCGCACGCGTAACCCGACGAACCTGCACAACGTCATCAAGGAACTGCACGGGGAGGCGACCGGCGACGTGGAAGCCATCGCCATGGCGAACGCGGTTCGGGATGCCTTCGAGGACATGCGGCTTCAGTTCAACGCGGCGGGGGGCGTGATCGGAAAGCTTGAAGGCTGGGGGCTCCCGCACTCCCACAACCAGGCGGCAATCAGGAAGGCCGGCTTCGAAGCCTGGGCGGCCGAAGTCGGCCCACGGATCGCCTGGGACAAGATCCCGGACGACTTCACCGGCCGCCCCATCGCAGAGGCGGGCGACATGCCCTCGCCACAGCAGGCGCGGGCTTTCCTGCAAGAGGCTTGGTCGAACATCGTCTTTGGCCGCACGACCGAGAGTGGGGAGAAGATCGCCCGGGAAGGCATGGCCCTGTGGCGGCGCCGGGCGCAGCCGCGCGTTTTGCCGTTCCGGTCCTCCGACGACTGGATCGCCTACAACAAGCGCTTCGGCACGGGCGACCCGTTCGCCTCCATCATCGGCCACGCGCAGCGGATGGCACGCGACATTGCCCTTGCCCGGGAATTCGGCCCTGACCCGCGGGCAGGCTTTCGGGCGCGCGCCGAGATCGCCAAGGCCAAGGCTCGGGAGATCGGTGACGCAGAACTTGCACGAAAGATCGAAGGATCGGCAGCGCACGGGGAGCGCATGCTGAATATCATGTCGGGGTCGCTTGTCCCGGCCGGTCCGTTTCAGGAAGCGATGGCTTCCCTGTTCTCGACCACCCGGCACGTCCTGACCGCGGCCTTCCTTGACCGCGCAATCCTGTCAGCGGTGAGCGACCTCAACTCCATGCGCATCGCGGCGAAGGCCGTGGGCATGAACCCCACCAACGTCATGTCCCGGCATGTGTCCCTTCTGGCAAGCAGCCTCAGTCGGGAAGAAGCGGCGCGGGCCGGGTGGATCGCAGACACGCTGGCCGACCCTGGCGCAGCCTTGGCACGGTTTCAGGCCGAGGTGCCCCCTGCCCTGTTCGCTGAGCGGCTGTCCTCTTTCGTTATGCGCATCCAGGGGCTTTCGCACTGGACCGACCAGGCAAAGATCGCCTTCCAGATGGAGATGGCCGGTCTGTTCGCGGAACACGCCGGCAAAGCCGTTGGGGACCTTCCCGAGCCCCTGCGCAGCCTATTGCTGGAGAAGGGCGTCACGGATGCCGAATGGCAGGCCTTCACGGCACCCGAAACCATCTTCCGCGCCACCAACGGCGCGACCTTCGCCAGCCCGATCTACTGGCGGCAGGCGACCACGATGGACCCGAGGGCCGCCGATGACCTGTTCACTCGCCTTCAGACGATCATCGAGGAGCAGACGGAGTTCGCAGTCCCGACCTCATCGACCTGGGCCCGGGCGCACGTCGAAGGCTCTGCGCCGCCCGGCTCGATCGGCTACGAACTCGCCAAGTCAGGCCTGATGTTCAAATCCTTCGCAATGACCTTCACGGTCAATCAGATCCGCCGGATCATGGCGCCGCCGCACGGATACGGTCGCGCCAGCTATGCGCTCGACATGGCAGCCGGTTCGATCCTCTTGGGCGCGGTGTCCCTGCAACTGCTCGAACTTGCGAGCGGAAATGATCCCCTTCCGATGAACGATCCGAGTTTCTGGGGTGCAGCGGCCCTGCGCAGCGGCACGTTCGGGCTCCTGGGGGATGCGCTTGCTTCGACCGAGAGGCCCGGCCAGGGGCTCGCCTCATTCGTCGGGGGCCCAATGGTCGGGCTCGGCCAGGACACGGCACAACTGACCTTCGGCAACGCGCTTGATGCAGCGACCGGCCAGGACACGAACTTCGCGCGCGATGCGGTCCGCTTTGTGAACCGTTATCTGCCCGGGGGCGACCTGCCCGCAGTTGGCCTTGCCGTCGACCGGCTGCTGATCGACCGGCTGGTAATGGCGATCGACGGCGAGAGCGTCAGTGACCTTGTGCGGGAAGCTGCCAGCGCCCGAAAGCGAAGCGCCGATGATGCGTTCTGGCTGCCGGGCAATCCTTTGCCGGGCCGGATGCCCGATTTCTTTAAGGTGATCGGCGGCAATTGATCGGCCGCGCTTGAGAAGCACCACCCCTCGCCCACCTTTTCAGCCGGTTCGTTTTCGCTCGGGCCTTTTCCTGTTGATTTGAGGCGCTCAGGAGGGCGGTTGACCCGTTGTCGCATATTTCGGGCCGGGGAGACGCTTGGAGGGCCGTTTCTGGCCTCTGTGGCGCGCCTGCGGGTGGCACCCGGCCGCCCGGCCCTCTCCCCCCGCTCCACAGGGTTGACCCACGCCCACAAGGCCCTGGATGAGGCGGTAGCCGAGGCCTACGGCTGGGCCGACGATTTGCGCGCCGGGAAGCTGACCGACGACGAAATCCTTGCCCGCCTGTTCCGACTGAACCAGGACCGGGCAGCGAAATGACCGTAGGGCGCGGCCTGCCGATGATCCGTCTGGGCGAACTGCGGCCCGTCCTGGACGCCAACAAGCTGACCAAGGGTTTACGAGGGGGGTTGGTAGGCGGTCGCAAACAGACAGCGCGTCTGCGCCCGGTCGAGGGCGGGCTGACAGTGGAGATCTACGGCAGCGCAACCTTCGTGCCCTGGGCGTCGGGATCTCTGCCACAGGAACTGGCCGTCGACCCCAGCATGTTGGCCGGCTTCATCACCAAGACCACCAAGTCCTTCCACCCCGCCGAACTGGTGACGTTCGACCTTGGCGCCGACCGGCTAAGGCTGGTCTGCGGAACGCTTGAAGCGACCTTCAAACTGCTCTGAACCGGGGCCGCGGCCAAGGCCCCTCAGTCGTCCGATCCGTGCTCGTGGTCAATCGCCTGCGCCGCCCTTGGGCGAGGGTAGACATACCCCGCATTCGCCGCAGGCGGGCGGGCGTCGATGTGGACCGCGACCGGCGAGACCTTGGCGTCACTGGCAAGGAACTCGACCATCCGCGCCCGGATCGCCTCGCTCTTGCTGGTGGTCATCAACTCGAAGGCCACCTCCAGCGCCTTGAACTTCAGGAAGGCCTTCTTCGCGTCGGCACTCTCCACCAGTTCCCGGCGCAGGTCGCGGAGCAGTTCCTTCACCGCCGGGTTCTTGCAGGCCTTGTAATAGGCCGCCCGGCTGTAGCTGACCTTGGCACAGGCATCCGTCACGGACATGCCCTCGATCTCGTGAAGGCGTAGGACCTCACGGAACTTCTTCGACATGCGAGCGGGGCGCTGGTGCGCAAGGGTGATGATCTTGGCCATGCCCCGATAATGAAGGAGGGGGGCAGCGCGACCTATGCCCCGTCGGCCTCGTCCAGGTGACTATATGAACGGCGGATCTCCTGCACGCGCACCCGGATTTCACGCTGCCGTTCCTGCAGCTTTTGCCGTTGTTCCGGCGCCAAGTCTTTCATTTCGAGGAGGTCGCCATAGTGGACATAGTTGGCCATCATGACGCCCAGGCTCTTGGCAGCGGCGAAGGCGCGGCGCGCTTCCTTGAGGTTCTCAGCGGCTTCCTCGGCCCCTCTTGCACGCTCAGCCCTGTCTGCTGCCGCTTTCGCCGCACTCTCGTCGTCTGCCCGCTGCCTCTCGATCCCCTGCATGCTGCGGTCGTTCAGCGCGTCGATTGCCAGAAGGAATGCCAGAAAGAGTAGGACGCCAGGCGAAACCGGATCACCGGGAAAGGTTAAGTCCCCGCCCCCGATTATCAGCGCAGCCAGCGCGAAAACCGCCTTCAACGGCCAAAGATCACGTCGCATGCTTTCCTCCGAAAAGCAGAAAAAATCTGAAAACTGGCGCGGGCGGGTGTGGAGTAGTGAGATCGCGCGGGCCGATTTTACCCCCCCACCCCCCGGCGATCGACCCCCACCCCCATGCGAGGCCCCCGGGGTCTGGCTGGTGATCCCGTCCCAGACTTGAACGGGCGGCGGCTACAGCTTGCTCCAGTTGATGCCAGCCACGCCAGGGCTATCAGCCTTTTCTATGGCCGTGGCCTCTGCCTCGGATACTTCGGCCACCCGGCGGCGGCGCTTGATCCATGCCAGCACGTCCTGGCGGCAGGTAAGCCCGATCAGGCCATCAACCCGGGGGAAGCCTTCCCGCTCCAGCGCTGCCCGTGTCAGCTTCAACCACTGACGGGACCGGCCCAAGGTGACAGCAACCTCTGCCTCCGTCAGATACTCCGGCACCAGCCACGGCTTCTCGTTCGTCTTGTCCATCGTTCACCCTCCAGAATGCGAAGCGGCCCCACCCGGACGGGCAGGGCCGCAGCCTGTTGCCTCAGTGCTGGGTCGGGGCCTTGATCCCAAGGGCAGCGCGGGCTTCCTGCATCAGGGCGGCCTCTGCGCCTGTGTGGCGGGCGGTCACGTCCATGACCATCGCCACCTTCCGCCACACGTCCAGCGGCTCGACCGTGGGCAGCTTGGCGGCTGCATCCACAAGGGAGAGGTCGCGGTGAATGTCCGCATCGGTGGCCGTGCCATCCGCCGACTTCTGGGCCAGCGGGAGCCACTGGTCGAAGATCGCCGCAAGGGGGCTTTCAGGTGCCGGGCTCAGGGCTTCTTCGCGCGCCCGCCGGAACAGGGCGTCAGCGGTCGCGGTCACATCGCCCCCGTCCTCGGTCGTCATGGCGATAAGCCGCCACCCGTCCAGCGCAGAAGTCACCGGCAGCAGGACAGCGGCATCCTCGATCCGCGCTTGTTCCTGGGCGAGTTGGTTGAAGGTCGCCTCGTCGGCTTCGGGGAGTTGCGCCTCGATCTGGGTCCAGGCGGTGAAGGCTTCGGCAATGGTCTGCATGGTCTCATCCTCTCGATTGCCTTGCGGCGGTTGATCGGACGATATGAGAGGGAAGCGGCAGCCCGGTGGTGGGCTAGATGGTGGGACAGACCTGATCCCCTTTCGGGTTTCTCTGTCTTTTCATCATCTTAGCAGAGGGTCATTGGTGGAGCAGAGGGGGATCGAACCCCTGACCTTATCATTGCGAACGATACGCTCTCCCAACTGAGCTACTGCCCCAATGACCTGCGCGGTGTCTCGCGCATCGGGCCGCCGTTGTCAAGCGGCCCCGCGCGGGATCAGCCGATGTGCTGGCGAACGAAGGCGACGATATCCGCCGCCGGGCGCGCGCCCGCCAGCCGGGCGACCTCGCGGCCGTTGCGGTAGAGGATCAGCGCCGGGATTCCGCGGATACCGGCCCGGGCCGAGATCTGCGGATGATCCTCGGTGTTCAGCTTCATCAGCCGCACGCCGGGGGCCAAAGCCTTGGCCGCCTTGGCGAATTCCGGTGCCATCATCCGGCAGGGGCCGCACCAGGGGGCCCAGTAATCGACAAGCACCGGCAGCCCGTCGCCGCGCGTCACCTTGTCATGGGTGGCCGCATCCAGCTCGGCCACGCGGCCATCGGCCAGGGCCGCGCCACAGACGGCGCATTTCGGCCCCTCGCCCAGACGCGAGACCGGAACGCGGTTCGCCTGGCCGCAGCTTGGGCAGGTCAGTTTCACAGCTTCGGCAACAGCCATCGCACACCTCACATCTTTTAAACTTTAAAGATGTGCAGCATCTGCGGCGAACGCAAGCCCCCCGCGGCGCGATCCTACAGGAAATCCTCTTCCTCGCCCGAGACATCCACCCCCAGCGCCTCAAGCCCGGCTTCCAGGTTCTCGGCCAGATGCGGCATGCCCATCAGATAGTCGGCGGTGGGGGTCGTCGCCTCGGCCATGGCGGTGGCGACGGCCTCGGCGAAATCCTCGGGCTCGAAGGCCCCGCGGCCGACCCAGGCCACCGCCGTCAGCTGCGCCTTGTCGTCATCGTTCAGCGCATCGATGAAGGCGTGCAGCTCGGCCTCGCCGACGCCGCCCTCGCGGGCCAGGAAGATGACCTGCACCACGGTCTGCGGGCTGATCTCAAGCATGGCGGGTCTCCTTCTTCCCTTTCGCGCATGGTCGCCCAAGGCCGCGCCTGACGCAAGCGGCCATCAGCCCAGAAGCCAGACCGTCAGGCCATGCACAACCGCGCCGCCCAGCGTGGCCAGGACGACCGACCGCCGCGCGACCCAAAGCGCCAGCACGGCCAGCGTGCCGAGGACCAGCGGCAGAAGCCGCGGCAGATCCAGCGTGATCGAGGGCAGAACCGCCGCCACGAACAGAGTCGCAATCGCCGCCGGGCCCGTGGCCGACAGGAACCGCTCCAGCCAGCCGATGGTCGCCAGCCGCTCGGTCCGCCCCAGGATCGGCAGGGCGCGGAAGGCCCAGTTCGCCGCCCCGGCCATGACGGCCACGGTCAGAAGCTCCAGATTCATCGCCGCACCAACCCGGCCAGCGCGCCCGCCAGCATGCCAAGAAGGATGCCGCTGGTGGCGCTGATCGCCAGCGTCGCCGCCACCGTAACCGACCCGGCCACCGCGACGACCGGCAGTTGCCGACGGCTAAGGATCGACAGCAGCAGCGCCAGGAACAGCGCGGGCAGCATGAAGCCCAGCCCCGCGCTGAGCGCCGGCCAACCCTCCAGCGCGCCGCCGCCTGCCACAGCGCCGACCACCGTCCCCGACAGCCAGCTGACATAGGCGCCCGCCCCCAACCCGAACATGTAGCCTTCCGAGAAGCGCTGCCCACGTGCCAGCGCGCCCAGCGCCTGGCCGAAGACCTCATCCGTCAGGCCCCAGGCCCAGGCCCAGGCATGGCGCTTCGACACCTCCGCCCCTGCCTCGCGCATCAGCGCCGGGCCGTACAGCACATGCCGCAGATTCATAGCGATCAGCGTGAAAGCCGAAACCAGCACCGGCGCACCCGACGCAAGCAGCGCCACTGCCAGGAATTGCGAGGCTCCGGCATAGATCAGCAGCGACAGGGCAAAGGCCTCCAGCCCGGTGAACCCCGCCTGGGTCGCGGCCACGCCGAAGGAAAAGGCGATCGGGAAATATCCCATCGCGATCGGCACACTCGCGATCAGTCCGTCAAGCAGGGGGTGGCGGGTCGGCGTCATCCGGGCACGGCTAGCGCGGGGCGGCGCGGGGGTCAATGCCGCCCCGCGGTTGCGGAAAGCCTGACTTGCGCGGCACCGCCCTGCCCTGCCATGCTGCGGCACAGCCGCAACCGAACCGGACGTCCCATGCGCAACCTTGCCCTCGCCGCCGCCCTGACCCTTGCCACCGCCCTACCCGCCCTGGCCGAGCCGATCCCGGGCTCGGATTTCGCCACCGGCTACTGGGCCGGGGCTGCCCAT
>JBKHWC010000092.1:0-12171 GCA_046569765.1 Alphaproteobacteria bacterium | reverse complement strand
CGGCACCCCGTCGGCCAGCCAGGTGAAGGGCGCCGTCCCTCCGGTCACCCGGACTTTCAGGCCCGCGGGCAGCAGCTCCACCTCGGCCCCGTCCGGCGGGAAGGCCACGGCGGGCGCATCCGCCGAAACCTCGAACACCGCCGTCCGCGACCGGAAGCGTTGCAGGGGCTGCGGCAGCTCGGCATTGGCCACCAGCAGCGTCGAGGCCGGAGCAGGCGGCTGCGGGTCGAGCTTGGCCTTCAGCCGGTTGAAGGCCTGGAACAGCACCGGGGCCGCGACGTCGGCCCCGAAGGCCCCCGGCACCGGGGTTCCGTCCGCCCGGCCCATCCAGATGCCTACCACATGCCGACCATCGTACCCGATCGCCCAGGCGTCCCGGTGACCGTAGGACGTCCCCGTCTTGTAGGCCAGCCGGTTCGACGGCGCCCCGGGCGGCGGCGCCAGCCCCGCCAGGATATCCCCGACCTGCCAGGCCGCGACCTCGGAGACGATGCGCTGCCCCTCGGGCACCTCGGCCTCCAGCCGGTAACTCAGGGGGCGCACCACCCCACCCCGCGCCAGCGCCGCATAAAGCTGCACCATGTCGGCAAGCGTCACCCCCACGCCCCCCAGGGCAATCGCCAGCCCCGGCTGGTCGCCCGGGAACACCGGCTTCATCCCGGCCTTCTCCATCGCCGAGATGAGCTTGGCCGGCCCCAGCGCCTCGGTCAGCGCCACGACGGGAATGTTCCGCGACAGCTGCAAGGCCTCGCGCATGCGGATCGTGCCCAGGTAGAGCTTGTCGAAATTCTGTGGCGCATAGGTGCCAAAGGCCATCGGCCGGTCGTCGATCATCGTCTCGGGGTGACTCAGGCCCTCATCGAAGGCCAGCGCATAGACCAGCGGCTTCAGCGTCGATCCGGGCGAGCGCAGCGCCTGGGTCATGTCGACGAAGCCCTGCCGCAGGTCGGCCTGATACCCCGCCGACCCCACCGAGGCGAGGATCTCGCCCGAGGCATGGTCCGCCACCAGGATCGCCACCTGCAGCCGTTCGCCCTTGCCCTCCACCGATTGCAGCGCCAGCGCCTCCAGTTTCTTCTGCAGGTCGCGGTCGATGGTAAGGTGATGCGCCAGTGCCTGCGGCTCCTCCGTCCGCGCCCGATCGGCGAGGTGCGGGGCAAGCGCGGGGAAGGGCTTGCGCAGTCCCGGCACCTCTTCGCGCAGCGCGGCCGCCGCCTCGTCGGCGTCGATCACGCCCGCGGCCACCGCGCGCGCCAGCACTCGGTTCCGCGCCGCCTCGGCCCGGTCGGCGGCCCGGTCGGGGCGGCGGCTTTCAGGAGACTGCGGGATCGCGACCAGAAGCGCGGCCTCGGCCGGGGTCAGGCGCAAGGGCTCTTTCCCGAAGTAGCTGATCGCTGCGGCGCGGACTCCTTCGAGGTTCCCGCCGAAGGGCGCAAGGTGCAGGTAAAGCTGCAGGATCTGGTCCTTGGACAGCCGCCGCTCCAGCGCCAGCGCCACGCGCATCTGGCGCAGCTTGCCGCCGACCTGGCCGGTCGTGCCGTCTTCCAACAGGCGCGCGACCTGCATGGTCAGGGTGGATCCACCCGATACGACGCGGCCATTCCAGACCGCTTGCAACACCGCCCGTGTCATCGACCGCGGGTCCACACCCGGGTGCTGGTAGAACCGCTTGTCCTCATAGGCCAGAAGCGTCCGCAGGTAGACCGGGTCCACCTTGTCCGGCGGCAGCGCCAGCCGCCAGCGGCCGTCGGCCACGGTATAGGCGCGGAGAAGGTTGCCGTCGCGGTCCAGCACCTCGATGGAGGTCTCGACCACCAGGGGCGGCAAGACGGTCGCGTCGATCCATTGGTCGAAGCGGTCCCGGCCCAGGGCGGCCAGCCAGAGGCCAAAGGTCAGGGCAAGGATCCAGCGGGCGCGGATCATGACTGCCGCCCGCTGCAGGCGCTTCCCTCCCCCCGCGTGGGGGAGGGAGAGGGTGGGGGGGCTTTCCGATGAAGGCCGGGTGCCCCCCACCCCCCTCCCCTCCCCACGCGGGGGAGGGGAGGCGCATATCCGCGCCCATGGCTCACTTGACGATCGTGACCTCGCCCGTCTCGCTCCGCGCCCGGAAGTCGGGGCGGTACATATCCTCGACCGAGGCTGCGGGATGGTGGAACGTGCCGGGGCTGACCGCGCGGACGACATAGGCCAGCTTGAACGGCTGGTCCGACTGCCAGTCCACCGCGGTCAGGAAGCGGTCCTGCCGGAACTCGGAGTGTGTCACTTCCTGCAGGCTGTCCAGCCAGTCAAGTTCCGAGGTGGAGCCCGCTGACATCAGGTTCGGGTTGTCGATCTCGAACCCCGCGGGCAGCGGGTCGGCCACCATCAGCCGCGCCTCGCCATAGGCGAAGGGCGTGACCTCCAGCACCACGACCAGCCGAGTCCCGGCCGCCACGCTGCCCAGCGTCACCGGCTCTCCGGCCATCGTGTAGTAGGTCCGGGTGATGGCATAACCGTTGCCCCCCGCCGGTTCGGGTTCCGAGGGCACGCCGTAGGTGGTGACGGTGACGGTCGTATCCGGCCCGTCGTTCCTGACCACCACCGGCGTCACGGACCCTGCGTCCAGCACCCGGACCAGCGGACCTTCGGCCGGCTGGCCGTCGATGGTCACGCCCTGCACATCGGGCCGGTCGATCAGCGCATTGGCCGCAAGAAGCGTCCAGGTCGTCTCCTGCGTCGACAGATGGCCGCCGTGCGTCGCAATCCGGTCGGTCAGCGCCTCGCGATCCACGGCCTGAGACCCGGCCTCCACCGCCAGCGTAAGCAAAGCCGCCGCGTCGCGGTAGCGGGTGCCATAGTCCACCCGCCAGACCTGCCCCTGCTCGGGCGCCTCGGCCTCCATCTTCGCCACGGCCTTGCGGAACATCGCATCCGCCCGCGCCTGGTCGCCGTAGGATGCCAGCGCCGCCCCCAGCTGCCCCATGGCCAGCGGGGTTGCGAAGTCGTCGCCCTTCACGTCCGCATAGTAACGCAGATCGCCGATCGCCGCCGCGCCTTCCCGCGCCAGCACCATCAGCGCATAGGCGAGCGCCTCGCCGCCCCCGTTGGTTTCCGCCGAGAAATCAGGCGCGTAGTTCACCTGGTTCCGCAGGTTCGCGAGCGCATTGCGGAACGCCAGGTCCGGCACCGCATAGCCCTGCGCCTTGGCCCGGCTCAGGAAGTCGGTGACATAGGCATCGAGCCAGAAGTCGCCCTCGCCCGGCCCCCAAAGCCCGAAGCCCCCCGTGGACGACTGGTTCGCCAGGATCTCGACGATGGCTTCGTTGATCCGGCCCGCCAGTTCCGCGTCGCCCTCAAGGTCCATCACCCGCGCCACCTCGTCGAAGTAGAGCAGCGGCAGCGCGCGCGAGGTCATCTGCTCGGTGCAGCCATAGGGATAGCGGTCCAAGGCGGCCAGCAGCCCGGGAGCATTCAGCCGCGCCAAGGGACCCACCGCCATCGTGGCCTTGCCCGAGCCCGCCACCAGCCCCGCAAAGACGTCGCCGTCGAAGGTGAAGGTCTGGCCCGACGCCAGGTCCAGCCGGCTGATCCGGGCCACCTCGGGGTCGTTCACCTGCACCGGGACCGTCAGCGTCTTCTTCAACACCTTCCCGTCCGGCGTCGTCAGGCTCACATCAATTGTCTGAACACCCACCGCCCCCGCCGTTACCGGGACCTCGAACACCGCCTTGGCCTTGTCGCCCAGGTCAAAGCCCGAGGGCACCTCTCCCAGCGTCAGCCCGTTCGCCACGACATCAAGGCTCATCCGGCCCGACGGCCCCGTCGCATGGACCACCTCCAAGAGCAGCCGCGAGGTGTCCCCCGGCGACAGGAAGCGCGGGACCGAAGCAGTCACCACCACCGGATCGCGCACCAGCACATCGGCACTGGCCTGCCCGACCCCGGTCTTCGACCAGGCGACAGCCATTACCTTCACCGTCCCGTTAAAGCTGGGTAGGTCGAAGGTCGCCCGCGCATAGCCATCGGCATCCACCTCGACCGGCCCGGTGAAATAGGCCACCAGTTCCTCTGTCGGCGGAGGCGCCTGCAACCGAGCCTGCGCGCCCGCGTCGCCGCCAGAGCGGACCTCGCCCATCGCGCCGTTCATCCCGTCGATCAGGCGGCCATAGATGTCGCGGATGCCCACGCCCAGCCGCCGCTGGCCGAAGTAGTGGCCCTGCGGATCCGGCGCCTCGAACCCCGTCAGGTTCAGGATACCCACATCCACAGCCGCGATGGTGACGTAAGCCGTCTCGCCCGCCGTGACGCCCTCGACCTTGACCGCCACGTCCAGCGGTCCACGCGGAGCCGCCTCGGCCGCCATCTCGACCGTTGCCTTCAGCGCCCGCGGCCCCGGATCGATCGAGGCATGGGTCAGCCCCAGCGCCCGCGCCGGATTGCGACCCGCCGCCACGTCCATCGGCCGCAGGACGGAAGCGGTCACATAGACCCCCGCGCCCCATTCGTCCGTCACGGGAAGGGAAATCAGGTTCTCGCCCTCCTTCACCTCCACGGCCTGCATGGCGACCAGCCGGTTCGACAGCACCGTCACCAGCGCCGTCCCCGCCGCCCGCGGCACGATCCGCAGGGTCGCGGTGTCGCCCGACTTGTAGGCCGGCTTGTCCAGTGACAGTTCCAGCGTGTCGGGCGTCGCCGAAGCATCCGCCGGGGCATACCAGCCCGCGTAGAACTCCATCGAGGTTGCGGCCTTGCCGCCATCGGCGGCCGTCACCAGGACCTCATAGGTCCCCCAGGTCACCCCCGCCGCGATCTCTGTCGGGGCCGCGCCCAGGGTCGCCTCGCCCTCGGCCACGACCTCGCGGCTGACCACCGGCTCCCAGCTCCAGTTGCCGTAGCTTTGGTACCACTGGTAGTCGTACTGCACCCGGCTGACCGTCCACTTCACCGGCAGCGCGACGGGCGTCTCACCCTGAACCGCAAGCAGCTGGAACCGCGCCTCGCCACCCTCGGGCGCGACGCCGTCGAACAGGGGCTTCACCCCGATCATCGGCTCGGCCGAGGTTACCGCATTGGTCACCTGCCGCTCGACCGGGCGACCCGAGCCCTCGGCCACGCGCACCGTCACCCGGGCTTCCAGCGGGCGATGCGGGTCCTCGACCTGCGGCAGATAGACCGGCAGGGTCGCAGTGCCCGTGTCGTCCGTCTCGCCACCATTGAGCGATTCCATCACGGCGCTGAACGGCTGGTCATGCCGCCCGAAGACATAACCCGGGAAGGTCGCAAGGCCCTCGGCGGCTCGCAGCAGGACCTCGCCCTCGATGGC
Organism: Alphaproteobacteria bacterium; assembly: GCA_046569765.1. Lineage (GTDB taxonomy): Bacteria > Pseudomonadota > Alphaproteobacteria > Rhodobacterales > Rhodobacteraceae > Tabrizicola. The sequence continues at coordinate 6,869 of JBKHWC010000092.1, read as the reverse complement.
GAGCCCTGCGCCGGGCGCGCCGAACAGGTAGCGCGCGGCGACCGTCAGATCGACCGTCGACTCCTGGCCGACCAGAAGCGGCGTCTCGGTCATCGTCAGGTCGAAGTCGATGCGTTCGGGCAGGAAATCCTCGACCAGGAAAGTCTTCGACGCCAGCGCCGGGGCTTCCAGGTCGGCGAACATCTCCAGCCGCCAGACCCCGCGCGGGGCAGACCCCGCGATGGGCAGGCTGAACACATGCCCGCCCGCGCCGAAGTCGTCGACCTGCTGGCGCGAATATTCCACCCCATCGGGGCGCTTGAGGACCGCCGTAAGCGGCAGCCCCTCGACCGCCGCCTGTTCCGCATCGCGCGCCAGGGCCGTCACATAGACCGTCTCGCCCGCACGATAGGCGCCCCGGTCGGTCGTGACGAAGACATCGACGGGCGGGGCGGCCTCGCGGCCCTCCACCCCACGGTCGGACAGGTCGAATTCGGGATCGGTCAGCGACAGGAAGGCGATGTCCTGCTCGCCATCCTTCACCACCACCATCGCCGGGGCACTGCCACCCATCCCGCGTGTCAGCCCCGCGTCAAAGCGCGCATAGCCCTGGTCATCCGTCGTCGCCGTGCCCAGCACCGTGTTGGCGCGGTTCAGAAGCTCGACCGTCACTCCCGTCTTGGCCTCTGCCGTCCCCAGCGCCCGGACGAAGACGTGCAAGCCGTCCACCCCGGTCATCGTGGTGACCCCAAGGTCCGAGATCACGAACCACTGCCAGGCCGGAGCGATGGTATAGGGGTCCACCCCCGGCACCGCCGCCTTCAGCGCATAGATCCCCGCCGGAAGCCCCTCCAGCGCCTCGCCCAGGGGCAGGCGGGTGGTGACGTCCTTGTTCACTTCTTGCGCGACCGTGGCCGATCCGGCCCACAGCTCCTCGCCCACCGTGTCGGCGAAGTATTCCTCGGAATAGACGTTGATCGGCGCGCCGAAATAGTAGTCCTGGATCGACCGGAGGAGGTTCCGGTCGGTGACGCGATAAAGCGTCAGGTCCAGCTTTTCCGTGTTCACCGTCTGCACCGGCAGCGCCGGATCGCCCGCCTTGGGCAGCACATAGCCCCGACCGGGGAACTTCACCCCCGGCGCCCGGTCGCGGACGTATTGCGTGATCTCGACCGACTTTGCCAGCATCTGGCCATCCGCCGCCGGTAGCCCCTCGCGGAAGGTGACGCTGTAGCGCTTCCCATGCTCCAGCCCCGCCACGCAAAGCTGCCGCCAGCCGCCGTTTTCCACCGTCAGGCCGGGATCGGTCAGCTGCACGAAGGTCGCATAATCGACGCCCGAGGCGACCAGATCCTCGGAGAATGTCGCGCAGATGCGGGGCCGGGCAAGGTCGGACTGCACCAGAGTTTCGGCAATGCGGAAGCCGTATTTGCCAATCGCATCGTCCAGGAGTGCCGCCGTATCTGTCCGCTCTTGCAGGGATTGCGCCAGCCGAAGCGCCTGCACTGTGTCGCGCCCGCGTCCGCTGCGCTCCAGCACCTCGGCCATCACCACCAGATTCGTGTGCCGCAGGGCAGGGTTTGCGGCCCGCAGATGGGCGTTGACCGACGCGAGCAGGGCCTGCCCGAACCAGTAATACTGCTGGTTTGCATCCGCCTTTCCCGCCTCAAGCTGCCGCCGCGCAAGCTCGCCCCAGGTGGCGGGATCGTCAGTCAGGTTCAGCGCCGCTCCCGTATAGGACGCGGCCCCCACCCAGTCGCCCTGCGCTTCCGCCTCGGCGGCCGCCGTCAGATGCTCCTCGGCCGACCAGGGCCCGGTCGGATACTGCCGCCCCAGCCCCTGCGCCTGCTCCAGCGCCGGGGTGACGTCCCAATCCTGCAGGAAGGTCAGTTCCTTCCGCCGCTCGGCCGCCGCAGCGCGCAGCCCGGAGTCGCCCTCGATCACATAGGCCGAATAGGCCCCCGCGAAGAAAGTCCCCTCTCCGGGGGAGTTCTTGACGAAGCAGGATCCGTTTCGAGTGTTGAACACATAGGCCGTGCAGCGGGCATTGGTCAGACAGGCGCGCTCGCAGGCCTCGATCGTGGTGTCGAAGACGCTGGCGATATCGCCGCCGGGCAGGTCCTGGTCCTGAGTCACGACAACCCGCCGCTCGGGAATCAGCTCCTGCGCCGAAACCCACCCGGAAATGCCGACAAATGCCGCAGTGATCGCGGCTTTCGCAAACCAATTCATTGAAAATGCCTCCCTGGTGGATTGGCGGGAATCTCGCATGGGTCTGGCGGACCTGGCAAGGCCGCGACCCCTTCGGCGTTAAGTCTTGGTTCACTTTGCTGCGTCAGGGTAGTCGCGAAAACCGGATGTGCGGTGAAACCGTCACGGGCCGGCGATTCGGACAGGATGTCTGCTGACGTGATGGAAGTATCGGAAAGACTGCTCAGGGAACGGCGCGCGCGCCTCGCGGCCGAGCGGCTTCTTGAACAGAAAAGCCGCGAGCTTTTCGCCGCGAACGAAAAGCTCGCGATCCACGCCCGCGCCTTGTCCGACCAGATCGTCGAACAGCGCCAGATGGTCCGTTCGGCCCTGACCGAGGCCGAGGCGCTGAAGAACCAGAATCACCGCTTTGTCGAGGATCTGGACAAGGCCCATACCGCCGCCGTCATGGCCGAGCGCCGGCTGTGGGATTCGATCAACACGATCCGCGACGGCTTCGCCGTCTTCGACAGCGCCAAGCGGCTGGTCAGCGCCAACCTCGCCTGGCTGGCCTCGTTCGAGGGCCACGCCATCGCCCCCGGTTTCCCGTATGAGGAAATGGTCCGCATCATCGCGACCTCGGGCAAGCTCGACCTTGGGGAGGAGGCGCCGGATGCCTTCGTCACCCGGATGATCGCCCGACTGGACACCGATCCGATCGATCCGGTCACGCTGAAGTTCACCGACGGCACCTGGCTGAAACTCCAGGACCGCCGCGCCCGCGATGGCGACCTGGTCTGCCTCGCGCTCGACATCACCGATCAGATGCGCATCTGGGCCGCGATCGAGGCGATCCCGGACGGATTCGTGCTTTACGACAGGGAGGAACGGCTCTTGACCTGCAACCAGCGCTACCGCGACACCTATCCCGCCTCGGCTCCGGCCATGGTGCCGGGCGCGAAGTTCGAGGATATCCTGCGCTACGGCCTGGCCAACAGCCAGCACGTCGATGCCATCGGCCGGGAAGAGGACTGGATCTCCGAACGCCTGAAGCGCCACCGCGAGGCGACGGGGATCTTCGAACAGCAGCTGACCGACGGCCGCTGGATCCGCGCCCAGGACCATCCCACCCCCGACGGCGGCCGCGTCGGCCTGCGCGTCGACATCACCCAGCTGAAAGAGCATGAGGCCCAGCTCGAAGCCGCCCGCAAGGCGGCCGAGGCCGCGAACCGCGCGAAATCGGCCTTCCTCGCCAACATGTCCCACGAAATCCGCACGCCGATGAATGGCGTCGTCGGCATGGCGGAGCTTCTCTGCGACACCGCCCTGACCGAGGAACAGCGCCTCTTTGCCGAAACGATCCGCTCCTCGGGCGAGGCGCTGCTGGTCATCATCAACGACATCCTCGACTATTCGAAGATCGAGGCCGAACGCCTGACCCTGCGCCCCGAACCTTTCGACCTCGAACGCACGATTCACGAGGTGACGATGCTCCTCCAGCCCCGCGCGCGGGAAAAGGGCATCGACCTGATGATCGACTTCGACATGTTCCTGCCCACCCGCTTTGTCGGCGACCCGGGCCGGTTGCGACAGGTGCTGACCAACCTGATCGGCAATGCCGTCAAGTTCACCGAGACGGGCCATGTCCTGACCCGCGTCGTCGGGATCGAAGCGATGGACGGCGCGCAGACATTGCATGTCACGGTGGAAGACACCGGCATCGGCATCGCGCCGGAATACCTCGACCACATCTTCGGCGAGTTCAACCAGGTCGAGGACGAGCGCAACCGCAAGTTCGAAGGCACCGGCCTTGGCCTTGCGATCACCCGCCGCCTGATCGAACACATGGGCGGCGCGGTCTGGGTCGACAGCGAACCGGGGCAGGGGTCCTCCTTCGGCTTCCGCGTGACCCTCCCGGTGGCCGAGGATGCGGGGCCGGTGCAGGTTCCGGTCTCGGTGCGCCGGGTGTTGGCGGTGGACGACCAGTTCATCAACCGCACCATTCTGGAACGCCAGCTCACCCCCTGCGGGATCGAGGTGACGCTCTGCCGCTCGGGCGCGGAGGTGCTGGAACGCCTGGCCGCGGACCCGATCTATGACGTGCTTCTGACCGACCACGCCATGCCCGAGATGGACGGCGACGTCCTTCTCCAGCATCTGCGGGCGGCCGGGCACAAGCTGCCGGTGATCCTTCTTTCCTCGAACCCCTCGAATCTGGGAGAGGCAGCGGCGGATTTCGCGGCGGTCCTGCAAAAGCCGGTCCTGCGCTCGGACCTCTACCGTCACCTGCAGGCCCTGACCGCGCCGGTCCTGCCCGACCTGCCGCCCCTGGTGCTGAAGCCGGTGGAGCTGCGCCAGCTCCGCGTCCTTGCGGCCGAGGATAACCGGACCAACCAGCTGGTGTTCCAGAAGATGGTCCGGGCGATGGATCTGGACCTGGTCTTCGCCGACAATGGCCGCATCGCGGTGGAGATGTTCGAAAGCTACCGGCCCGACATCATCTTCATGGACATTTCCATGCCCGAGATGGACGGCAAGGAAGCCGCCCGCGCGATCCGGGCGCTGGAGGGGCCGGGCCAGCATGTGCCGATCATCGCGCTGACGGCTCATGCAATGGAAGGCGACGCCGAGTCGATCCTTGCCGCCGGGATCGACCACTACCTGACCAAGCCGCTGCGGAAATCGGCGATCGAATCGGCCCTGACCGAACACTGCCCGCCCGGCGTCCGCGCTCCGGTGGTGGAAAGCGAAAGCGCCGCCTAAAGATCCTTGACGAACAGTATCCACTCCGAGGCATCGACCTGCCAGTCGCCCTTGACCACGGGGCGGCGGGCAATCTCGCGGAAGCCCTTGGCGCGATACAGCCGCAGGGCGTTCAGGTGCGTGTCCTCGGCGATCAGGCTGATCGTCCGGTGTCCCCCGGCGCGGGCGATCTCTTCCGCCTTGGCCAGCAGCGCGCTGCCGCAGCCCCGGCCTCGGAAGGTATCATGGGTGGCCAGCACGTTCAGATACCACGACCCCGGCGCCAGCGCCTCAAGCTCCAGGAGCGGGACAAAGATCGGCGGGGTGTCGGGGTCGATCGGCCCCGGCTCGGTCTCGGCCGCATAGCCCAGCAGGCAGGCCGCCACTGCGCCGTCCACTTCGGCCAGCCAGGCGTTGCGGTACGAGAAATTGCCACTCTCCCGCGCCGCGCGTTCACGGCCAAGGGCCCAGGGGTCGCCCTCGGGCCCGACCGATTTCCGCCAGAAATGCAGCGGCAGGTCGTCCGCCGCCATGTTGATGAAGCGGACCAGATGCTCGGCGTCCGTGGCCCGCGCTTCCCGGATCTGCATGTCGCTCTCCCTTTTGTCCCGCGCTTGATCCGCCATGCCGGGCAAGGGCGCAAGCCTTGACTTGGGCGGGGGCGCGTAGGACGACAGGGGCCAAAGCTCTTGTGAGGGACCAGAATGAACGACATGGTTTTCCGCTTCCCCGCGCCGGGACCCGATCCGATGGTCACCGACCTGGAAGGCTGGGTGAAGGTCGAGGGCAACCCGACGATGAAGACCTGGGTGCAGCATACCACGATCGACGGCAGCGTGATCAGCGGCACCTGGGAAGCGACGCCGGGCACCTGGCACACGACCTACAAATTCTACGAATTCGTCCATCTGATCGAGGGTCAGATCACCATCACCCCCGATGGCGGCGACCCCGTGACCATGCGCCCGGGCGATGGTTTCGCGGTCGAGGCCGGGTTCAAGGGCACCTGGCGGATCGATGCGCCGGTCCGCAAGCATTTCTGCATCAAGCTGAAATAGGTCCGGCCTCGGTCACGATGGCATCCAGCCGGATGTCATGCGGCTGGGGGTAGATCGTCGCCAGCCGCGCCGACTGGAACCCCACCCCGATGGTGAAAGGCCGCGGCGAAAGGCTGGCGAGCGTCCGGTCGAAATAGCCGCCGCCATAGCCCAGCCGGAAACGCTCTCCGGTCCAGCCGACCAACGGCGCCAGCGCGACCTCGGGCACCACCGCCTCGGCCTCGGCTGGCGGAACCGGGATGTTCCAGTCGCCCCGGACCATCTTCGTCTCGGGCGTCCAGCGACGAAAGACCAGCGGCGCGGCCTTGATCTCGACCAGCGGCAGAGCGACCAGAACCCCCGCGCGATGCAGATCGGTCAGCAGCGGCCGCAGGTCGGGCTCGCCCTTGATCGGCCAATAGCCCGAGAAGACGCGCCCCCGCAGATCGAACCTTTCGCGCAGGAAAACCGCCAGATGCCCGGCCAGCGCCCGGCCAACGGCCTGGCGTTCGGCCACCGTCAGCGCATCCCGCTCGGCCCGCAGCCTTTGCCGTTCCGCCTTGCGCCAGCGCGCCACGTCGCGCGCCTGCTCCGGGTCCACCGCCAGCGGATCGAAATAGGTCGGGTCCACCTCGGCCGCGAGGCAGGGGGGCGAGGCGTAGCTTTTCATCTCAACCTCTCCAGACAGGCCTCGGCCTCGCGGACCATCTGGCGCAGGCGGTCCCCGGCCGGAAGGATCTCGCGGATCGCCCCCGCACCCTGACCGGCGTAAAGCGCCATCTCCTCCAGTGCGCCGGTGGTGTGGCGCATCGGCGAATCGGTGCTGTAGCGCAGCAGCGGCTGGCCCAGGTCCTGCGCGATCACCTCGCGGGGCAACGACGCTGGGTCGTGACCCAGCAGCCGGTCCCCCAGACCCGCCGT
>JBKHWC010000091.1:10528-12582 GCA_046569765.1 Alphaproteobacteria bacterium | reverse complement strand
GCTTGATGTTCATCGACGTCTCACGGCGCAGGTCGCCTTCGACGGTGTGGTCCTTGTCGATCGTTTCACGGATCTGCAGAACTTCAGCGTCGGTCAGCTGGTTCACGCGGCGGGCGCGGTCGATCTTCAGCGCCTCGCAGATGTTCTCGGCGGTGTGGGGGCCGATCCCGGTGATGTAGGTCAGTGCGATCGGAACCCGTTTTCCGGTCGGAATGTTGACGCCAGCAATGCGTGCCAAACGTGTCGTCCTTCTTCTGTTGCGGTTCCGTAGCGCCAGAACCTTTTTTCACAACACCGCACGGGCAGTTAACCCGGCGATACGAACTTCCAATAAGGAAGGCCCGCAAGGCGATTCCACCGCGGGACGCCGTGCAATAGGGGCATTTCCCGGGGCCGTCAAGGCCGCGGGAAAGGTTTTTCAGGCTTTGTCAAGAACCTTGGCGATCGCATCGGCAACGGCGTCCACCTCGGCCAGCCCGTCGACGGCGGAAAGCTGCCCCTTGGCGTAGTAATAGCCGATCAGGGGCGAGGTCTTCTTGTAATATTCCATCAGCCGGGTCTTGAGGGTGTCCTCATTGTCATCGGCGCGGCGCTTCATGTTGGTGCCGCCGCAGACATCACAAACCCCGGCCACCTTGGTCGGCCGGGTCACGTCGTGGTAGACCTCGCCGCAGGTGCCGCAGGTGAAGCGGCCGGTGACGCGGGCGACCAGCGCCCCGTCATCGACCTGCATCTCGATCACCCGGTCCAGCGTCGCGCCCATGCGGGTCATCAGCTCGCCCAGGGCATCGGCCTGTTTCAGCGTCCGCGGGAAGCCGTCGAAGATGAAGCCGCCCTTGGCGCCGTCCTTCATCTTGCCCTCGATCAGGCCGATCACGATCTCGTCCGTGACCAGCTCGCCCCGGGCCATGATGCCCTCGACCTGCTTGCCGAGCTCGGTGCCCTTGGCGATCGCCTCTTTCAGCATGTCGCCGGTCGAGAGCTGCACCATGCCGCGCGCCTCTTCCAGACGTTTGGCCTGCGTTCCCTTGCCCGCGCCGGGCGGTCCCAGAAGAATGATGTTTGCCATGCGATCAGCGCCGTGCCGGGGCCTTCGGCGCCTTGGCACCAGGCTTCTTGCGTCCACGAAGCTGCGATTTCTCGATCAAGGCTTCGTACTGGTGGGCCAGAAGATGCGACTGCACCTGCTGGATCGTGTCCATCGTCACCGAGACCACGATCAGCACCGAGGTGCCGCCGAAGTAGAAGGGGATGCCCAGTTCGGCGATCAGCACCTCGGGCAGAAGGCAGACGGCGGCAAGATAGGCCGAGCCGAGGACAAGGATGCGGTTGACGACATATTCCAGGTAATCCTCGGTCTTCTTGCCGGGCCGGATGCCGGGGATCGACGCGCTTTGATTCTTCAGGTTCTCGGCGACCTCGTCGATCTTGAAGGTCACGTTGAGCGTGTAGAAATAGGCGAAGAAGACGATCATCACCGCCAGAAAGACCAGGTGCAGCGGTTGGCCATAGCCCAGGTTCGCCGCAAGCCAGCTGAGGACCGGGTTGGTCCCGCCGCCCGAGAAGGTGGAGACGGTGGTCGGCAGAAGCAGGATCGACGAGGCGAAGATCGCCGGGATCACGCCCGCCGGGTTGACCTTGATCGGCAGGTGGGACGAGCCGCCCTCATAGACCTTCATCCCGACCTGACGGCGCGGATAAAGGATCGAGATCTTGCGCAGCGCGCGCTCCATGAAGACGACGAAGGCGATCACGGCGACGACCATCACGATCACACCCAGGATCACCGGGGTGGACAGCGCGCCCGAGCGGCCTTGGGCAAAGAACTGCGCGATGGCGGCGGGGATTTCGGCGACGATGCCGACGAAGATGATCAGCGAAATGCCGTTGCCGATGCCGCGGGCGGTGATCTGCTCGCCCAGCCACATCAGGAACATGGTGCCGCCGACCAGGGTGATGACGCAGGAAGCGATGAAGAACCAGCCCGGCTCATGCGCGAGGCCGCCGCCCTGGATCGACATGGCGATGCCGTAGCCCTGCAGGATCGCCAGCGC
>JBKHWC010000091.1:0-10518 GCA_046569765.1 Alphaproteobacteria bacterium | reverse complement strand
AACCAGCCCGGCTCATGCGCGAGGCCGCCGCCCTGGATCGACATGGCGATGCCGTAGCCCTGCAGGATCGCCAGCGCCACCGTGCCATAGCGGGTGTACTGGTTGAGCTTCTTGCGGCCCTGCTCGCCCTCTTTCTTCAGCTGCTGCCAGGGGGCGTACATCGTCGCCAGAAGCTGCACGATGATCGAGGCCGAGATATAGGGCATGATCCCCAGCGCGAAGATGCCCATCCGGGCCAGCGCGCCGCCGGTGAACATGTTCAGCATCCCGCCGACCGTCTGGCTGGCATCGGCCATGAATTCGCGCAGCGCCTGGCCGTCGATCCCGGGAACCGGGATATAGGTGCCAAGCCGGTAGACGATCAGCAGGCCGATGGTGAAGAAGATGCGTTGGCGCAGGTCGGTCGCCTTGCCGAGCATGCCCCAGCTGAGGTTCGCCGCCATTTGCTCTGCAGCAGATGCCATGTCAGGTCTCTTTCAAGCCAAGCGCCGCCAGACCGTTTTCCGGTCGGCGGCGCGGGAAAACTAGACGGTGATGTAAGCGACCTTGCAGCCGCTCACAATGCCTTTCGGCGCGATCACTCGGCCGCAGCCGCGACCGGCGCGAGAAGCGTGACCTTGCCGCCCGCCTTTTCCACCGCTTCCACGGCCGAGGCCGAGGCGCCGGTCACGGTCAGGTTGACCTTGGACTTCAGCTCGCCCTTGGCCAGCACGCGGATGCCGTCGCGCTTGTTCGAGGTCACGCCGGCCGCGACCAGCGCGTCCTCGGTGATCTCGGCCTTGGCGTCCAGCTTGCCGGCGGCGATGAACTTCTCGATCAGGCCCAGGTTGACCACCGAGTAGTGCAGCTTGTTCGGCTTGGTGAAGCCGCGCTTCGGCAGGCGGCGATAGAGCGGCATCTGGCCGCCTTCGTAGCCACCCAGAGCCACGCCCGAACGGGACTTCTGACCCTTGATACCGCGGCCGGCAGTCTTGCCCTTGCCCGAGCCCGGGCCGCGCGCCACGCGCTTCTTCTTCTTCGCCGCGCCTTCGTTGTCGGCGAGTTCATGCAGTTTCATGTCGCTTCTCCTTGCCGGATGCGCCCCCGAAGCGAAAACGGGACGCCCACGGCTTTTCTTGATTCTCATGGCCGGACTTGGCCACCGGGGGGCCTTACAGGATGGGGGACCGGAAGGCAAGGGAAAGGGCTGTCCACGGTGGACGGGGTTTCGGCGTGAGGGATTACAAAGGGTTAGGTTCGGCCGTCAGGATGGACTTAACCAAGGAAGAGTCGGGCTGAAGCCCGACCTACGCCTGTTACGCGCCCTTCGGCCAGTCGAAGCCGGGCCGGAGGCCGGAATGGACCGGGCGGCCGCCCTGCGGGGCGGGGTTGCCCTTCGTCGCGTCCCGGAAGGCCTGGTAGGTGGCCTTGGGGAGCTTTGCGTCGTCATAGCCCATGTGACGTTCGGCACTCCGTTGTGCGCGCTGACAGCCTACAAGAGTGCCATGCAAACCAAAACGCCCCCGCGTTTCCGCGAGGGCGTTTGCTATCAGAGAGTCGGGCTGAAGCCCGACCTACATTAGCCGCGCTCTTCGACGATCACGACCAGGTGGCTGATCGAGTTCACCATGCCGCGGACGGAAGGCGTATCTTCCAGCTCGCGGGTGCGGTTCAGCTTGTTCAGGCCGAGGCCCTTGAGCGTCGCGGTCTGCACGGCCGGACGGCGGGCGGCCGAACGGATCTGCTTCACGACGATGGTTTTCTTGTCAGCCATGCTCAGGCCTCCACGGTTTCGGCTTCGGGCTTCCGAAGGATTTCGGCAACCTTCTTGCCACGACGCGACGCGACCGAACGGGGCGACGTCTCGGACTTGAGGCCGTCGATGGTGGCGCGGATCATGTTGTAGGGGTTCTGCGAGCCGATCGACTTGGCGACCACGTCCTGGACGCCCAGCATCTCGAACACGGCGCGCATCGGGCCGCCGGCGATGATGCCGGTACCGGCCACGGCGGTGCGCATCACGACCTTGCCGGCGCCGTGGCGGCCTTCGATGTCGTGGTGCAGGGTGCGGCTGTCCTTCAGCGGCACGCGGATCATCGAGCGCTTGGCCTGTTCGGTCGCCTTGCGGATCGCTTCCGGCACTTCCTTGGCCTTGCCCTTGCCGAAGCCGACGCGACCACGCTGGTCACCGACAACAACCAGAGCCGCAAAGCCGAAGCGCTTGCCACCCTTGACGGTTTTCGAGACGCGGTTGATCGCGACCAGACGGTCGGTGAACTCCGGGGTTTCTTCCGGGCGGTTGTCGCGACGGTCGTCACGACGCTCCCGGCGGTTCTCACGTTCTGCCATATGGCAATTCCTTCGTGGTGGCGCTGCGCGCCGTTAAAGCCAATCCTGGTGAGCGCCACAGCGGCGCCCCCGGATCATCGGGGCGGCCCGTAGGCCGCCCGCTGGATCAGAACTTCAGACCGCCTTCGCGGGCTGCGTCGGCAAGCGCCTTGATCTTGCCGTGGAACAGGAAGCCGCCACGGTCGAAGTAGCACTCTTCCACGCCAGCCTTCTTGGCCCGCTCGGCAATCGCCGCGCCGACCTTGGCCGAAGCCTCGACGTTGTTCTTGCCGACCACGCCCAGTTCTTTCTCCAGCGTGGAGGCCGAAGCGATCGTCACACCCTTCACGTCGTCGATCAGCTGGACGCTGATGTTCTTCGACGAACGGTGCACCGACAGCCGCAGACGACCATGCGAGGTCGCCTTGATCTTGTTCCGGACGCGCAGGCGGCGCTTGAGGAACAGCTCGCGTTTTTTCAAAGCCATTTTCGCCACCCTTACTTCTTCTTGCCTTCCTTGCGGAAGACGAACTCACCCTTGTAGCGGATGCCCTTGCCCTTGTAGGGCTCCGGCTGCTTCCACTCACGGATGTTCGCCGCCACTTGGCCGACGAGTTGCTGGTCGATACCCTCGACGATGATCTCGGTCTGCTTCGGGACGGTGATGGTCACCCCCTTCGGCGCTTCGAAGTTCACGTCGTGCGAATGGCCAACCGACAGCTTCAGGGTGTTGCCCTGCATGGCCGCACGGTAGCCGACGCCCTGGATTTCCATTTCCTTCTTGAACCCCGTGGTGACGCCGGTCACCAGGTTCTCGATCATGGAACGGGTCATCCCCCACTGGGCACGCGCACGCTTGGACAGACCGCGCGGGGTGACCTTCACGGCATCGCCTTCGATGGTGAGGGTCACGTCGTCGCCCGCGGTGAAGGAGCGGGTCCCTTTCGGGCCCTTCACTTCGATGGTCTGGCCGCTGATCGAGGCAGAGGTGCCTTTGACCAGGGTGACGGGTTTCTTGCCGATACGAGACATCAGAACCCCCTTAGAACACGGTGCAAAGCACTTCGCCGCCGACGTTGGCAGCGCGTGCATTTGCATCCGAGAGAACACCCTTGGGCGTGGAGACGATGGCGACGCCCAGGCCGTTGCGGACCGAGGGAAGCTCGCTCACACCCATGTACACGCGACGGCCGGGCTTCGAGACACGCTTGAGTTCGCGGATCACGGGCTCGCCTTCGTAGTACTTCAGGCTGATGGTGAATTCGCCCTGCTTGTTGGCAGTGTCCGACTTCTCGAAGCCACGGATGTAGCCTTCGTTCAGCAGCACTTCCAGGACACGGGCGCGCAGCGTCGAGGCGGGGGTCGTCACGGTGGACTTGCCGCGCATCTGGGCGTTGCGGATACGGGTCAGCATATCGCCGAGAGGATCGTTCATGGACATGTGATTCCTCCCTTACCAGCTGGACTTGACCATGCCGGGGATCTGGCCGAACGAGGCCAGGTCACGCAGCATGATGCGCGAGAGTTTGAGCTTGCGGTAATACGCATGCGGACGGCCCGTCAGCTGGCAGCGGTTGTGGATCCGCGTCGCCGACGAGTTGCGGGGCAGTTCGGCCAGTTTCAGAGTCGCCTTGAAACGCTCTTCCATCGGCTTCGACTGGTCGTTGATCACCGCCTTCAGCGCGGCGCGCTTGGAAGCATGCTGCTTCACCAGCTTCGCCCGCTTCACTTCGCGGTTCACCATGGATTTCTTTGCCATATCTCAGGTTCCTCGCGGCTTACGACGTGAAGGGCATGTTGAAATGCTTCAACAGCGCCTTGGCTTCCGCGTCGGTTTTCGCGGTGGTGCAGATGATGATGTCCATCCCCAGAACCTCGTCGACCTTGTCGAAGTTGATCTCGGGGAACACGATGTGCTCTTTCAGGCCCATGGCATAGTTGCCGCGGCCGTCGAAGCTGTTGCCCTTCACGCCGCGGAAGTCGCGGACGCGCGGCAGAGCCACGTTGATGAGCCGGTCGAGGAATTCGTACATCCGGTCGCCACGCAGAGTGACCTTGCAGCCGAGCGGCATCTCTTCACGGACGCGGAAGCCGGCGATCGACTTCTTGGCCTTGGTGATGACAGCCTTCTGGCCGGCGATCTGCGACAGTTCCTCGGAGGCCTGCTTGACCTTCTTGGTGTCCTTGACCGCTTCGCCGACGCCCATGTTCAGGACGATCTTGTCCAGACGCGGGATCTGCATGTCGTTCTTGTAGGCGAATTCCGACTTCATCGCCGCACGGATGCTGTCCGTGTAGACGGATTTCAGACGGGGGGTGTATTTCGCTGCGTCGAGCATCAGATCGCCTCCCCGGTGGTCTTGGCGAAACGGACCTTCTTGTCGCCTTCCATGCGGAAGCCCACGCGGGTCGGTTTGCCGTTCTTGTCCACGATGGCGAGGTTCGACAGGTCGATCGGCATCGCCTTCGGCACCCGGCCGCCCTGCGAGGACGCCGACTGCTTGGTGTGACGGATCGCGACGTTCACGCCGTCGACGATGGCCTTGTTCTCGGACGGCATGACGGCGGAAATCTCGCCCTTCTTGCCCTTGTCCTTGCCGGTGAGCACGACGACCGTGTCACCCTTTTTCAGCTTGGCAGCCATCAGAGCACCTCCGGAGCCAGCGAGATGATCTTCATGAAGTTCTTGGCACGCAGCTCGCGCACGACCGGCCCGAAGATACGGGTGCCGACGGGTTCGCCCTGGTTGTTCAGGATGACGGCGGCGTTGCGGTCGAAACGGATCGAGGTGCCGTCTTCACGGCGGACTTCCTTGGCGGTGCGGACGACGACGGCCTTGCGGACGTCCCCCTTCTTCACGCGGCCCTTCGGAATCGCCTCCTTGACCGACACCACGATGATGTCGCCCACGGAAGCATAACGGCGGTGCGAACCGCCGAGAACCTTGATGCACTGCACCCGGCGCGCGCCGGAGTTGTCAGCGACATCCAGATTCGTCTGCATCTGGATCATTTGAAAGTCTCCCGACCTTCAGGGGATACCCCTGGGGTTTCGTTCGGGACGAAGGGGCTTGGCTTACGCCTCGACCACCACCGTCCAGCGTTTCGTCTTCGAGATCGGCGCGCATTCTTCGATGCGAACGGTATCGCCGACCTTGAACTTGTTCTCCGCGTCATGGGCGCGGTACTTCTTCGACTTGCGGACGGTCTTCTGAAGCAGCGGATGCTTGAAGCGACGTTCCACGAGAACGGTGATCGTCTGCTCGTTCTTGTCCGAGGTGACGACGCCTTGCAGGATGCGTTTCGGCATGTGTTTTCCCCTTACTTCGCAGCTTCAGCGGCTTTTTGGCCGAGAACGGTCTTGATGCGGGCGACGTCACGGCGGACGGCACGCATGCGGGCGGTGTTCTCAAGCTGGTTGGTCGCTTGCTGGAAGCGCAGGTTGAAGGCTTCCTTCTTCAGCTGAACCAGGCTGTCGCGCAGCTGGTCCGGCGTCTTCGAACGCAGTTCTTCGGCTTTCATGCCGGTCTTTCCTTTTCACAATCGCCAGTCGGCCCCTTGCGGGTTACCGATACCCTGGCGGATCAATGACAAACCGCCGACTCCGAGTCGCCCCGGAATCGCGGATGCGCCCGTATAGGGGGGAAGACGGCGGGGGGCAAGGGGGAAATGCGGAACGTCGGGATGGTGCGCTGTAGCGCACCCTACGCTGCCCAGCCGTAGTTGAAGCTGACCGAGATCCGTTCCTCCTCGGACATGTTCATCGGCACCTCGTGGCGGAGCCAGCTTTCCCAAAGGAGGACCTCCCCCACCGAGGGTTTCACATAGACGAACCGCTGCAGCTCCTGCGGCGCGGTCTTCAGCGGGACGGGGGCCAGCATCATCATCGGGAGGCGGGGGTCTTCCAGCTTCAGGGCCGAGGTCCCTTCGGGCATCGCGACATAGGTCGTGCCCGAGATCACCGAGTGCGGGTGGATGTGGCTGGCGTGGGTGCCGCCCTCGGGGAGGATGTTGATCCAGAGGGAATTGCACTTGAGCTTCCGGTCGCCCAGGTCGAAGCCGAGGTCCTGGCAGAAGGCCGCGACGTGGCGGTCGAGCGTCTTCTCCAGGTCGCCGAAGATCGGCATCCGCCACGCGAGGTCGTTCAGAGACGCGTAGGAGGTGTAGCCGGGATATCCGTTCGCCTCGCACCAGTCCTGACCGGCCTCGTCATCCTCGGCCACGGTCTCGCAAGTGACGCGGAGTTCGTCGTAGTCGACCTTCTTCCTGGCGAGTTCGTTGAGTTTCGCCCGGTAGAGGCGGGTGACGAAGAGGGAGGTGATGTCAGGCATGGTGTCCTCGGGGCTGCCCCCCCCCCCCCAACCCCCCCCACGGAGGGGGAGGGGAGGCGCGGGGTGGCCGATCCATTGAAAAAGCCCCCGCCGTTTCCAGCGGGGGCCGATTATCGTAGGGTGCGCTACAGCGCACCTTCCTTACCAGTCTTCCTTCGCGACGATGCGGGTCGTGACCGGCAGCTTCATCGCGCCAAGGCGCAGGGCCTCACGCGCGATTTCGTCGTTCACGCCGTCGATCTCGAACATGATCCGGCCCGGCTTGACCTTGCAGGCCCAGTAGTCGGTCGACCCCTTGCCCGAGCCCATACGGACTTCGACAGGCTTCGACGAGACCGGGGTGTCCGGGAAGATCCGGATCCAGACCCGGCCCTGACGCTTCATGTGGCGGGTGATCGCGCGGCGGGCCGCTTCGATCTGCCGCGCGGTGACGCGCTCGGGCTCGGTCGCCTTGAGGGCGTAGGAGCCGAAGTTGATCAGGAACCCACCCTTGGCTTCGCCATGGATGCGGCCCTTATGCATCTTGCGGTACTTGGTGCGCTTGGGTTGCAGCATCTTCGTTTACTCCTCAGGCGCGTTCGCGGTCGCGACGCGGGCCACGGGGGGCCGGGCCGTCGGCAGCTTCGGCCAGGCGACGGTCATGGGCCTGGGGATCATGCTCAAGGATTTCGCCTTTGAAGATCCAGACCTTGACGCCGATGATCCCGTAGGGGGTTTCGGCTTCCGACAGCGCATAGTCGATGTCGGCACGAAGGGTGTGCAGCGGCACGCGGCCTTCGCGGTACCATTCGGTCCGGGCGATCTCGGCGCCGCCAAGACGGCCGGCGACGTTCACACGGATCCCGAGTGCACCCATCCGCATCGCGTTCTGCACGCCACGCTTCATCGCGCGACGGAAGGACACGCGGCGCTCCATCTGCTGGGCGATCGACTCGGCCACCAGCTGGGCGTCAAGCTCCGGCTTGCGAACCTCGACGATGTTCAGGTGCAGTTCCGACTTGGTGAAGGCCGAGAGCTTCTTGCGCAGCGTCTCGATGTCGGCGCCCTTCTTGCCGATGATCACGCCCGGGCGTGCGGTGTGGATGGTCACACGGCACTTCTTGTGCGGACGCTCGATGATCACGCGGCTGATGCCGGCGGCCTTCAGCTCCTTGTGGATGAACTCGCGCATGCGGAGGTCTTCCAGCAGCAGGTTGCCGTAATCCTTCGATTCAGCGAACCAGCGGCTGTCCCAGGTGCGGTTGACCTGGAGGCGCATCCCGATCGGGTTAACCTTCTGTCCCATTACGCGGTCTCCCCGGCTTGACGGACCTTGATGGTGATTTCCGAGAACGGCTTCATGATCTTGCCGAACCGGCCACGAGCCCGCGGACGGCCCCGCTTCATCACCAGGTTCTTGCCGACCCAGGCCTCGGCCACGACAAGGCTGTCGACGTCGAGGTTGTGGTTGTTTTCCGCGTTGGCGATCGCCGACTGCAGGCACTTCTTCACGTCACCGGCGATGCGGCGCTTGGAGAAGGTCAGGTCGGCAAGCGCCTTGTCCACCTTCTTGCCGCGGATCATGCCGGCGACGAGGTTCAGCTTCTGCGGGCTGGTGCGCAGCATGCGCAGCACGGCCATCGCTTCGTTGTCCGCCACGCGGCGGGGGTTCTTTTCCGCACCCATGGCTTACTTCCTCTTCGCTTTCTTGTCGGCGGCGTGACCGTAGTAGGTCCGCGTCGGCGAGTATTCACCGAACTTCTGGCCGATCATTTCTTCCGTCACCGCAACGGGGACGTGCTTCTTGCCGTTGTAGACGCCGAAGGTCAGACCGACGAACTGCGGCAGGATTGAGGAGCGGCGCGACCAGATCTTGATCACCTCCGCCTTGCCACCGGCCTTGGCCTTCTCGGCCTTCTTCAGGACGTAGCCGTCGACGAACGGGCCTTTCCAGATGGAACGTGCCATGGATTAACGCCCTTTCTTCTTGGCGTGACGCGAACGGACGATCAGCGCATCCGACGCCTTGGGCTTGCGGGTCCGGTTGCCCTTGGTGCCCTTGCCCCACGGAGTAACCGGGTGACGGCCGCCCGAGGTACGGCCTTCGCCGCCGCCATGCGGGTGGTCGATCGGGTTCATCGCGACGCCGCGGACCGTCGGGCGGATGCCCTTGTGCCGCATGCGACCGGCTTTCCCGAAGTTCTGGTTCGAGTTGTCGGGGTTCGACACGGCACCGATGGTGGCCATGCATTCCTGACGGACCATGCGAAGCTCGCCCGAGGAGAGGCGGATCTGCGCATACGACCCGTCACGGCCGACGAACTGGGCATAGGTCCCGGCCGCGCGGGCCAGCTGGCCGCCCTTGCCGGGCTTCAGCTCGACGTTGTGGACGATCGCGCCGATCGGCATGCCCGAGAACGGCATCGCGTTGCCGGGCTTCACGTCGGTCTTCGCGCCCGCGATGACCTGGTCGCCCACGGCCAGGCGCTGCGGCGCGAGGATGTAGGCCAGTTCACCGTCCTGATACTTGATCAGCGCGATGAAGGCGGTGCGGTTCGGGTCATATTCGATCCGCTCGACGACCGCCGGGATATCATATTTGCGACGCTTGAAATCGACCACCCGGTAGAGACGCTTCGCGCCCCCGCCCTGGTGCCACATCGTGATACGTCCGGTGTTGTTCCGGCCGCCAGAACGGTTCAAACCCTCGGTGAGGTGCTTGACCGGGCGGCCTTTCCACAGCTCCGAACGGTCGATCAGAACCAGCCCGCGCTGGCCAGGCGTCGTCGGTTTATACGACTTGAGTGCCATGTTTCCTGTCTTCCGTTTGCTTGCACGGGTGTCGCCACCCGGCGGTGAAGGGCTCCGAAGATCCCCGATTAGGTGCTTGCTCCGTCAGCGGCTGCATCGGGAACGAACAAACCAAGAGCCCCGGACGAATCCGGGGCTTCTGGCGTGGCGCGGGAGTAGCAGGGTCAACGGGGGGAGTCTATAGGGGCGCAACGCCACAGGGCAAGAAAAACGGGCATGTCCGTCACAAAGTCAGCGATGCCGCAATCGTTGTCTTTCGCCATAGCGGCAACACACTTGCGCGTTATTCGGTTAGGACTAACCCGTAGTGTCCATCAGCAGAAGGAACAGACCGTGCGTTCGATTCTACTTGCAGCCTTGACCGCATTAATGCCCGCACTGGCCATGGCAGAAGTTATCAAATCAACGGGTGTCTCTGTGCCGACCGATCCTGGCGCTACCTACAAGATTGTCGTCCAAGACCTCGGATACGGAAGGAGCGCGCTGGTTGTGATCTCCCAACGGATTGGCTCCAGTGGCACAAGCTTTGCAGTTAGGGAAGTAAACTGCGACGCCAGCACTTTCCGCTATATGGGCGAAGGCGACACCCTTGAGGAAGCCATGAACAGCGTTGATGACACCGCTACGATGTCGCCGCTGGTCGATGGAAGCATTTCAGACTACATCGTGCGAGCCGCGTGCAGCTAAGATCAACCCATCTTCCAATTGAAAAGGCCCCCGCTCGCGCGAGGGCCTTCCGTGTTTCGTAGGTCGGGGTTTACCCCGACTCCCGCTCAAAGACCAGTCGTCACGTCGATCGTCTGACCGTCTTCCAGCATGACATAGGCCTTCTTCTTGTCCGAACGCTCGCCTGCGCGACCCCGGAAACGCTTGGCCTTGCCCTTGGTGATGGTGGTGTTCACCGCCTTCACCTTAACACCAAAGATCGCCTCGACGGCTTCCTTGATCTGCGGCTTGGTCGAGTCCATCGCGACCTGGAACACGACGGCCCCCGCCTCCGAGGTCATGGTGGCCTTTTCGGTGATGACCGGCTTCTTGATCAGGTCGTAGTGCTCCGGCTTGATGGCCGCAGCGGTTTTCGGTGCTTTGCT
>JBKHWC010000090.1:0-12850 GCA_046569765.1 Alphaproteobacteria bacterium | reverse complement strand
GTCGGCGCGCCGGTCACGGCGACCGAGCTTGCCGCGCTGGACCGCGACCAGGTGGCGGTCGAGTTGCGCCGCCGCTGCATGGCTCTTGCCGTCCCTGCGCTGAAGAACCCCGACGAAACCTATGTCTGGCCGCGCCACATCAAGTGGTAGGCCGCGCGTCACACAAGGTTCATTCAGACTTCGACTCTCTGTCACATCCCCCCGGTACCAGCAGCGCAGAACGACGAACGGGGGCCGGCGATGCTGGATGTACAGGGTGTGACGCGGATGTTCGGCCAGAAGGCCGCCGTGGACGACATCAGTTTTTCCATCGACCGTCCGGCCTTCGTCGGCATCATCGGCCGTTCTGGTGCGGGCAAGTCGACCTTCCTGCGGATGATGAACCGCCTGGTTGACGCCACCTCGGGCGAGATCCGGGTCGAGGGGCGCAATGTCCTTGGCCTGCGCGGCGCCGAGGCCCGCGCCTGGCAGTCGCAATGCGCGATGATCTTCCAGCAGTTCAACCTGGTGCCCCGGATGGACGTGGCCTCGAACGTGCTGCACGGCATCCTGAACCGCCGCTCCACGCTGCAGACCATGTTCAACCTGTGGCCCCGCGCCGACATCCTGAAGGCGCTGGAGATCCTTGACCGTCTCGGCATCGCCGAACAGGCCCCCAAACGGGCCGAGGCGCTGTCGGGTGGCCAGCAGCAGCGCGTCGCCATCGCCCGCGCCCTGATGCAGGACCCGAAGATCATCCTGGCCGATGAGCCCATCGCCAGCCTCGACCCGATGAACGCGCAAGTGGTGATGGACACGCTGAAGCGCATCAACGTCGAGGATGGCCGCATGGTCATCGCCAACCTCCACACGCTGGACACCGCGCGGCGCTACTGCGACCGGGTGATCGGCATGCGCGACGGCCGCATCGTCTTTGACGGCACGCCCGACCAGCTGTCGACCGGCGTCGCCCGCGACATCTATGGCGCCGACGACAGCTTCAACGAAGCCGCCACCTCGACCGCCATTCCCACCGACACCACGGCCGACCGCTCTTACGCGGACCTCATGCTGTCGTGACCCCAGGCCGTCCCGGCCACAACCTTCATGGAGCCCCCATGCAAAAGCTGCTGACTGCAACCGCCCTCGTCGCGCTGACGGCCACCTCGGCCCTCGCGCAGGAGATCACCGAGTTCAACATCGGCATCCTCGGCGGCGAGAACGCCCAGGACCGCATGACCAACCTCGAATGCTTCCGCGCCAAGGTCGAAGCCGAGCTTGGCGTTCCCACCAAGCTCTTCACTCCCGCCGACTATGACGGCGTGATCCAGGGCCTGCTCGGCGGCTCGCTGGACTTTGCCTGGCTCGGTGCCTCGGCCTATGCCAAGACCTACCTGACCAACCCCGACGCCGTGGACGTGATGCTGACCAAGCAGAACACCGACGGAACCACCGGCTATTACGCGATCGGCTTCTCCAGGGCCGACTCGGGCATCACCTCGATGGACGACGCCAAGGGCAAGGTCTTCGCCTTCGCCGACCCGAACTCGACCAGCGGCTACCTGGTCCCCGGCGCCGAACTTCAGGAAACCTACGGCAAGCTGGAAGACTACTTCGCCGAGGTGAAGATGTCCGGCGGGCATGAGCAGTCCATCGTCGGCGTCGCCAACGGCGATTTCGATGCCGCCGTGGCCTGGGCTGACGGGCTGGGCAACTGGGAAGACGGCTTCAACTCGGGCGCCTTCCGCAAGGCCGCCGACTCCGGTCTCGTCGACATGACCACGATCCAGGAAATCTGGCGCTCCAAGCTGATCCCCGAAGGCCCGATGGTGATCGACCGCACCTTGCCGCAGGACGTCAAGGACAAGATGTACGCGATGCTCGACACGATGTGGGAAACCGATCCGGAATGCGCCTATGCCGTCGCCGCCGGCGAGGCGAAGGACTTCGTTCCCGTGACGCACGAAGACTATCTGGGCATCATCGCCGCCCGCAAGCTGCAGGAAGGCATGTAAGCCTTCCTCTCCGCCCGGACCCCGCCGCTCCCCGGGGTCCGGCCCCTCTTCCTTTGGATGATCCCATGGTCGATGTCGCATTCGGACCGGAACAGGGCCAGCGCCCCGACCTGTCCAACCGAAATGAAGCCTATCTTGACATGGTCCGCCGCAAGCGGATGTATGGCGGCATCCTGCTGGTCGTCTTCGTGGCGCTCATGGCCTCGGGCTGGAACCTTGCCGAGCACCGCAACGCCGGGGGCTTCCTCGACGGCCTGCACCAGATCTTCGCCTTCCCGTCCGAGGTCCTGTCCGAGGCCTGGCAGAAGCGCGCAGCGCTGCCCGCGATCTTCCTTGAACATGTCCCCGCCCTGATCGAGACGATCAACATCGCCGCCGTCGCCACCCTGATCGGCGCGCTGGCCGCCATGTCGCTGTCGCTGCTGGCTACCCGGGGACTTGCCCGCTGGCCCCGCCTGATCCCGGTCTTCCGCCGCACGATGGACGCCCTGCGCGCCGTGCCGGAAATCGTCATCGCGCTGGTCCTGATCTACATCCTCGGCGGCGGCCCGGTCCCTGCCGTCATCGCCATCGCGCTTCATACTGGCGGCGCGCTCGGCAAGCTCTTCTCCGAAGTCGCCGAAAACGCCGACCTGAAACCCGTCGAAGGCCTCGCCTCGGTCGGGGCTACGTGGTCGCAGCGCATGTGGCTGGGGGTGATCCCCCAGGTGGCGCCAAACTGGCTGTCCTACGCGCTGCTGCGGTTCGAGATCAACGTCCGCGCCTCGGCCATTCTGGGTTTCGTCGGCGAAGGCGGCATCGGCCACGACCTGAAACTTGCAATGCAATGGGGCCAGGGCCGCTATGACCAGGTGGTCGCGATCTTCCTCCTTCTGTTCTTTGCCATCGTGGTCATCGACCGAATCTCCGACCACTACCGTCACAAACTGGTGAAGGGGCACTGAACCATGACCGCCATGCCGCTCTCTCCTTCGCTTGCCGACTCGATCACCCAACGCTTCACGCGCAAGCGCCGCATGGCCATTGCGATCCCCGCTGCGATCCTGGCCTATCTGATCTACGCCGCCATCAGCTTTGATGTGGCCAGCCTGGTCCAGCGCGCCCGCTTCGACAATGCGGCCATCCTGCTGTCCGACTTCTGGTCGCACAAGACGCACGTCTCTCGCGACAACCGCTCGGGCGAACTGACCGTGGCGATCGAAGGCGAATCCAAGGGCACCTACCCGGAGGGCATGCTGCCCGACTGGGTGACCGTCGCGGGCGATGTCACCACCATCGATCTTGGGCTCGGCCATGTCGTGACCTATGACGATGTCGGCGCGCGAATGGTCGTGCCCGACTACGGAACCATCGACATCCGCTCGGTGAACGGCAAGCCCGTCCTGACCGCACCGGAACCGATCCCCGACTGGATTGCTGTCGCAGAAAACCGCGTCGGCGTCACAACCGATGCAGGGCGCTTCATTTACACCCGCTCCAAGGTGGAAACCTTCAAGTATCAGGCTGGTTGGGAGCTGTGGTTCTTCACCCTCGAAAGCCCGTTCTACGGGCTCGGCTGGGGCGAATTGGCCGCCCTTGTCACCACTGGCGACCGGATCGATCCCGCCCGCACGAACCTCGGCTACATGCTGTCCGAATTCTGGACCAACAAGATGTGGCGGCATGGCGACGTGGCCTGGGCCATCTTCGAGACGATCCTGATGGCCTTCCTCGGCACGATGACCGCCGCGCTGGTGGCCCTTCCCTTGGGCTTCCTCGCCGCGCGGAACTTCAACCCGCTCGGCCCCCTGCGCTTTGCCGCCCGCCGGGTCTTCGACTTCATCCGGGGCGTGGACGGGCTGATCTGGACCATCATCCTGTCCCGCGCCTTCGGGCCGGGTCCGATGACCGGCGCCATCGCCATTGCGATCACCGATGCGGGGACCTTCGGCAAGACCTTCTCCGAGGCGCTGGAAAACATCGACGAGAAACAGGTCGAAGGCATCCAGTCCACCGGCGCGAACACGCTGCAACGTGCCCGCTTCGGCGTGATCCCGCAGGTGACGCCGGTGCTGCTGTCACAGGTCCTTTACTATCTGGAATCGAACACCCGCAGCGCCACCGTGATTGGCGCCATCGTGGGCGGCGGGATCGGGCTTCTCCTGACCCAGGCGATCATCACCCAGAAGGACTGGGAGGAAGTCGCCTATTACATGGTCCTGATCGTGCTGATGGTCATGCTGATGGACAGCCTCTCCGGCTGGCTGCGGCGCAAGCTGATCACGGGCGCATGACCCCCACAGCCTGCCCGGCACCGTCTTTCATACTGGTGCAAATATCCTGGGGGTCTGGGGGGGAAACCCCCAGCGCCGAGGAGGAGGGCAAAGCCCCGACGACGAGACAAAAGCCTTGCGCGCCAGCGCTCCGTTTGAAAACCCCCGCCACCCTGCACCGCGCCCGAGAAGTTAAGCAATCATGAACGCCCATGCGCAACCCGTTGAAAAGACGGATGCCGAAGCGCCGTCCACGCGCGGGCACCGCCTCTCTCCCGACGGCCCCGTGATCCACCCCGGCTGCCAGATCGTGAACTCCACCTTCGCCCCCTGGACCGAGGTGGGCGAGGGGAGCCGCGTCCTCAACTCCACCTTCGAGGCCTACGCCTACTGCGACCGCCTGTCCGACATCGCCAACTCCACGGTCGGCAAGTTCGCCAACATCGCCGCCCTGACCCGCATCGGCCCGACCGACCACCCGATGGCGAACGCCAGCCTGCACCACTTCCTGTATCGGTCCCGCTATTACTGGGACGATATCCCCGACGATGCCGATTTCATGGCCCACCGCGCCAGCCGCCGCACGGTGATCGGCCCCGATACCTGGCTGGGTCACGGCGTGATCGTGAAGCCCGAGGTGACCATAGGCGCCGGGGCCGTCATCGCCTCGGGCGCGGTCGTCACCAAGGACGTACCCCCCTACATGATCATGGCCGGCATCCCCGCCCAGCCCCTCCGCCCCCGCTTCGGCCCCGGCATCGGCGACCGGCTGATGGCGCTCGCCTGGTGGGACTGGAGCCACGACCAGCTTCGCGCCGCTCTCCTGGATTTCCGCTCGCTCAAGGCCGAGGCCTTCCTCGAGAAATATCAGGGCTGATCCGCCACCGTCAGCGTGACCCTTTCCCCCGCGAACCAGGTGGTGCCAAGCTCGACCGGCACGCCGCCGGGATCGACGTTCACCGCCACCGTCCGCAGGACCGGAGCCCCCGGCCGCACCGCCAGCGCGACCGCCAGCACAGGATCGGCAAGCTGCGCGGTCAGCCGCGTCTCGGCCCGGGTATAGTCGACCAGCCCCGAGGCCGCGAGGGACCGGGTGATCGAGCCTGACTCCCGGACGAGATCCAGAAACCCCGGGAACCGCGCCGCCGGAAAGACCGAGCGGAAGGCCGCGATCGGTTGGCCATCCGCCAGTGACACCCCCTCGACCACATGGACCGCCTCGCTGACCTTCAGCCGCAG
This sequence comes from Alphaproteobacteria bacterium, assembly GCA_046569765.1. GTDB lineage: Bacteria > Pseudomonadota > Alphaproteobacteria > Rhodobacterales > Rhodobacteraceae > Tabrizicola. The sequence goes on along the minus strand of JBKHWC010000090.1, from coordinate 7,365 downwards.
CGCGCGGGCTTCTTCCGGGTCCGAGGGCCGCGTCTCGGCCCGGTTGATCCTGCGGGACGGGGTCTGCCCGGCCGCCAGCACGTTCTGGTGGAACCGCACCCGGCGGCCCAGCGGATAGTCCGTCGGCCGCTGCGCCACAAAGACCCCGGCCCCGCGGCGCGAGTGGACCAGGCCCCGCTCGGCCAGCGCCGAAAGCGCGTGTCGGACCGTATGCCGGTTTACCCCGAACCGCGCGGCCAGCGCCGCCTCGGTTGGCAACTTGTCGCCGGGGCGGTAGTGGCCCGCGGCGATCTCGGTCGTCAGGGTCGCCGCGATGGCGGACCAGAGGGCGTCCTTCAAGCGTTTCTCCCGTCATGAAAAATTCACAACTCTCCAGTTGGCCACCGGCCCACTGTCCAGTATGATTTGTATAGTTGTATAGATGGGTAGACAACCCCCGAACTTGTCGAGATGCCAATGACCGAAGCACTCCCACTGGCCCGCAGGGCCTGGATGGCCACCCTGGCGAAGGCCCCGCCCCAGCGCCTTGCCATTCTGTTCCCCGACCTGCCGGAGCACCACGTCCTTCGCCAACCCGAGATCGGGGCGGCGATGGTGCGGGGCCGGGTCGGGGCCACTGGCGCGGCCTTCAACCTGGGCGAGGTGACGGTGACCCGCGCCTCGGTCCGGCTGGCGTCGGGCGAGGTCGGGCACGCCTGGGTGCAGGGGCGCGACAAGGGCCACGCGCTGCGGGCGGCAGCGCTGGATGCGCTGATGCAGACCGATGCGGCCCCCGACCTGACGACGCGCGTCCTGGAACCGCTGGCGGCCGAGGCGCAGGCCGCACGCACCACCCGCGCCGCCAAGGCCGCGGCCACCAAGGTCGATTTCTTCACCATGGTCCGGGGAGAGGACAAATGATCGCCGCAGCAGATGCCCTTGAAGGCGGCTTCACGGAAGGACCCGTCCAGTCCGCCCGCGCCTTCCGCGAAATCCTGGAGGCAATGGCGCGCCCCGGCACGATCCGTCGCGTCCAGGGGGCGACACCTCCGGCGCCACTGTCCGTCGCGGCGGGCGTGGCGCTTCTGGTGTTGACCGATCCGACAACGCGCCTGCATCTGGCCGGGGAGGCCGATTGCCCGGCCGTCCGCGACTGGGTGGCGTTTCACATCGGGGCGCCGCTCTCGGTGGCCGAGGAGGCGGATTTCGCTGTCGGCACCTGGGCGGCCTTGCAGCCTGTCAGCCGCTTCCGCATCGGCCAGCCGGATTACCCCGACCGCTCGGCCACGCTGATCGTCGAATGCGACCGCCTGGTGAACCACGGCCCCTGCCTGACCGGCCCCGGGATCGAGTCCGCGACCTGGCTGAACCTGCCCGAGACGGCGGCCTTTCGCGCCAACCGCGCGCTGTTCCCGCTGGGCTTTGACACGCTTTTCACCGCCGGCGACCGGATCGCCGGCCTGCCCCGATCCACCCGCGTGGAGGCGATCTGATGTATGTGGCCGTCAAGGGTGGCGAACGGGCCATCGATAATGCGCACCAGTGGCTGGCCGAGGAACGCCGGGGCGATCCCGCGGTCCCCGAGCTGACCATCCCCCAGATCCGCGAGCAGATGAAGCTGGCGGTCAACCGGGTGATGGCCGAGGGCTCGCTCTATGACCCCGACCTTGCGGCGCTGGCGATCAAGCAGGCGCGGGGAGACCTGATCGAGGCGGTGTTCCTGATCCGCGCCTACCGGACGACGCTGCCGCGCCTGGCGGCCTCGCGGCCCGTCGATACGGGGGCGATGGCGGTGGACCGGCGCATCTCGGCCACGTTCAAGGACCTGCCGGGCGGGCAGGTGCTGGGGCCGACCTTCGACTACACGCACCGTCTGCTGGATTTCGCGCTGATGGCCGAGGGCGATACCGGGGTGCCCCCCACCCCCGGCCCCTCCCCACGGGGGGGAGGGGAGGCGCCCGGTTCAACCGTCGCGACCAACGCCGACCGCGTCCCCCATGTCACCAGTTTCCTCAACCGCGACGGGCTGATCGAGACCGCCGACCCCTCGGACACCACGCCCCCCGACCTGACGCGCGAGCCGATGGAACTCCCCGCCGACCGCGCGCTGCGGCTGCAGGCGCTGACCCGGGGCGACGAGGGCTTTGTCCTCTCGATGGCCTATTCCACCCAACGCGGCTATGGCCGGACCCACGCCTTTGTCGGCGAGTTGCGGATCGGCACGGTGGCGGTCGAGGTCGACATCCCCGAACTGGGTTTCGCGGTCGAGATCGGCGAGATCGAGCTGACCGAATGTGAAACGGTGAACCAGTTCAAGGGGTCAAAGACCGAGCCGCCGCAGTTCACCCGGGGCTATGGGCTGGTCATGGGCCAGTCGGAACGCAAGGCCATCGCCATGAGCCTGGTGGACCGCAGCTTGCGCTGGCAGGAGTTGGGCGAGGACTTCACCGGCGCGCCGGCACAGGACGAGGAATTCGTTCTGATGCACTGCGACAACATCCAGGCGACCGGGTTCCTGGAGCACATCAAGCTGCCGCATTACGTCGACTTCCAGGCCGAGCTGGAGCTGGTCCGCAAGCTGCGGACCGAGGCCCAGGCCATGCAGGAGGCGGCGGAATGACCTACCGCCACCACAGCGGCAAAGCCGTCAGCACCGCAATGCCGATGACCATGAAAGCAATCATCGTGATGTCCATGAGGCACACTCCTTTCGGGGGCAATTCCCATGTCTGACCTTGGTTCCCCCATCGCGTCGCAGGACGCTTACAACTTCGCCTACCTGGACGAACAGACCAAGCGGATGATCCGCCGCGCGATCCTGAAGGGGATCGCGGTGCCGGGCTACCAGGTGCCCTTCGCCAGCCGCGAGATGCCGATGCCCTATGGCTGGGGCACGGGTGGCGTGCAAGTGACGGCGGCCTGTCTGGTGCCCGAGGACCGGCTGAAGGTCATCGACCAGGGCGCGGACGACACCACCAACGCCGTCAGCATCCGCCACTTCTTCCAGCGCACCGCTGGGGTTGCCACGACCGAGGCGACCACCGAGGCGACCGTCATCCAGACCCGCCACCGCATCCCGGAAACCCCGCTGGCCGAGGGCCAGATCCTGGTCTACCAGGTTCCGATCCCCGAACCCCTGCGCTTCCTGGAACCGCGCGAGACCGAGACGCGGAAGATGCACGAGCTGGAGGAATACGGCCTGATGCACGTCAAGCTGTACGAGGACATCGCGCGGCACGGCCAGATCGCGACCTCCTACGCCTATCCGGTCAAGGTCGAGGGGCGCTATGTGATGGACCCCTCGCCCATCCCGAAGTTCGACAACCCGAAACTGTCCGGCAACCCGGCGATGCAGCTTTTCGGCGCGGGGCGCGAGCAGCGGATCTATGCGCTGCCGCCCTGGACCGAGGCGGTCAGCCTCGATTTCGAGGACCACCCGTTCAGCGCCTCGAAGGCGCCGCATGACTGCGACCTCTGCGGGGCCAGGCACAGCTACCTCGACGAGGTGATCACCGACGACGCGGGTGGACGGATGTTCGTCTGCTCAGACACCGATTTCTGCGCCGGACGGCGGGCCAAGGGCCATGTCGGCCGCCTGGGAGAGACCGCATGACCCTGCACAGCACCGAATTTTCGCAGAAAATTCGTGACCCCGACCAGCCGCTCCTGACGGTCGAGAACCTGACCAAACGCTACGGCCCCCGGATCGGCTGCGCGGATGTGTCCTTCGACCTCTACCCGGGCGAGGTGCTGGGGATCGTCGGCGAAAGCGGCTCGGGCAAGTCGACGCTCCTGTCCTGCCTCGCGGGCCATCAGAAGCCGGACCTGGGCCGGATCAGCTATGACGGGCGCGACGTGCTGGGCATGTCCGAGACCGACCGCCGCCGCCTGTCCCGCACCGAATGGGCCTATGTCCACCAGAACCCGCGCGACGGGCTGCGGATGGGGGTCAGCGCCGGGGGCAACGTCGGCGAGCGTCTGATGGCGGTCGGCGCGCGGCACTATGGCCAGATCCGCGGCAAGGCGGTGGACTGGCTGGGCCGGGTCGAGATCGCAGCCGACCGGGTGGACGACCGCCCCTCGGCCTTTTCCGGCGGGATGCAGCAGCGCCTGCAGATCGCGCGGAACCTGGTGACCTCGCCGCGGCTGGTCTTCATGGACGAGCCAACGGGCGGCCTTGACGTCAGCGTCCAGGCGCGGCTCCTGGACCTTCTGCGCGGGCTGGTGCGGGACCTGGGCCTCAGCGTCATCATCGTGACCCACGACCTTGCCGTCGTCCGGCTGCTGGCGCATCGGCTGATGGTGATGAAATCGGGCCGCGTGGTCGAACAGGGCCTGACCGACCAGGTCCTCGACGACCCGCAGCACGCCTATACCCAGCTTCTCGTTTCGTCCGTCCTGCAGGTGTAAGCCATGATCCGCATCGAGAACCTGTCCAAATCCTTCACCCTGCACAACCAGGGCGGCGCCGTGATCCCGGTCATGGGCGGCGCCTCGCTGACCGTGAACCCCGGCGAATGTGTCGGCCTGACCGGCCAGTCCGGCGCGGGGAAATCCACGCTGATGCGCATGGTCTATGGCAACTACCTGACCGCGGGCGGCCGGCTGATGGTCGGAGACCTCGACGTCGCCACCGCCGAACCGCGCCAGATCATCGCGCTGCGCCGCAACACGCTGGGCTATGTCAGCCAGTTCCTGCGCGTCGTGCCCCGCGTGCCGACGCTGGACGTGGTGGCGGAGCCGCTGCTTGCACTTGGCACCCCGCCGTCCGAGGCGCGCGACCGCGCCGCGGACCTGCTCAAGCGCCTGAACATCCCCGAGCGGCTTTGGTCGCTGTCGCCCACCACCTTCTCGGGCGGCGAGCAGCAGCGGGTCAACATTGCGCGCGGCTTCGCCCATGCCTATCCGGCGCTTCTTCTGGACGAGCCCACCGCCAGCCTGGACGCCGCCAACCGCGAGGTGGTGCTGACGCTGATCGAGGAAGCCAAGGCGCGAGGTGCGGCGATCCTGGGGATCTTCCACGACGAAGGCGCCCGTGCCCGGGTCTGCGACCGGCTGGTCGACGTGACCGGCTTCACACCGAAGGCCGCGGCATGATCACGGCCATCGTCGGCCCCTCGGGCGCCGGAAAGGACACGCTGATCCGCGGCGCGCTGGCGGCCCGGCCGGACCTGCGCCTTGTCCGGCGGGTCATCACCCGCCCGACCGAGGCCGGGGGCGAGGATTTCGAGGGCGTCTCGCCCGAGGATTTCGCCAGCCGCGAGGCACGCGGCGATTTCGCCCTGGCGTGGCAGGCACATGGCCTGTCCTATGGCATCCCACGGGACCAGGTCACCGGCCCCGGCGACGTGATCTTCAACGGCAGCCGCGCCGCGCTTCCGCTGGCGGCGGCCACCTTTCCCGGTCTGCGCGTGATCCTTGTGACCGCGCCGGACGTAGTGCTTGCCGCCCGCCTTGCGGCCCGGGGGCGCGAGGCGGCCGAGGATATCCGCGCCCGCCTGTCCCGCGCCAATTTCGAGATGCCCGAGGGCATCGTCTATCGCACGGTCGTGAACGACGCCTCGCCCAGGATCGGCATCGCCCGGCTTCTGGCCGCGCTTCAGCCGGAAAGGGCGTAGCGGTGCAGCAGGTGAAAGTGCCCCGACGGATCCTCGCCAAAAAGGCAGAGGTCGTCGATCACGAAGGGGCGGGGCAGGACCGGCGCGAAATGCGTCTCAAGGGCGGCGGCCACCGGATCGGGATCGGCAAGCCGGTCGGTCAGCGTCAGGTGGAAGCGGAATTCCTCCATCACGAAGGGATAACCCCAGCGGTCCAGCAGCGCGCGCTGGCGCGGCGAGAGGTGTTCGGGGCGACGGCGGGTGATCTCGGCCTCGGTCAGGGGCGCGCGCAAGTCGTCGGTCCCTTCGACCACCCGGGCGCCAAGCTCCAGCAGCGCGGCCTCGCAGCCGGTGGGCGTAAGGGCAAGGAAGCCGTGCAGGTTCTCCAGCCGCAGGCCGTCACAGGTGACCGGGGCAAGCGCGGCAGCCAGCGCGGCGACACGGTCGCGGATCGCTGCCTCGTCAAGTCCCTGTGCCGGACGGAAGGGCGCGCGGATCGTGCCGTGAAAGCCATAGCGCCGCGGGTCGACCGTGATGCCATGGGGGTCGCCGATCCCCGGCAGCACGGGTTGGGGCAGGGCGGTCCCGGTCCGAGGATCGCGGCCCAGCCATTCGGCGGCCCGAGAGGCGAAGGCCCCGTCACGCGGGGCGTAGTAGACGGCGAAACGTTTGATCTGGTCCATGGCGGCCGGGGTAGCGGGGCAATGTCACACAAGTGTGGCGGGACCATGTCAGATGCACCCGGCGCGGACCGAACCGCAAGACAGGACAGAAGAAAATGACCGAGACCATCCTTGCCAACGCCACCCTGGTCCTGCCGGGCGAGACCCTGCGCGGGCAGGTGCGCCTGATAGATGGCCGGATCGCGAATATCGCCGAGGGGTCCAGCGTCCCGTCAGGGGCCGAGGATTGTGGCGGCGACCTGGTCATGCCCGGCCTGATCGAGCTGCATACCGACAACCTGGAACGCCACATCGAACCGCGCCCCAAGGTCGATTGGCCCCATGCCGCCGCGATCATCGCCCATGACGCGGAACTGGCCAGCGTCGGGATCACCACGGTCTTCGACGCGCTGCGCGTGGGGTCCGTGGTGTCGAACGCCAAGGCCAATTACGGCGAATATGCCCGCGCGCTGGCGGATGAAATCCTGGGCCTGCGGGCCGAGGGCGCGCTGCGGATCAGCCATTTCCTGCATCTGCGGGCCGAGGTCTGCTCTGAAACCCTGGTCGAGGAGCTGGACAAGTTCGGCCCCGAAGATCGCGTCGGCATCGTAAGCCTGATGGACCACACGCCGGGCGCGCGGCAGTTCCGGGATGTCACGCAATTGCGGAAGTATGTGATGGGCAAGCACGGCATCAGCGAGGCCGAATTCGAGTCCCATGTCGCCGCGCAGAAGGCGCTGTCGGCCCGCCACGGCGCAATGCACGAAGCCGCCGCCGTCGCGGCCGCCCGCCGCTATGGGGCGGTGCTGGCCAGCCACGACGACACCGAGGTCGGCCATGTTGCGCGCTCGGCCGAACATGGCGCGCATTTTGCCGAGTTCCCGACCACGATCGAGGCCGCCCGGGCCTGCAATGACCACGGGATCAAGGTGATGATGGGCGCGCCGAACCTGATCCGGGGCGGCAGCCATTCCGGCAACGTCGCCGCTGCCGATCTGGCCGAGGCCGATCTGCTGGATATCGTGTCGTCGGACTATGTGCCCTCGTCGCTTCTGTCGGCGGCGTTGATGCTGGGGGACATGTGGGGTGATGTCGCGCGGGGTGTGGCGACGGTCACTTCGGCTCCG
>JBKHWC010000089.1:0-12943 GCA_046569765.1 Alphaproteobacteria bacterium | reverse complement strand
GTGTTGATCAGTTCGGCGGCAAGGATCAGCAGCCCCAGCGCCAGGATCAGCGCGCGTTCCCCCGGCGTCAGGTCCAGCGCAAAGGCCAGCGCGGCCGACAGGACATTGGCAAGCGCCCACTGACGCAGCGTCTTTTCCGTGGCCCAGGCGGCGCGAAAACCGTCCCAGGACCACAGCACCGTATTGGCCAGTCGCCGGGCCTCGGCCCGCAAGGCATCGCGCATCGTCCCCTCCCCGTTTCCGGAAAGGTTAGCGGGGCCGCCCGTTTGCGCCAAGCGACCCCAGGCGTCTCAGGCGCGGCGCAGGACGCCCAGAAGCCAAAGCAGCGCGCCGATCAGGATCGCGCCCTCCATCACCGGAAAGACCGGGCCGATGCTCTCGGCCGCGACGCGCCCGCTCATCATCAGGAACAGGCCCAGAAGCAGCCCAAGCGCCCCCGCCTGGTGCAGCCAGAAATGCGCCTTCGGCAGCACCCCGTCCGCCAGCCCCGGCACCAGCCGGTAGCCCAGGCCAAAGGCGGTCATCAACGCAAAGCCCAAGAGGTTGATATGCGCATGAACGGGCGCAAGCGAATGATCGCCGCTCCCGCCCATGTACGACCCCAGCACGATGCCAGCCACCAGATACACCCCACCCATCACCAGGAATCCACGCGAGATGTTCATGTCCGTACCCTCGGTTCCCCGGGCTCTGCCGGCCCGTGGCAAAAGCCTAGCACCCGGGGGACTGTCCGCACAGAAATTCATTCATAAATGCATATGCGATCCGGAGCGCAACGCCGCCAGCGCCGCGCGCGTGCAGGTGACGACATGGGCGAAGCGGTCGCCGCCCAGATGCACCCCGCCATACCAGCGCGTGACCACGACGATATGATCGACCAGCCCCTCGCGCTCCAGCATCTTCAGGATCACCGCGCCCGCCCCGGCCTCGCCATCGTCGCCCTTCAGCGGGCCGTCGCTGGACAGGACCGCCGCCCAGCTGTGATGCGTGGCCTTGGCGAACTTGCGCCGGGTCCTCAGCGTGGCGAGGAAGGCGTCGATCTCCTCCCGACTGCGGACGTGGCCCACCGAGGCCGCATACCGCGAGCCGCGGTCGCGCAGGATGTCTTCCAGAACGATCATGGCCGCACCCTGCCACAGCCGGGCGACGGAAAGAAGAGCGGCGCCTGACCAGGGAGGGAGGTCAGGCGCCGAAGTGATGCGTTGGGCAAAGGGAAACAGCCCGAAACGCACGGGAATTTCAGTGGACCAGGGCCTCGATCGCGGCCTTGTTCGGGCAGAAGTCCGGCATCGCCCGGGCATTGCCCGAGGTGGCCAGCCAGGCCTCGCAATCCGCGGTGCGGTGGCAGGCGGCGCAACGCTCGACCAGGTCCTCCAGCTCGTCGCGCTGCAACCAGCCCTCGACGACAGCGCGGGGCAGGTTCACGCCCGAGATACGGGCCATGCCGCGCGTCAGCCACCAGGCTTTGGGGGCCTCTGGATATCCGATCATCGCCAGCCTCTTGCGGTCCAATGCAGATACACTGCCCCACCCCCGGCCCGCGCGCCTTGACGCAGATCAAGAGCCCCGCAACCGCCGCACCGTCGCGGCCACCTGCGCCTTGCGCTGTGCGTTCGGCGGGTGACTTCCCAGGAAGCGGTCGCCTGGATCGGGCAGCCGGTCGAAGAAGCCCGACCCGAGCACCGGGTCATAGCCCGCGATCAGCGCGATCTCGGCCCCCAACGCATCGGCCTCCAGCTCGAATTCGCGCGAATAGCCGCGCGCGGCGACCTCGGCGCCCAGGTCCTGCGCGGCGCGGATCTCGTCCGGGGTCAGGCCGCTCGCCTGCGCGAGGACCCCCGCGACCAGCGCGCCGGCCAGCGCCTGATCCTGCCGCCGGGGGATGTGGCCCGAGATGTGATGCGCGGCCTCATGCCCCAGGACGAAGGCCAGCTCGTCGGCGTTGCGGGCATCGGCGATGAGCGCCAGCGTGAAGCCGATCACCGGCCGCCCGAGCCGGTCCACGGTCTGGAAGGCATTCGGCGGCTGGCCCGGCCGGTCGTCCACCACGATGCGGAAGTCGCAATTGCGCACCGCCCCGCGCGTGCGGCAGACCTCCTCCGCCACCGGCTCGACCCGGGAGACCACCGTCAGGAAGGTCCGCGCCGCCGTCTCGGCCGGAGGGGGCGGCGCGACCGCCTGGTCCACCGGCGGCAGGGCGGGAGAGGTCGCAACGCAGCCGCCCAGCGACAGAAGCAGGGCGGCGATCAGGGGCAGACGCATGGGGAAACCTTCAAGCGGGGATTGGCGCAAGGGTAGCAAATCGGCCGCCGGGGGAAAGCCCGCCTCACGCAGCTGTCATGGCTTGCCCGGCCGACCGCGCGGGGGTAGCCTTGCAGCATGTTCACCATCGAGCACGAATTCGACGCCACCGTGATCACCCTTGTCGACGACGGCGAGGAGCTACCGCTGGTCGAGGATGTCACCGTTACCGCCTTCGAGGATTGCGTGACGGTCGAACAGCTGGACACCCAGACGGATGAGGTGGTGCGGATCACCCTCTCGCTCAGCCAGATCCGCGACCTCGCCGCCGCGCTGAACCTGCCCGAGGGCAGCTACCGGCTGGAACGCAAGGCCGATTAATCCAGCCGGAACAGCTTGTCCCGCGACGTCGCGCCCCGGACCAAGGTCAGCCGCGACTTCGCCACGCCCAGCGCCCGTGCAAGGGCCACCCGCGCCGCTTCCGTCGCCTTGCCGCCCTCGGGGACCTCGGTCACGGCGATGCGGATCACGCCCTCGGCCAGCTCCAGCCCGGCGCGGCGGGCGTTCGGGGTGACGCGGACGGCAAGCGTCGCGCCGGGCTGGGCAAGATGGGTCAGGTCCATGCCGGGGTGATCCTCCAGGCGCACCCGCAGGGCAAGGGGCCAAATTCCTTGAGTAAGGAATTTGTCAAGATCCTTGCTCAAGGATCTTGCTCCCCGCCGCGCCGTCGCGCCCCCTCGCCAGACCGCGCTGGCCGCCCTACTCTGCCCCTGAACAGGGAGACCCACCATGACCACCGCCTTCTTCACCGACGAACGCTGCTTCTGGCACGGGGGCGGCAACTATGCCTTCACCCTTCCGGTCGGCGGCCTGGTCCAGCCCATGGCCGCGGGGCTGCCGGAAAACCCCGAAACCAAGCGCCGCCTGAAAAACCTCGTCGAGGTGACGGGCCTTTCCCGCCACCTTGCCGTCCGCTCTGCCGACCCCGCCAGCGACGCCGACCTCCTCCGTGTCCACCCGCAAAGCTACCTTTCCGCCTTCAAGTCCAGGTCCGACGCGGGCGGGGGCGAGCTTGGCCTGCGCACCCCCTTCGGCCAGGGCGGGTACGAGATTGCGGCCCTTTCGGCAGGCCTGGCCACTGCCGCGCTGCGGGCGGTGTTGACGGGCGAGGTGGCAAATGCCTATTCCCTTTCCCGCCCGCCGGGGCACCATTGCACCGCCGATTTCCCCAATGGCTTCTGCCTGTTGAACAACATCGCCGTGGCGATCCAGGCCGCCCGGGCCGAGGGGCGGCTTGCCCGAGTGGCCGTTGTCGACTGGGACGTCCACCACGGCAACGGGACCGAGGCGATCTTCTGGAACGACCCCGAAACCCTGACGATCAGCCTGCATCAGGAACGGAACTATCCGCTGGACACCGGCGGGGTCGAGGCGACGGGCGGCCCGCAAGCGCCCGGATCGAACCTCAACCTTCCCCTGCCGCCCGGCTGCGGCCATGCCACCTATCTGCACGCGATGGAGCGTGTCGTCCTCCCCGCCCTGCACCGATTCCGCCCCGACGCGATCATCGTCGCCTGCGGCTTCGATGCCGCCGCCGTCGATCCCCTGGGCCGGATGCTGTGCACCGCCGAAACCTTCCGCCTGATGACTCGCCAGCTGATGCAGGCCGCCCGCGATCTTTGCGGCGGCAAGCTCGTCCTGGTCCACGAGGGCGGCTATTCCGAGGTCTACGTTCCCTTCTGCGGCCATGCCGTGCTGGAAGAACTCTCCGCCGCCCCGGTCACCGCCGCCGACCCGCTTGCCGCGACCCTGGCCAAACGCCAGCCCGACGTCCGCTTTGACGCCTTCGCCAAGGGCTGGATCGAGGAGGCGGCACAAGGCTTTGGCCTCTAGCTCTGGCAGGTCGCCGGCGAACCGCCTATCCTGCCCGGCGACCCAAACCCGCAGGACCGACATGCCCGCCCGCAACGACGCCGCCCTTGCCTTCCTTAAGAACCGCCGCTCGCGCCCGGCCAAGCTGTTTTCCTACCCCGTCCCCGACCGCGCCCAGCTGGAAGAGATCCTGACCGCCGCCACCCGCGTGCCCGACCATGGCAAGCTGGAGCCCTGGCGGCTGGTCGTCCTGCAAGGCGCTGCCTTCCAGCGGCTGGCCGATCTGGCCGAGGCCCGCGCGACCGAGCTTGGCGGCGATGCCGAGAAGATCGCCAAGGGCCGCGGTCAGTATGACCTTGGCAAGCTCGCCGTCGTGGTCATCGCCTCGCCCAAGCCCTCGCCCAAGATCCCGGCGGTCGAGCAGCTTCTGTCCGCCGGCGCCCTGTGCCTGAACATCGTCACCGCGGCCGAGGCGGCGGGCTGGGGCGCGAACTGGCTGACCGGCTGGCCCGCCCATGACGCCGCCTTCGCCGCCCGCGCCTTCGGCTGCCAGGGCGAGGAAACCGTGGCCGGCATCGTCCATATCGGCACCCCGGCCGAGGACGGCCCCGATCGCCCCCGCCCCGACCTTGCCCGCCTGATCACCTGGGTCGAGGCGTGATCTTCGCGGCCTTCTTCCGGGCGCTCGGCCAGCTTGGCGACCGCCGCTTCCGCCGGGTTCTCCTTCTGGGCGTCCTTCTGGCGCTGGCGCTCTTGGCCGCCTTCTACGCCGCCTTCCTGCAACTGATCTGGTGGGCCACCCCGGACAGCGTCGAGATCCCCTTCGTCGGCCCGGTCACCGGGATCGAGACCCTCCTCGGCTGGGGCTCGCTTCTGGTCATGCTGGCGCTGTCCGTCTTCCTGATGGTGCCGGTCGCGTCCGTCTTCACCGGCCTTTTCCTTGAGGACATCGCCGACGCGGTCGAGGATCGGCACTACCCCGCCCTGCCCCCCGCCACCCCGCTCCCTTGGGCCGAGGCGCTGCGGCAGTCGGTCAACTTCCTGGGCGTGGTGCTGGCCGTGAATGCGGTGGCGCTGTTCCTTTATCCGATGGTCGGCCCCTTCACCCCGGTCCTCTTCTGGGCGGTGAACGGCTTCCTGCTGGGACGCGAATACTTCACCCTCGTCGCCCTGCGCCGCCTGCCCCCGGCCGAGGCCACCGCCATGCGCCGCCGCAACCGGCTGCGGCTCTGGGCGGCGGGCACGCTGATGGCCGCGCCGCTTTCGATCCCGGTGCTGAACCTGGTGATCCCGGTCCTGGGCGTGGCCACCTTCACCCATCTCTTCCACCGCCTTGCCGCCCAGGGGCGCTGAGGCGGGCTTGACTTGGCCCCCCGGGCAAGGTGTATCGGCGCGATGGAATTCATGCCCCTGGGAAAGGGACCCTAGATGCACGCCTATCGCAGCCATACCTGTGCCGCGCTGAACAAGGCCCATGTGGGCGAAACCGTCCGGCTTTCCGGCTGGGTCCACCGGGTGCGCGACCACGGCGGCGTCCTCTTCATCGACCTGCGCGACCATTACGGGATCACCCAGATCCTCTGCGACGGCGACTCGCCCGCCTTTGCCGCGCTGGAGAAGGTGCGCGCCGAATGGGTCATCCGCATCGACGGCCGGGTCAAGGCCCGCGACGAAAGCCTTGTGAACGCCAAGATCCCCACCGGCGAGATCGAGGTCTATGTGACCGAGGTCGAAGTCCTGGGCGCCGCCGACGAGCTTCCCCTCCCGGTCTTCGGCGACACCGAATACCCCGAGGAAACCCGCCTGACCTACCGCTTCCTCGACCTGCGCCGCGAGTCGATGCATGCGAACATGATGCTGCGATCGAACGTCGTCCGCTGGCTGCGCAACGCCATGTGGGACCAGGGCTTTACCGAGTTCCAGACGCCGATCATCACCGCCTCCAGCCCCGAAGGCGCGCGCGACTTCCTGGTGCCGTCGCGCCTGCACCCCGGCAAGTTCTACGCCCTGCCCCAGGCCCCGCAGCAGTTCAAGCAGCTGATCCAGGTGGCCGGTTTTGACCGCTATTTCCAGATCGCGCCCTGCTTCCGCGACGAAGACCCGCGCGCGGACCGATCGCCGACCGACTTCTACCAGCTGGACATCGAGATGTCCTTTGTCACCCAGGACGACGTCTTCGCCGCCGTCCAGCCGGTCCTGCAGGGCCTGTTCGAGGCATTCGGCAAGGGCCGGAAGGTCTATGCCGACTGGCCGCGCATTGCTTACCGGGATGCGCTGAAGTGGTACGGCTCGGACAAGCCCGACCTGCGCAACCCGATCAGGATGCAGGACGTCAGCGAACACTTCCGCGGCTCGGGTTTCGCGATCTTCGCGAAACTCCTGGAGCAGGACGGCAACGAAGTCCGCGCCATCCCCGCGCCGAAAGGGCCTTCGGGCGAGCCCGTGGGCCGCAAGTTCTGCGACCGGATGAACGCCTTCGCGCAACAGCAGGGCCTGCCGGGCATGGGCTACATCTTCTGGCGCGAGGCCGAGGACGGCTCGGGCATGGAGGCCGCAGGCCCCCTCGCCAAGAACATCGGGCCGGAGCGGACCGAGGCGATCCGGCAGCAGCTGGGCCTGGAAAAGGGCGACGCGGCCTTCTTCCTGGGCGGCAAGCCGGAAACCTTCGAAGGCATCGCTGGCAAGGCGCGGAACGTCATTGGCGAGGAACTTGGGCTGACCGAGAAGGACTGTTTCCGTTTCGCCTGGATCGTCGACTTCCCGATGTACGAAAAGACCGATGAGGGGAAGATCGACTTCAGCCACAACCCGTTCTCGATGCCGCAGGGCGGCCTTGAGGCGCTGAACGGCGACCCGCTGAAGGTCCATGCCTACCAGTATGACCTGGCCTGCAACGGCTATGAGGTCATCTCGGGCGGCATCCGCAACCACAAGCCCGAGATCATGTACAAGGCCTTCGAACTGGCCGGGTATCCGAACTCCGAGGTGGACAAGCGCTTCGGCGGCATGGTCAAGGCGTTCAAGTATGGCGCCCCTCCGCACGGCGGCTGCGCGGCGGGGATCGACCGGCTGGTGATGCTCCTCGCCGATACCCAGAACATCCGCGAAGTCATCATGTTCCCGATGAACCAGCGGGCCGAGGACCTTCTGATGGGCGCGCCCTCCGAGCCCACGAACGAGCAACTCCGCGAATTGCGCCTGCGGGTCCTGCCCAAGGAGGCGTGATGTACCAGGCCACCGTCCCCGTCTTCCGCCATTACCTCGCCCGCGTGGCCGGGATGGTGGAAAAGGCGGGGCCGGAGGCCCTGTCCGCGCAGATCGGCGACAGCTTCCCTGTCGGACAGCACTTTGCCATCGCGGCAGGGTTCGCCCTGCGGATCGCCTGTCCGCTGGCCGGTCGTGCGGTACCTGACCTGCCCGAGGCGCTGGGGCCAAGACTTGCCGTCGCCCGGGCAATGCTGGGCGCGATGCAACCGGCCGAATTCGAGGGCGCCGAGGCGCGCATCATCCGCCACACCGCCGGTTTCGCCGAACTGGAACAGCCCGCGCCGGACTTCCTGTACCTCTACGGCCTGCCCAATTTCTTCTTCCACCTGACCATGGGCTATGCCGCCCTCCGCGCCGCCGGAGTGCCTCTGGGCAAGGCGGATTTCGACGGCTTCCACAGCTATCCCCCCGATTTCCGCTTCTGACTTGCCCCGCCCCCGGCCCCGCCGTAGCCTTCCCGCATCGGTGCGAGAGGTTTGGCCGTGGGCAACAAAAGACTGGGGCAAGTGATTGAAAACTGGTCGCCGCCGCGCCGACCCGACCGCGCGCCGATGCAGGGCCGCCTGATCCGGCTGGAGCCGCTGAACGCCGACGCCCATGCCGCCGACCTGCACGCCGCCTTCGAGGGCCATGACGCGCTCTGGGACTATATGGGCTACGGCCCCTTCCCCTCGGCCACCGCCTATCACCGTTGGGCCCGCCAGCGCGAAGAAGGCGAGGACCCGCGCTTCCTTGTCCTGTGCGACCCCGCCACGGGCCGCCCCGGCGGGATCGCCGCCTACCTGCGGATCACGCCCGAGGCAGGCTCGATCGAGGTCGGCCACATCTGTATCGCCCCCCATCTGCAACAAAGCGCCGCGATGACCGAGGCGATGTTCCTGATGATGCGCTGGGCCTTCGACGCGGGCTACCGGCGCTATGAATGGAAATGCGACGCGCTGAACCTGCCCTCCCGCCGGGCTGCGCAGCGGCTGGGCTTCAGCTTCGAGGGGGTGTTCCGCCAGCACCTCATCGTCAAGGGCCGCAACCGCGACACCGCCTGGTTCTCGGTCATCGACAGCGAATGGCCCGCCCTGGCCGAGGCTTACGCGGCCTGGCTGTCGCCCGCAAACTTCGACGCCCGCGGCCGTCAGCGTGAACGGCTCTCCGACCTCAGCCGCCTCGTCCGGGCCAACGGCGATCCCGCGCTGCACGGCTAGACTGGCTGCAACCCGGTCAGCCGCTCGGCGATGACGGCCGACAAAAGCTGGCGCCCGCCGTCACCGGATGCCGCCACCGCCGCCTCCTCCAGCGCCCGGTCCCCGATCGACCGGGCCAGCCCCCGCACGAAACCCGCGACATAGACCGGGTCCCCCGCCCCCTCGACCAACGCGGCCGCCCGCGCCAGATCGTCCCGCAGCGCCATCGGATCGCCCCCCGGCACCTCGACCACCGGCGGCTCGGCCTCGGCCCCGCGGCCGGTCAGCAGCTGCTCCACCAGCCGCAGGAACCCCGCGACCGAGGGGAGAGGCTTGTCGAAGAAGGCCACCGCCCCCGCATCCAGCGCCGCCTCCCGCCCGTCAGGGTCACCGCTGACCGCCAGCACCGGGATCCCCCTGGCCGAGGCGGCGGCGATCAACTCCTCTCCCCTTCCGTCGGGCAGGCCAAGGTCGGCGATCACCAGATCGGGCCGGTAGCAGGCCAGATGCACCCGTGCGGCGGCCAGCGTCTCGACCCGGCGCAGACGGGCCCCGACGCGGGTCAGGATCAGCCGCAAGGCATCGCTGGAGAATCGGCTGTCCTCGACCGCAAGCACGGTCACCCCGCGCAGGGGCAGCGAGCTTGGCGCGGTAAGGCGCGGGCCGTCGGGGGGGAAGGGCATGGCAGCTCTCCTTCTGGATCGGCGGCAGACTGCCCCGGCACAGGTAAACACCCGGTAAACACCGCTGCGACCGACTGCCGCTTGCGCCCGCCCCGCCCGATGCCCTAATCCGGTGCAAACAGCCGCGAGGACCCCATGATCGGCCGCCTGAACCATGTCGCCATCGCCGTGCCCGACCTGACCGCCGCGGCCGAGCAGTACCGCTCCACCCTTGGCGCCAAGGTCGGCGCCCCGCAGCCCGAGCCCGACCACGGCGTGACCGTGGTATTCATCGAGCTGCCGAACACCAAGATCGAACTGCTGCATCCCCTGGGAGAGAACTCTCCCATCACCGGATTCCTTGAGAAAAACCCCTCGGGCGGCATCCATCACATCTGCTATGAGGTCGACGACATCCTCGCCGCGCGCGACCATCTGAAGGCCTCGGGCGCCCGCGTCCTGGGGTCCGGCGAGCCGAAGATCGGCGCGCATGGCAAGCCGGTCCTCTTCCTGCATCCGAAGGACTTCAACGGCTGCCTGGTGGAGCTTGAACAGGCATGACCATCACCGCCGCCATCGTCCTTTACGCCGTCACCTGGTTCATGACGCTCTTCGTCGTCCTGCCGCTACGCACCCGCACCCAGGAGGAGGCGAATCACGTCGAGCCCGGAACGCCCCCCGGCGCGCCCGCTCAGGAAGAGATCGGCCGCATGGCCTGGATCACCACCCTGGTGGCGACCCCGATCTGGGCAGTGATCGCCGGGATCATCCTGTCGGGCTGGATCACCATAGCCGACCTGGACTGGTTCGGCCGGATGAACCCCTAACCCACCCAGACCGCCGGGATCAGCCCGCGCAGCGCATTGCCGACCCACAGCCGCACCCCGGACAGATCTTCGGCCCGCAGCACCTCTTCCGGGCAGGCAAGCTCGGCCCGCAGGACCCCCGGCAGCAGGCCCGAGGACAGGGGCGGCGTGCGCATCCCCTCCCCCCGGTCAAAGAAGACCGTGGTGATTGACCCATCGCAGACCTCGCCGCGTTCGTTCAGGAACAGGACCTCGTCCAGCCCCTCGGGCAGCGCGGCGCGGGCGCGGTCATAGACATCGCGCCGGGTCGATTTCACCCGCAGCCAGGGGTCGTCCGAGAACAGCCGCTCTGCCGCCAGACCCAGCCGCCACAGGGGCTTCGCCGGGGGCAGCGCCGCCACTTGCCACTCCACCCGCCCCGAACGGTCCAGCGTCAGCCGCAGCCGGGCCGGATGATCCGGGCCGGAGACCTCGACCTCGGGGCAGTCCCAGCCCAGCAGGGCTGCACTCCGCCGCAGCCGCGCCCGATGCAGCGCCCAGCGCGGGGCACGCACCCCGTCCCAGAGCAGCGTCTCGATCAGCCTCAGCCCGGGCTCACCGCCGCCTTCACGAAGCGCGCTTTCCACAGCGCCTCCTCCCATTCCCCTTGCGCGGTCGAGCCATGCGTCAGCCCGCCGCCCACGTTCATCACGATATCCGACCCGCTGATCGACAAGGTGCGGATCGCGACCGAGAAATCGGCCTCTCCGCCCGGAGACATCCAGCCCACCGCTCCGCAATAGACACCGCGCGGCCAGGGTTCGACCTCGCGGATGATCTCCATCGCCCGGATCTTCGGCGCGCCGGTGACGCTGCCGCAGGGGAACAGTGCCGCCATCAGACCCGGCAGGGTCGCCGGGCCATCCAGCTCGCCCTCGACGGTCGAGGTCATCTGGTGGACCGTCGCATAGCTTTCGATCGCGTAAAGCGCCGGAACCTTTACCGTGCCGACCCTGGACAAGCGACTGATATCATTGCGCAGAAGATCGACGATCATCAGGTTCTCGGCCCGGTCCTTCTCGTCCCCGCGCAGGTCGGCGATGATCGCCGCATCCTCGGCCGCGTCCCGGCCGCGCGGCCGGGTGCCCTTCATCGGGCGGGTGACGATCCGGTTGCCCTCGACCTTGAAGAACAGCTCCGGGCTGCGTGAGACCACCACCGGCCCGACGCCCAGATCGACAAAGGCCCCATGCCCGACCGCCCCCGTCCGCCGTAACGCGCCGTAAAGGCCAAGGGGCGAGCCGCGGACCAGCTTCGCCGTCATCGGAAAGGTGAGGTTGACCTGATAGCAATCCCCCGCCGCGATATAGTCGAAAACCCTGCGCGCCGCGTTGCCATAGGCGCGCCGCCCGACCAGCGGGGCCGGGGCGGTCATCTCGGTCCCCCACCCCGCCTCGGCCGCCTGCGCCAGCGCCGCATCGGCGGACTCGCGCGCGTCATAGACCCCCAGGGCGACCAGCGGCCCCGGCCGGTTGCGCGGCATCAGGGGGGCGAGCTTCGGCTCCAGCGCCAGGCCCGCCTCATAGGCGACATAGCCCGCAAGCCAGGCCCCGGCGGCGCGTTCAGCCTCGGCCGCTGCGAGGGCGGTTTCAACCTCTCGCGGACTGCTTGCCACGACAACCCGGCGCGGCGCCGCGAACAGCGCCGGCGTTCCGCCCGGTCCATGTTCCACAAGGATCACACGCGCCCCCATCGTCCCTCTGCCCGAGATAGGCCGATCCCGGCCGCCGCACCAGTGCCTTTCCCGACCCCGACCCGCAGCTTTGCGACCACCCTCACCCCCCCGGCGCGCCGCAAATCTTTTCGAAAAGATCTGCGAAATCCTTCGAAGGATTTTGACCCGCCCCGCCGCGCCGTTTCCCCTTGCGCGCCCTCGGCTTCTGTCTATAACCCGCCCAATTTTGCGCACATGGTGGGGGCTGACATGCCGAAGCGGACCGATATCAAGTCGATCATGATCATCGGCGCGGGCCCCATCGTCATCGGGCAAGCCTGCGAGTTCGACTACTCCGGCGCCCAGGCCTGCAAGGCTCTGCGTGAGGAAGGCTATCGGGTCATCCTGGTGAACTCGAACCCCGCGACGATCATGACAGACCCCGGTCTCGCGGATGCCACCTATATCGAGCCGATCACCCCCGAAGTCGTCGCCAAGATCATCGAGAAGGAACGCCCCGACGCGCTCCTGCCCACGATGGGCGGGCAGACGGGCCTCAACACCGCGCTGGCGCTGGCCGACATGGGCGTGTTGGAAAAGTTCAACGTCGAGCTGATCGGCGCCAAGCGCGATGCCATCGAAATGGCAGAAGATCGCAAGCTCTTCCGTGAGGCGATGGACCGCATCGGGCTGGAGAACCCCAAGGCCACCATCGTTGCCGCACCCAAGCTGCCCTCGGGCAAGTACGACATCGCGGCGGGCGTGAAACAGGCGATGGACGCGCTGGAATACGTTGGCCTTCCCGCCATCATCCGCCCCGCCTTCACCCTGGGCGGCACCGGCGGCGGCGTGGCCTACAACCGCGACGACTATGAGGCCATCGTGAAATCCGGCCTCGAGGCCAGCCCCGTCGCCCAGGTCCTGGTCGATGAGTCGCTGCTGGGCTGGAAGGAATACGAGATGGAGGTCGTGCGCGACCGCGCCGACAACGCCATCATCGTCTGCTCGATCGAGAACGTGGACCCGATGGGCGTCCACACCGGCGATTCCATCACCGTCGCCCCGGCGCTGACGCTGACGGACAAGGAATACCAGATCATGCGCAACGGCTCGATCGCCGTCCTGCGCGAGATCGGGGTCGAAACCGGCGGGTCCAACGTGCAATGGGCGATCAACCCGAAGGACGGCCGCATGGTCGTCATCGAGATGAACCCCCGCGTGTCG
>JBKHWC010000088.1:0-13306 GCA_046569765.1 Alphaproteobacteria bacterium | reverse complement strand
TCCTGCATCAGGAAGTCGAGCTTGCGGCCCACCGGGGCGCTGTCGGCCAGATGCCCGCGCGCGGCGGTGACATGGGCGGTCAGGCGGTCCAGTTCCTCGGTCACGTCGGTCTTGACCGCCAGAAGCGCAAGTTCCTGTGCCAGACGGGTCGCATCCACCGCGTCCGTAGCCGCCAGGATGCGTTGCAGGCTGTCGCGCAGGGTATCGGCCTGGGTCGCGGCCCGGGCGGCGGCCTCGCGCTGTGCCTCGGCGGTCAGGGCGGCGATCTGGTCCAGTTGCGCGCTCAGCACCCCCGCCAGTGCCGCGCCTTCGGTCGCGCGCATCGCGGCGAAATCGGCCAGCAGCGCGGGGAGGTCGGCCAGGATCGCCTGGCGAAGCGGCCCGGTGTCCTGCTCTTGCTGGCTTTGATCCAGCACGCCGCGCAGGGTCAGGACATCCGCCGCCGTGGGCTGGCGCAGGGTCAGGCCAGAGCCGATCGCGGCCTCCTCGACCTTCGCAAGCGCCCCCAGCGCCGCAGCCAGCTGTGCGGGGTTCAGCCGGAAGCCCGCCTCCTCGGCCCCGCTGTCCAACGTGACCCGCAAGGAGAGGCTGACATTGCCGCGCGTCACCGCCTTCTGCAGTTCGGCGCGGACCGCAAGCTCCAGCCCGTCGATCCAGTCCGGCAGCCGCAGCCGCAGGTCCAGCCCCTTGCCGTTCACTGCCCGCAGGTCCCAGGCCCAGCCGTAGCCCGCCCCCGCCCCGCGCCGCGCGGCAAACCCGGTCATCGAGATCATGTGCATCCTTCCCCGCGCGGCCGCGGTATTTACCATTTGAATAGATTTTCGTCCGAATCTTCCCGATCCGGCCTATGGTGTTTACATGGCGCGATGCCCCGCTGGGCTGCAAGCGCGAAGCAACCGGCACGCGAGGGTGCGATGGACCTGAAATTCCTGGAACTGGCGCGCTTCCGTGCCTCGCCCGCCCCGCCGCCGGTGGTGTTCGATGGGCCGGCGCAGGTCCGGGCCTATTGGGAAAGCCTGCGCAAGGCGGGCTCGGTCCCGATGCGGGCAGCTCTGGATCCGCGCGGCATGACCGGCGTTCTGGACCGTGTCTTCCTGGCCGAACGGATCGGGCGCGGCGTGGCGCAGGTGCGGATCGCGGGCTCGGCCCTGGGCGAGATCGGGGGGATGGACCTGCGGGGGCTGCCGCTGACGGTCCTCTTCTGCGCCGAGGCGCGGGATCTGGTGGGTCAGATCCTGGAACAGGTGATCCATGAACCTGCGGTGGCCGAACTGGATCTGGTCTCGGATCGCGGCAATGGCCAGGTGATCGCGCAGCTGGCGCTGATGCCCCTGGCCGACGATCAGGACCGCAAGCTGGTGCTGGGCGCCTTCGGCTTCGCGCCCGAGGCGCAGCGGCGCTGCAAGTTCAAGGTCGCCCGCCGTCGCGAGCAGCGTCTGCTGGGCCGACCCGAGCCTGTCGCAACCCCCGCTCCCGCGCCGGTCGCGACCACGCGCCGGGTCGGCCATCTGACGCTGGTCCATTCCAAAGAGTAAGGGCGGCCGGTTCCCCCGCCGCCCTGCAGAACCCCACTTACAGCGCCACGCGCCGCGCGGCCTCGCGCTGGCTGGACAGTTCCTCGGCCACGAGGAACGCCAGCTCCAGCGACTGCGACGCGTTCAGCCGTGGGTCGCAGGCGGTGTGGTAGCGGTCGGCCAGGTTCTCGTCGCTGACCGCGCGCAGGCCGCCGGTACATTCGGTCACGTCCTGGCCGGTCATCTCGAAATGCACGCCGCCGGGGACGGTGCCCTCGGCCTTGTGGATCGCGAAGAATTCGCGCACCTCGCGCAGCACGCTGTCGAAGGGACGGGTCTTGTAGCCCGAGGCCGCCTTGATCGTGTTGCCGTGCATCGGGTCGCAGGACCAGACGACATTGGCGCCCTCTTCCTGCACCGTCTTGATCAGGCGCGGCAGATGTTCGCCGACCTTGCCCGCGCCAAAGCGGGCGATCAGGGTCAGGCGCCCCGGCTCGTTCTCGGGGTTCAGCTTGGCCATCAGGACCTTGAGGTCCTCGATGGTGGTCGAGGGGCCGCATTTCAGCCCGATCGGGTTCAGCACGCCCCGGCAGAATTCGACATGCGCGCCGTCGGGCTGACGGGTGCGGTCGCCGATCCAGATCATGTGGCCCGAGCCCGCGACGTTCTGCCCGGTGATGCTGTCGACCCGACACAGCGCCTCTTCATATTCCAGAAGCAGCGCCTCGTGGCTGGTGTAGAAGTCCACCCGGCTCAGCTCGTTCGCCGTGTCGCTGTTCACCCCGGCCGCGTTCATGAAGTCCAGCGCATCCGAGATCCGGTTCGCCATCTCGCGGTAGCGTTCCGCCTTGTCGTGTTCAGCAAAGCCCAGCGTCCAGGAATGGACCCGGTGGATGTCCGCGAAACCGCCGGTCGAGAAGGCGCGCAGCAGGTTCAGGCTGGCCGCCGCCTGGGTATAGGCCTGGAGCATCCGGTTCGGGTCGGGGATGCGGGCCTCGGGCGTGGGCTCGAAGCCGTTGATGATGTCGCCCTTGTAGCTGGGCAGTTCCACGCCGTTGATGATCTCGGTCGGCGCGGACCGCGGCTTGGCGAACTGGCCCGCCATCCGGCCCACCTTGATGACCGGCACCTTGGCGGCATAGGTCAGCACCACGGCCATCTGCAGCATCACCCGGAAGGTGTCGCGGATGTTGTCGGCCGAAAACTCGGCAAAGCTCTCGGCGCAGTCGCCGCCCTGCAGAAGGAACGCCTTGCCCTCAGCCGCCGCCGCCAGCTGCTTCTTCAGCCGACGCGCCTCACCGGCGAAGACCAGCGGAGGATACTTGGCCAGCTGCGCCTCGACCGCGGTCAGCGCGCCCTGATCGGGATAATCCGGCATCTGGACCCGCGGTTTCGCGCGCCATGCCGATTTCGTCCATCCCTTGGTCATCGTTCCACTCCGGTCCCGTGCAATCGGCCTGCGGTATACGCCCCAGTTTCCGCCTTGGCAAATCCAGTTTGGGCGCAAACATGCCGTTTCGGCCCTTGCGGCGCGGCGATATTTCGGGTTCCGTAGCCTGCGAACGACATGATCAGGTCGCGGAAATGTCCCTCTCGCCCCGCAAAGCCACCCAGACCGCCAAGACGACTGGCCCGCGCCGCTTCGTGTTCCTGCTGCTGGACAAGTTCACGATGATCTCTTTCGCCGGGGCGATCGAGCCCCTGCGTCTGGCCAACCGCGTCTCGGGCGAGACGTTGTATACCTGGGCCCTCTGCGGCGAGGGGTCGGAGAAGGCCTGTTCCAACGGGGCGATCTTCCGGCTGGACATGGGGCTGGAGGAGGTCGACCGCGAGGATACGATCCTGGTCTGCGGCGGGGTCGAGGTGCAGCGCACCACCACGAAGGGCGTGGTCAACTGGCTGCGGCGCGAGGCGCGGCGGGGGGTGACGATCGGCGGCATCTGCACCGGGGGGCACGCACTGGCCAAGGCGGGACTCCTGGACGGAAAGAAGGCCACGATCCATTGGGAGAACCAGGACGGATTCGCCGAGGAATTCGAGGATGTGAAGCTGACCAAATCTGTCTATGTGATGGACGGCAACCGCTGGACCACGGCGGGCGGGATTTCCTCGATCGACCTGATGCTGAAGATCATCGCGGCGGATCATGGCGAGGATCTGGCCAATACGGTGGCGGACCAGCTTATCTACTCCTCGATCCGCACCGACCAGGACACCCAGCGCCTGTCGATCCCGACCCGGATCGGGGTGCGGCATCCCAAGCTCTCCCAGGTGATCCAGATGATGGAGGGCAACATCGAGGACCCGATGTCGCCCGCAGATCTGGCCGAGGAAGTGGGCATGTCGACCCGCCAGCTGGAACGCCTTTTCCGCCGCTACCTCAATCGCTCGCCCAAGCGCTATTACATGGAACTGCGCCTGCAGAAGGCGCGGAACCTGCTGATGCAGACCGACATGAGCGTGATCAACGTGGCGCTGGCCTGCGGCTTCGCCTCACCCTCGCATTTCTCGAAATGCTACCGCAGCCATTACAACACCACCCCCTACCGTGAGCGTGGCACGCAAGGCATGCCCGGAGTGGTGCCGGTGCGGCTGTCGATCTGACTGAACGGCAGTCCCATCCGACGCCCTCGTAGGATGCGTGATGTCACGCACCCTGCCAGCGTGGCGGGCCGCTACTCGGCCGGAGCAAGCCGGTAGGCCGCGCCATTCCCGACCGAGAGGAACCAGATCGATCCATCCGGTGCCTCGGCCACATCGCGGACGCGGGCGGTTTCGGGGCTGGCGATCCGCTCTTCGGCAAAGCCCGTCTCGGCCCGGGTATCGGGGTCCAGCCTGCCCAGGAAGTCCGAATTCAGCGAGCCAAACAGAATATCCCCGCGCCAATCGGGGATCAGCGCACCGGAATAGACCAGCAGGCCCGAGGGCGCGATCGAGGGGTCCCAGTAATGGAGGGGCTGCTCCATCCCCTCGCGCGCGGTGCCCTCGCCGATGGCGGCGCCGTTGTAGTTTTCGCCATAGGTGATGACCGGCCAGCCGTAGTTCTTTCCCGCTTCCGGCGCGTTCAGCTCGTCCCCGCCGCGCGCGCCGTGTTCCACCAGCAGGAAGCGGCCGTCGAGATCCAGCGTCGCCCCTTGCGCATTGCGGTGGCCCCAGGAATAGACGCCGGGCAGCGCGCCGTCGAGTGTCGTGGCAGGCGCGCCGTCGCGGGTCAGGTGGATCACCTTGCCCTCACCCCGCATCGGGTCCTGGGCCTGCCTTCCTTCGGGTCCCGTGCCCCGGTCGCCCACGGTCAGGAACACCGTCCCATCCGTCGCCTCGACCAGGCGCGACCCGAAATGGCGGCCGCCAGAGGAACCCTCGGGGATGGCGAAAAGCTGCGTGAAGCCTTCCAGGCGGGTGCCATCGTCGGAGAGGCGGCCCTTGCCGACCGCCGTCCCCTCGCCCGACCGCTGCGCCGTGGCATAGCTGAGCCAGACCTCGCGCGTCTGGGCGAAATCGGCCGGGATCATCACGTCCAGAAGCCCGCCTTGCCCCACCACCGCGACCTCGGGCACGCCGTCGACCAGCACCGGCTCGGCACCCGGGGCGGGGAAATGCTTCAGCCGGCCATCGATCTCGGTCACGAGGAAGGCGCCGCCCGGCAGGAAGCCGATGGCCCAGGGTTCCTCCAGCCCTTCAGCGACGGGGGTCACGGCAAGGGGGCCGACGCTGGTCTGGACCTCTTGGGCCAGGCTGGCCGAGGCAGTGAGGCCCAGAAGGCCGGCTACGGTCGTGGCGAGTGTCTTTTGCATGAGGGTCCCAATCTCTGGTTGCGCGGGGCAAAGATAGGGCGACAGGTCCTGTGCGCAATTCACGAGAGATCACCCGCCCGTTGGCCCGCGCCTGCCGGAAACCACCCGTCAAACCGCTTTTCTTTTGCAGACCGCCCCACTAGGGTCTCGGCCAGGATTGCGATCCAATTAGGGAGACAAGAATGAAGAAACTGCTTCTGGCAACGGCTGCCACCGCTGCCCTTTCCGGTGCGGGCTTTGCCGAAGAGGTCAAGGTCGGCATCCTGATCGGCTTCACCGGCCCGATCGAATCCCTCGCGCCGGGTATGGCGGCCGCCGCCGAAATGGCGATGAAGGAAGTCTCGGATTCGGGCAAGTTCCTGGGTGGTTCGACCATGGTTCCGGTCCGCGCCGACAGCACCTGCGGCGACTCGGCTGCCGGCACCGCCGCGGCGGAACGTCTGATCACCTCGGATCAGGTCAAGGGCATCATGGGTGCCGACTGCTCGGGCGTGACCGGGGCCGTGCTGCAGAACGTCGCCCGTCCGAACGGGATGGTGATGATCTCGCCTTCGGCCACCAGCCCGGCGCTGACCTCGGCTGAAGATGACGGCTTGTTCTTCCGCACCGCTCCGTCGGATGCGCGCGAGGGCGAAGTCATGGCCGACATCATGCTGGAGCGCGGCATCAAATCGATCGCCCTGACCTACACCAACAACGATTTCGGCAAGGGCCTGGCCGAGGCGATCTCGTCCTCGTTCACCGCCAAGGGCGGCACGGTCACGATCAACACCGCGCATGAAGACGGCAAGGCCGACTATTCGGCGGAAGTCGCGGCGCTGGCCTCGGCCGGCGGCGATGTGCTGGTCGTGGCAGGCTATCTGGACCAGGGCGGCAAGGGCATCATCCAGGCTTCGCTGGACACCGGCGCCTTCGCCACCTTCGGCCTGCCGGGCGGCATGATCGGCGACAGCCTGCCGCAGGCGATCGGGCCAGGCCTGGACGGGTCCTTCGGCCAGATCGCGGGCTCGGATTCGCAGGGTGCGGCCAAGTTCGAGGAACTGGCGGCGGCGGCCGGCTTCGACGGCACCTCGGCCTATTCGCCTGAATCCTACGACGCGGCGGCGCTGATCGCGCTGGCGATGGCGGCGGCGGGCTCGACCGATCCGCAGGTCTACAAGGACAAGGTGATGGAAGTCGCCAACGGTCCGGCTGACGGCTCGGGCGAGAAGATCTATCCGGGCGAGCTTGCCAAGGCGCTGGACCTGATCGCCGCGGGCACCGCCATCGACTATGAAGGCGCGACCGCCGTGACCCTGATCGGGCCGGGCGAAAGCGCAGGCCGCTACCGCATGATCGAGGTCAAGGGCGGCAAGAACGAAACCGTCGGCTTCCGTTGATCCGGGTTTTCGGTTGACAGTATGGCGCGGCCCGGGCAATTCCCCGGGCCGCTGCTTATGCACCTGCCCGATCAGAGGCGGGGCCTTGGGGGAAATGGATGATCGTTGTCGAAGACCTTCACCGGCACTTCGGGGGATTCCGTGCGGTTGACGGGGCGTCGCTGACGATCCGCACTGGCACGATCACCGGGCTTATCGGTCCGAACGGAGCCGGCAAGACCACGCTGTTCAACGTGATCGCGGGGCGTCTGCCGCCGACCAGCGGTCGTGTCCTGATGGATGGCGAGGACATCACCGGCCTGCCGCCGCATGTGCTGTTCCACAAGGGCCTGCTGCGCACCTTCCAGATCGCGCATGAGTTCGGCAGCATGACCGTGCGCGAGAACCTGATGATGGTGCCCGCGAACCAGGCGGGCGAGAACATCTGGAACAGCTGGTTCGGCCGCGGCCGCGTCGCCGCCGAGGAACGCCGCATCCGCGAGAAGGCCGATGAGGTGCTGGACTTCCTGACGATCAGCCATCTGGCCGACCAGAAGGCCGCGAACATCTCGGGCGGGCAGAAGAAACTGCTGGAGCTTGGCCGGACGATGATGGTCGACGCCAAGATCGTCTTCCTGGACGAGGTCGGCGCGGGCGTGAACCGGACGCTGCTGAACACCATCGGCGATGCCATCGTGCGCCTGAACAAGGAGCGCGGCTACACCTTCTGCGTGATCGAGCATGACATGGATTTCATCGGCCGCCTCTGCGACCCGGTGATCTGCATGGCCGAGGGCAAGGTTCTGGCCGAGGGCACCGTGGACGAGGTCAAGAACGACGAGCGGGTGATCGAGGCCTATCTCGGCACCGGGCTGAAGAACAAGGTGAAGGCGGAGGCGGCCCATGGCTGAACCCTTCCTGATCGGCGATGCGATGACCGGCGGCTATGGCGCGGTCGACATCCTGCATGGCTGCACGATCGCGGTCGAAAAGGGCGAGATCGCGGTGATCGTCGGCCCGAACGGCGCGGGGAAATCCACCGCGATGAAGGCCGTCTTCGGGATGCTGCGCTTGCGCGGCGGCCAGGTGCGGCTGGACGGCGAGGACATCACCGCTCTCACGCCGCAGGCCCGGGTGGCCAAGGGCATGGCCTTCGTGCCGCAGACCCACAACATCTTCACCTCGATGACGGTAGAGGAAAACCTGGAGATGGGCGCCTTCCTGCGCCGCGACGACATTCAGGCGACGATGGAGCAGGTCTATGCCCTGTTCCCGATCCTCAAGCAGAAGCGCCACCAGCCGGCCGGAGAGCTTTCCGGCGGCCAGCGCCAGCAGGTTGCCGTGGGGCGCGCGCTGATGACGCAGCCCAAGGTCCTCATGCTGGACGAGCCCACCGCCGGCGTCTCGCCCATCGTGATGGATGAACTCTTCGACCGAATCATCGAGATCGCCCGCACCGGAATCTCGATCCTGATGGTGGAACAGAACGCCCGCCAGGCGCTGGAGATCGCGGACAAGGGCTATGTGCTGGTCCAGGGCCGCAACCGTTTCACCGATACTGGCAAGGCCCTGATGGCCGACCCGGATGTGCGCCGTTCTTTCCTGGGAGGATGACATGAAGCGCCTGCTTTTGACCCTTGCCTTGCTGCCGACCCCTGCGCTTGCGAACCTGACCTGCACCGTCGAGAGCCAGTGCGGCGGCGGCGCCTGCGAGTCCTACACGGGCGGCCCCTTCCTGATCGAGGAAAGCGGCGAGACCGTCCGCGTCAGCACCGACGGCCAGTCCTGGGAGGGCTACGTGTCGAACGCGGGGGACACCGAGGAGCTGTCCATCGTCCTGCCGCCACAGGGCGGCATGTCGGGCCTGATCAGCGTCTTCCCCGATGGCGCCTTCCTCTTCACCGCCCATGCCCAGGGGGACATGACGGTGGCGATCACCGGCGAAGGCAGCTGTGTCGCGCCGGGCTGACACCTTTTCAAGTGAAGTGATCCGATGGATATCCTGAACGCCCTCGTCGCCTTCCTGAACTTCGTCTTCATCCCGGGCCTTGCCTACGGGGCGCAACTGGCGCTTGGGGCGCTGGGGGTGACGCTGATCTACGGGATCCTGCGGTTCTCGAACTTCGCCCATGGCGACACCATGGCTTTCGGGACCATGGTGACGATCCTTCTGACCTGGGCCTTCCAGTCGGCCGGCATCGGGCTTGGGCCCCTGCCGACCGCGCTGCTGGCGCTGCCCATCGGCATCGCGGCCACGGCGGCCTTCGTGCTGGCGACCGACCGGGTCGTCTATCGCTTCTATCGCCGCCAGAAGGCCAGCCCGACGATGGTGGTCATCGTCTCGCTGGGGGTGATGTTCGTGATGAACGGCATCGTCCGCCTGATCATCGGCGTGGAGGACCAGAATTTCGCCGACGGCGCGCGCTTCCTGGTCAACCCGCAGGACTTCCGCGCCGCCACCGGCCTGGCCGAGCCGCTGGCGATCAAGACCACCCAGGCGGTCACCGTGGTGACGGCAGTGGTCGTGGTGGCGGCGCTGTTCTGGTTCCTGCAGAAGACCCGCACCGGCAAGTCGATGCGCGCCTTTTCCGATAACGAGGATCTGGCGCTTCTGTCGGGCATCAACCCCGACCGCGTTGTCGCGGTGACCTGGATCATCGCCGCCGGGATCGCCACCATCGCGGGCGTGCTTTACGGTCTGGACAAGACCTTCAAGCCCTTCACCTATTTCCAGCTGCTGCTGCCGATCTTCGCCGCCGCCATCGTCGGGGGCCTTGGCAGCCCCCTGGGCGCGATCACCGGCGGCTTCGTCATCGCCTTTTCCGAGGTGATCCTCACCAATGCCTGGAAGAAGATCGCCAACTACCTTCTGCCCGAGGACATGCAGGTAGAGGCCCTGCTGCAACTTCTGTCCACCGACTACAAGTTCGCGGTCAGCTTCGCGATCCTGATCATCGTGCTGCTGTTCATGCCGACCGGGCTTTTCAAGGGTAAATCGCTATGAACACGCGTAACCTGGTGCTCTTCGGGGCGGTGGCAGCCCTTTATGTCCTGACCGGCTTCGCCGAGAGCTGGAACCTTGCCCTTTCGATCCTGAACGTGGCGCTTCTGGCCACGATCGCGGCCCTGGGGGTGAACATGCAATGGGGCTATGCGGGCCTGTTTTCCACCGGCGTGATGGGGTTCACCGCCCTTGGCGCGCTGTCGGTGGTGCTGGTCTCCTCGCAGCCCAATGTCGAGAACTGGCAGGCCGGGGGTATGGGCATCCTGCTGGCGCTCGTCCTGGGCGCGGCCTCGGTCGCGGCGGCGGTGGTGGCCTGGGGCATGCTGCCCAAGGGGCGGCTGCGCGCGCTGGTCGTGGCGGCGCTCCTGGTCGGAGGCTTTTTCCTTTTCCGCTGGATCTTCGACCCGGCCGTCGCCGCAGTCGAGGCGGTGAATCCGCAATTCGCCGGGAACATCGGCGGTCTGGGCCTGCCCTCGCTGGTGGCCTGGCCGATGGGCGGTCTTCTGGCAGCGGCGGCGGCCTGGGCGATCGGCAAGACCGCGCTGGGTCTGCGGTCGGACTATCTGGCCATCGCCACGCTGGGCATCGCCGAAATCATCGTCGCCTTGATGAAGAACGAGGACTGGCTCGCCCGCGGTGTGAAGAACGTGGCGCAACTGCCGCGCCCCTGGCCGGTGCCGCTGGAAGTCGAACTGCAGAAGGACCCCGGCTTTCTGGACTTCGTGGCCAACTGGGGCTGGAACCCGGTGGCGGCCTCGACCATCCTGGTCAAGCTGATGTACGCCGGGCTGTTCCTTCTGGTGCTCTGTGCCGTGATCTGGGCCTTCGAGCGCGCCCTCAATAGCCCCTGGGGCCGGATGATGCGGGCGATCCGCGACAACGAGGTCGCCGCCGCCGCCATGGGCAAGGACGTGACCCGGCGTCACCTGCAGGTCTTCATCCTGGGCTCGGCGGTGATCGGCTTTGCCGGGGCGATGGCCGCCTCGATGGAGGGGCAGCTGACCCCGGGCAGCTACCAGCCGCTGCGCTTTACCTTCCTGATCTGGGTGATGGTCATCGTCGGCGGCTCGGGCAACAACTGGGGCACGGTGCTTGGCGGACTGCTGATCGGCTGGCTGTATTTCGCGGTGGAATTCCTGGGGCCAAGCGCGATGGCGGCGGTGACCTCGGCGATGCCGGACGGCTGGCTGAAGGCGCATCTGGTGGGCAGCGCCGAACATATGCGGCTGCTGACTCTGGGGGTGATCCTGCTGCTGGTTCTGCGCTTCAGCCCGCGCGGGTTGATCCCCGAGAAGTGAAACCGTCCCGATTGGAAGCATTGCTGCACCGCCCTGACGTCGGGCGGTGCAGTTTTCATTTTCGGCTCTGGCGGTCGGATAGAGTATCCGCGACATTTCCTGTCGTAAATCCGCATGACCCTTGCCCCCGCCCCAGCCAGATTGCCAGGGTCAGTGAAGGAGTCTTCCAAGAAAACCCATTCCCGCGTGGTCGTGATCGGCGGTGGTGTCGTCGGCTGTTCGGTGCTTTACCACCTGACCAAGCTGGGCTGGTCCGACGTCATGCTGATCGAGCGGTCAGAGCTGACCTCGGGCTCGACCTGGCATGCGGCAGGCGGCTTTCACACGCTGAACGGCGACACCAACATGGCGGCGCTGCAGGGCTACACGATCCGGCTGTACAAGGAACTCGAGGCCATCACCGGCATGTCCTGCGGCCTGCGCCATGTGGGCGGGATCACCCTCGCCGACAACCAGGCCCGGTTCGAAATGCTGAAGGCCGAACGCGCCAAGCATCGCTACATGGGCCTGGATACCGAGATCCTGGGGCCGGAGGAGATTGCCAAGCTCACCGACGGGATGGTGAACCTCGACGGCATCATCGGCGCGCTTTACGATCCGCTGGACGGGCATCTGGATCCTTCGGGCACGACCCACGCCTATGCCAAGGCTGCCCGGATGGGCGGGGCCGAGATCGTGCTGCACAACCGGGTGCTGGAAACTCGGCCGACGAAAGATGGCTGGGAAGTCGTCACCGAAAAGGGCACCGTCACCTGCGAGCATCTGGTGAACGCCGGCGGCCTTTGGGCGCGCGAGATCGGGGCAATGGCGGGGGTCTACCTGCCCTTGTTGCCTATGGCGCACCAGTATCTGGTGACCGACGACATCCCCGAGATCATGGACATCCTGAAACAGGGCCGCGAATTCCCGCATGTGATGGACCCGGGCGGCGAAAGCTATCTGCGCCAGGAAGGCCGCGGCCTCTGCATCGGCTTCTACGAGAAGCCCTGCGAGCCCTGGGCAGTGGACGGCACCCCCTGGACCTTCGGGCACGAGCTTCTGAACGAACAGTTCGACAAGATCGAGGATTCCGTCGCCTTCGCCTATCGCCGCTTCCCGGTGCTGGAACGCTCGGGCGTCAAGCGGGTGATCCACGGGCCCTTCACCTTTGCCCCCGATGGCAACCCGCTGATCGGGCCGGTCCCCGGCCTGCGCAACTACTGGTCGGCCTGCGCGGTCATGGCGGGCTTCTCTCAGGGCGGCGGCATGGGCCTGGCGCTGGCGCAATGGATGATCGAGGGCGAGGTCGAGCGCGACCCGCGCGGCTTTGACGTGGCGCGCTTCGGCAACTGGACCAGCCCCGGCTACACCGTGCCGAAGGTCATCGAAAACTACCAGATGCGCTTCAGCGTGTCCTATCCGAACGAGGAACGCCCCGCCGCCCGCCCCTTCCGCACCACACCGATGTATCAGGTCTTCGACCAGATGAACGCGGTCTGGGGCCAGCAATACGGGCTGGAGGTGGTGAACTACCACGCCCTGCCGGGCGAGCCGCGCTATGAGGAGCCGTCCTTCAAACGCTCGAACGCCTGGGAGGCGACGCGCCACGAAGTCCTGGCGGTGCGGGAAGGCGTCGGCATCAACGAGGTGCAGAACTTCGGCAAGTATCGCGTCACCGGCCCCAAGGCGCGAGAGTGGCTGGACCGGATCATGGCCGGAGCGATCCCGCAGCCGGGCCGCCTGTCCCTGACCCCGATGCTGGCCCATTCCGGCAAGATCATCGGCGATTTCACCGTCTCCTGCCTGTCGGAAACCGAATTCCAGCTGACCGCCAGCTACGGCGCACAAGGCTGGCACAGCCGCTGGTTCGAACAGAACGCGATGGACGGCGTCACGGTCGAGAACATCTCGGACGCGCGGTCGGGGTTCCAGATCGCCGGGCCGAAGGCGCGCGAGCTTCTGTCCCGCGTCACCCGCAGCGACGTGGGGCCCGAGGCGTTCCGCTTCATGGACGTGAAACGGATGACCGTCGGCATGGCCAACTGCATCGTCCAGCGCGTCAGCTACACCGCCGATTTGGGCTACGAGATCTTCACCGACCACATGTCGGTCCGCCACCTGTGGGACGTACTCAACGCCGCGGGCAAGGATTTGGGACTGCGCCCCTTCGGGATGCGGGCGATGATGTCCTTGCGGCTGGACAAGTGGTTCGGCTCCTGGGGCCGCGAGTTCTCGCCCGACTACACCCCCGCCGAGACCGGCCTCGACCGCTTCATCCGCTGGAACAAGGATGCGGACTGGATCGGCAAGGCGGCCGCCACCGCCGAAAAGGCCGCGGGGCCGAAGCGCAGGCTGGTCA
>JBKHWC010000087.1:0-13363 GCA_046569765.1 Alphaproteobacteria bacterium | reverse complement strand
CACCGCGGCTGTTCCCAGCATGATGACACCAACCACCGCCGCTGCCCAGACCATCCAGCCCGAGAACCAGCCCAGCACGAAGGCTCCAGCCAAGGCAAGGATCCCCACCAGCGCCCGCAGCGCGCGATCGACGTTACCGACATTGCGTGACATGTCTTTCCTCCTGGAATCACTCGGTAACCAGAGGATGCCATAGGTTCCGCCCAGCCTTGGTGACTAGGTCACCGACCGCGCGAGCCGCTTCAGCGCCTCGGCGTTCAGGATGCGCAGCTCGCCCCGCGCCTGTTCCACCCAGCCGCTGCGCTGGAAATCCCCCAGCGTGCGCGAGATGACCTCGCGTGCCGTGCCCAGCTCTGACGCCAGCGCCTGGTGCGTGGCCTGGACCGTTCCCGCCTGCGCCAGGTCGATCAGCCGCGCGGCCAGACGCACATCCATCCGCTGGAAGACGATATCGTCGATCAGGCCGAAGAGATCGGTGATCCGCCGGGCATAGGCGCGGAAAACGAAGTTGCGGAATCCGGGAGAGCGCCCGACCAGCTGATCGAAGGCTGCCCTTGACAGCGCCACCGCCTCGACATCGGTCTCGGCGACAGCTTCTGCGGCATAGGTCTCGTCCGCCAGCAAGCAGGCCGTGGTCAGGACGCAGCTTTCCCCGGCATGGACCCGGTAAAGAAAGACCTCACGCCCGGTGGCCGAACGCTGCTGCACCCTGACGGTGCCCGACAGAACCAAAAGCCAGGCGCGCGCCGGCTGGCCGGGGGAAAAGACTTCGTCCCCTGCAGCAAGGCGAACCAGACGGGCCTGCGTTGCCAGCTCGGCGGCCTCGGCCGGCGCCAGGGCCCCAAGGTCGGGCAAGCGATCGATCCAGGTCATGCGACCCTCCCTTCTTCGACAGAAAAGCGCCATTCCCGGCGCGGGGAAAGCGGAGAACCAACCACCCGGCCCGTGCAGGCGGCGGCTAAGGGGCCAGGATCCGCCAGGCAGACTGCGCAGACCAAAGCCCGGGTCCCAGCCTGCCGTTCTGGCATAAATATTTGTTTTGGCTAAGTTTTCCGATCCCCTCCACATCCACTCAACGAGCAAACTGCAGCAAATCCTAGCTAATCGGGCCTTTGGCTGGCGGGAGATTGTTAACCCTTGGTGCGTAGCGTGAAGAACGCACGGGGAACATTCCCTCAGGATGGAGTGTGAGATGAAGCTTGTCTGTAGCGCGCTGGCGCTGGGTCTGGTGACCGGTCCGACCCTGGCCGAGACACTTGAACAACGGATGGCGTCCTATGTGACCGGCGACGTCAAAAGCTGGTTCAACGATCCGGTGATCCAGTCCGCCGTGGCAAAGGCGAATCTGGCCCATGGGGCGCTGACCCAGGCGGATATCGATGCCCTGGATGCCCGC
The DNA here is from genome assembly GCA_046569765.1 of Alphaproteobacteria bacterium. Lineage (GTDB taxonomy): Bacteria > Pseudomonadota > Alphaproteobacteria > Rhodobacterales > Rhodobacteraceae > Tabrizicola. The sequence continues at coordinate 11,967 of JBKHWC010000087.1, read as the reverse complement.
TGGACTGCCGAAATGGAAATCGCGGGCTCTCTGGTCGGCTCGATCGTGGACAGCCCCGCTTCGGCCCTGCTTCGCCAGCGCGTGATCGAGGCTGGCGGCGCCGTGGCCGAGTTGATCGTCATGGACGCGAAGGGCCTGAACGTCGCGGTCAGCGAGCCGACCTCGGACTATTGGCAGGGTGATGAGGAGAAGCACCAGCGGACCTTCGGGGCAGGCCCCGGCGGCCTCCATGTCTCGGACATCGAACTGGATGAGTCCACCCAAAGCTACCAGGCACAAATCTCCTTCACGCTGACCGATCCCGCGACCGGCGCGCCGATCGGCGCCGTGACGGTCGGCCTGAACGCCGAAGCCTTCTGACGCCGCCGCAGCACCACACGGGAAGAAAAGATGCAAGCCAACCACAAGGTTTTCAGGGCGAAGTCGCTTTTCGTCAAGATCACCGGCGTCACGGTGCTTCTGACAGCGATCGTCGCCGGCACGTTGACGACGCTGAACTACCTTGCGAACCATGACCAGCTCATGCAGGTCGTTCGCGAGCGGGCCGAATCCGAGACGCCAGGCATCGCCGCCGAGGTGGCCGGTGGCATCCGTTTCGGTCGCCCGGACAAGGTACACGAGCTTTTCGCGAAACTGATCGAACATTCCGCCGGCAGTGCCCTTGGGGCAGTGGCCGTGGCGGCAGACGGCTCGGTGGTCGAGGATCCTGCCGGCATCACCCCGGTCAACCCCGAGCTCTCCGCCCTTGCGAAGCAGGCCATGATGGAGAACCGGCTGGTCACCTCGGCAGACGGCTATGCCGCCGGCTACCCTGCCCGTTTCGGAGAAAGCGCCGAGGTCGTGGGAGCAGTCGCGACGCGCTGGAGCGCCGGCCCGATGCTGGAGCGCCTGAACGCGCAAGAGCTCCGCGCGGTCCTGATTGCCAGCATCGTCTTCGTGCTGGCGGTGATCGCGAACATGTTCCTGCTGAACCGGTTGATCACCGATCCGCTTGGCCGTCTCCAGTCGGTGATCCGGGGCTTCGCCAACCGGGATTACTCGGCTCCGGTACCGCTGCAGGGTCGCAGCGACGAAATGGGGGCGATCGCCACCTCTCTAGAGGAACTGCGCGGCACTTTGGCCCAGGCCGAAGCGGCAGAACTTGAAAACACCTACAAGGGCGCAGCCTTCATGGGCTCCTCTGCAGCAATGCTGCTTGTCGACCGCGATATGTCGATCACCCATTACAACACGCGGATGGTCGAGCTGTTCCGCACCCATGCAGCCGCCCTGCGCGAACGCGTCCCGAACTTCGACCCGGACAACATCCGCGGCCTCAAGGTGTCGCAGTTCCACACGGAACGACAAGACGCCCGCGCCAGCAACGAGATGAAGGGGCTCGGCACCGGCACCTTCAGCACCGTGATCGCTTTGGGAGAAGCCCGTGTGTCGTTGTCGGCTTCGGCGATCTACGACGGCAATGGCCAGGAGATAGGCTATGTCATGGAATGGGTCGATGTGACCGAAAGCTGGCAGAATGCGGCAGTGCTTCACGCGATCGAATCCAGCCAGCTGAAGGCGGAATTCGCCCTGGACGGGACGATTCTGTCTGCCAATCCGCCCTTCCTGTCGGCCATGGGACTGACCATCGACGCAGCCCGCCGCAAATCTCTGGCCGACATCCTGTCCATCCCGGACGGCGACGCCACCGCCATTCTTCGCGCCGCCAACCATGGCGAGACGTTCCTCGGCAAGCTCCAGCTTGCCCGTCCCGGCGATGCGCCAGCGGTTGTGGACGGCAGCCTCGGCTGCGTCAAGGACCACGCCGGTCGCCCGATCCGCCTTCTGCTTCTGGGCAAGGACATCACCCGGGCCGAGGCAGAGCTTGCCACCGCCCGCCGCCAGCGCGCCGAGGCCGAAGCGCAACAGACTGCCGTGGTAGAGGCGCTGCGTCAGGGTCTCCGCCAACTGTCCTCGGGCGATTTGACTTCCCGGATCGACGAACCCTTCGCCGGAACCTATGAGGACCTGCGCCAGGACTTCAACAACACGGTCCGCAGCATCTCGCAAGCGATCCGCGATATCCTGACCAATGCCGAGAACATCTCGAACGAGGCGCGAGACATCAGCTCGACCGCCGAAGGCCTGTCGCGCCGGACGGAAAGCACCGCCGCAACGCTGGAGCAGACAGCCGCGGCGCTGGATCTCCTGACTAATTCTGTCAAGTCGACCGCAGATGGCGCCGAACGTGCCGACCAGGCTGTCAGCACCGCAAAGGCCAATGCCGAAAGCAGCAGCAAGGTGGTGGTCGAAACCGTATCAGCGATGGACCAGATTGCCAGTTCGTCCGAGCGGATCACCTCGATCATCAAGGTGATCGACGACATCGCCTTCCAGACCAACCTGCTGGCCCTGAACGCCGGCGTCGAGGCCGCGCGTGCCGGGGATGCGGGAAGGGGATTTGCGGTCGTAGCATCGGAAGTGCGGGCCCTGGCGCAGCGCTCTTCGGACGCGGCGCGCGAGATCAACGACCTGATCGCAAACAGCGCGACCCAGGTGCGCCGCGGCGTGACCCTGGTCGACAAGACCGGCGAGGCCTTGAAGGAAATCGCCGACTCGGTCTCCGAGATTGCAGGCCTCGTGTCCGACATAGCTGTGGCCTCGCGCCAGCAATCGGCCAACCTCGTCGAGATCAACAGCGCCGTCACCCAGTTGGACCAGTCCACCCAGCAAAATGCCGCGCGGCTGGAGGAGGCAACCGCCGCCAGCGAGGGGCTGACCAAGGACGCCGTCGCTCTGGTTGCCACTGTATCCCAGTTCCGGACCCAGGCTGACGCCGCGCCAGCCGAGCCTGCGCTGACGTTCCGTGCCGTCCGCGGCCAGTCTGCCCGTCCCGAAATACCTCGGCCGACCCGCGGCACGGTCACGCCGATCAAGGGCGGAGCCGCCGTCGCGGCACAGGTCGAAGCCAGCGGGTGGGAGGATTTCTAAACCCTCCTCGGCGGCGTCGCGACCGCGGCCGCCGTCCCCCCAAGATCCCCCCAAGCAGGTAATGCAAGATGCCGAACGCCCGACCAGATCCCTATGTCCGCGACAGGTACACCTTCGTGCATGTCGTACAGGGGGAATATGCGGTCTCGGACCAGCCGGACACGATCCTGACGACGATCCTGGGATCATGCGTCTCGACCTGCATCTGCGATCCGGTGGCGGGTGTCGGCGGCATGAACCACTTCCTGCTCCCGGATAGCGGCCCGGGCAATGGACCGCAGTTCCGCTACGGGCTCTACGCGATGGAGCTTCTGATCAACGGACTTCTGAAAAAGGGGGCCAGCAAGGACAGGCTCGAAGCGAAACTGTTCGGCGGCGCCGCGATGAACGACGGGCTCGGGCGGATCGGCGCCGCGAACGCTGCCTTCGCTCAGCGCTTCCTCGCAGACGAAGGCATCCGCTGCGTTGCGCAAAGCCTTGGCGGAACGCTGGCGCGACGCGTCCGCTTCACGCCCACCACCGGCCATGCTCAGCAGCTTATCGTCCAGCCAGATGCAATCGCCCCGCAACCACCGCCAAGGGTGCCACCAAGAAATGACGACGACGTCACCTTCTTCTAGGTCCCGCCAAAGGCCGAACTCGCCAGGGACAAGCAACGAAAGGCCCATCCGATGAGCGACATCCTCCACCTTCCCGAGCGGCTGGACTTCGATGCCGCCCGCACGCTGCATGGCCAGCTCATGGCGCTGCGCGGACGTCCCGTCAGCATCGACGGCTCGGCAGTCCGCACGGGCGGCACCCTTGCGGCGCAAATTCTTCTCGCGGCGGCACGCGACTGGCGCGCAGCAGGCCAGACCTTCACCTTCGCCCCCTCGGTTGCCCTGCAGGACGACCTCGAACAGCTGGGCGTCCTGTCCGAGATCGCGCAAGAGGAGGCGACCGCGTGATGCTGACCATTCTGGCAATCGATGATTCCCGGACGATCCGAGAAATGCTGCGCGAGACGCTGCGCAATGCCGGGTTCGACGTCCATGTCGCGGTCGATGGCCTCGACGGGCTTGAGAAGCTGGAGGAGGTCGTGCCCGACGTGATCATCACCGACATCAACATGCCGCGGCTGGACGGGTTCGGCGTGATCGAGGCGGTGCGGGCTGGCCCTTTGCATGCGGCGCTGCCCATTCTGGTCCTGACAACGGAAAGCGCTCCCGATCTTAAGGAGCGTGCCCGCAAAAGCGGCGCGACCGGTTGGATCGTAAAGCCTTTCGACGATGCCAAGCTCGTCTCGGCAATCAAGCGTATCGCAGCTCATTGAGGTCACCATGAGTTCCTCGATCGACATCCGCCAGACCTTCTTCCAGGAATGCGAAGAGCTGCTTGAGGCACTGGACGACGGGCTGAACGCGCTCGCCGCAACCAGCGAGGACGGCAGCGCCGATGCGGAAACCGTGAATGCGGTCTTCCGGGCCGTTCATTCGATCAAGGGAGGCGCCGCCGCCTTCGGTCTCGAGACGCTGGTGCGCTTCGCCCACCAGTTCGAGACCGCGCTTGATGCCATGCGATCAGGCAAGCTGGTCGCCACGCCAGAAATCGTGCGGGTATTCCTGCGCTCGGCCGACTATCTGGCCGACCTGATCGCCAGCGCGCGTGACGAGATGGCCCCCACCAGTTCCGCAGGACCTGATCTGATGGAGAGGCTGGCCCAGATGGTGCCGGCCAATGGGGCACGGATGCCAGCGCAAGAAGCCCTGGCCGCGCCTCCCCCTGCCCCCGCGGCAGAGGCCGATGACCTCGGCTTCCTGCCCATCACGCTCAACTTCGACTTCCCGCCAGAGTCCACGGGACACGGGGGATTTGCCATCCGCTTCGCGGCCACGAAACAGCTCTACAGCAACGGCAATGATCCGGTGCACATGTTCCGCGCGCTCGCCGAACTTGGCAATCTGGAAAGCCGGGTCGACAGTTCGGCCCTTCCGCCGCTGGACCAGATGGATTGGTCGGGCTCTTACCTGACCTGGGACCTGACGTTGCAAACGACTGAATCCCAGCAGTCGGTGCACGAGATCTTCGAATTCGTGGATGGCCTGTGCAGCTTGGAAATCTCCGAGATCGGCGGGGATGCAGCGCCCGTCAGCGCGGCGCACCCCGAGGCTGCACCGGCAAATGCGACCGAACCGACCATGGTGACGGCCGCGCCACCGAAATCCGATCCCGCGCGCGTTGAGGCTCCACGCTCCAGCCCAGGCAAGCCGAGCGCACAGGGCGCGAGCCAGAAAGGTTCGGTCCGGGTCGATCTTGAGCTGGTGGACCGGCTGATCAACATCGTGGGCGAACTGGTGATCAACCAGGCCGTGCTGGCTCAATGTGTCCAGGATGCGGGAATTGGCGCGCAAAGCGACGTAGGCGCAGGCCTGGACGAATTCCGCAACCTCGCGCGCGAGTTGCAGGAAAACGTCATGGCGATTCGCGCGCAATCGGTGAAGCCCCTGTTCCAGCGCATGGCCCGCATCGTGCGCGAGGCATCGGACATCGCCGGCAAGACGGTGGATTTCGTGACGGAAGGCGATGCGGTCGAGGTCGACAAGACCGTCATCGAAAGGCTTGTCGACCCGCTGACCCATATCATCCGCAACGCGGTGGACCACGGGCTGGAAAACGCCGCCGCACGTCAGGCTGGCGGAAAACCCGCGGTTGGCCGGATCTGCCTGTCGGCCGCCCATCGCTCGGGTCGGGTGCTGATCGAGGTGTCTGACGACGGGGCGGGGATCAACCGTCCGAAGGTGCGGCAGATCGCCATCGACAAGGGGCTGATCCCGCCCGATGCGGTCCTTTCGGACCCCGAAATCGACAAGCTGATCTTCCTGCCCGGCTTCTCGACAGCCTCGAAGGTGACCGATCTGTCAGGGCGCGGCGTCGGTATGGATGTGGTACGCAGTGCAATCCAAAGCCTGGGCGGGAGGGTTACCATCAGTTCGACCCCAGGCAAGGGCACGACCATGTCGATCAGCCTGCCGCTGACCCTGGCTGTCCTGGACGGGATGGTTGTCGACGTGGCCGGACAGACCATGGTCGTCCCGATCACCGCGATCATCGAAACCTTGCGGCCGGCCGCCGCCGACATCCATGCCGTTGCCGGGGCCGGAAAGGTCGTCGCCGTACGCGAGAAATTCGTGCCGATCATCGACCTGGCCGAGACCTTCGGCCATCGTCCCACCAGCCCGGATTATTCCAGCATGGTCCTGCTTCTGGTCGAGTCCGGCCAGAACGAACGCTGGGCGCTCGCCGTGGACCGGATTCATGACCAGAGGCAGGTCGTGATCAAGGGGCTGGAGTCCAACTATGGCCACGTTCCTGGCGTCGCCGCCGCGACGATCCTCGGAGACGGCAAGATCGCCCTGATCATCGATCCCGACGAAACCGCACAGCGCAAGCGGCCACAACCCGGCTTTGCGCCCGCCCTGATGACCGAGGAGGTGTGACATGTCCGCTGCAGCGGAGCTTTCAAAGGCCGACGACCGCGAACTGGTGAGCTTTCGGGTGGGTGGGCAGGATTTCTGCGTCGACATCATGTCGGTGCGGGAAATCCGCGGCTGGACCCCCGCGACGGTTCTGCCGCATGCGCCCGCGTATATTCTGGGCGTGATCAACCTGCGCGGCGCCGTTGTCCCGATCGTGGACCTTGCCGCCCGGATGGGGCTGGAGCCAATCCGCCCCGATGCCCGGCATGTGATCGTGATCTGCGTGGTCGACAACCAGACTGTCGGCTTCCTGGTCGACGCCGTCTCGGACATTCTCAGCGTCAAGCGCACGCTGATCCAGCCCACGCCGGCCGTCTCGTCCGACATCACCCGCGCCTTCTTCGAGGGGGTGATCGCCATCGAGCAGCGCATGTTGCGCCTCATCGATATCGAGGCCGTCCTGCCCCCGATCGCCGCCCGGCAGGAGCGGCCATGACCACCCTTGCCCAGCTGACCGGCGCCCTGTCGCGGCTGGACCGCGAGCTTTCCTATACCACGCAGGATTTCGACCGCATCGCGCGCTTCATGCACGAGGCGACCGGCATCCGGCTGACCGAAGCGAATGAGCGTATGGTCTACGCGCGCCTTGCCGGGCGGGTTCACGACCTCGGGCTCGACAGTTTCGCGGCCTATGTGGACAAGGCCACGGCACCCTTGGCCGGAGAGGAGCGGGACCGCCTGATTTCGTGCCTGACCACCAACACGACGCATTTCTACCGCGAGAGCTATCACTTCGACTTCTTCGCGCAGCAAATCCTGCCGGGTCTGACCGCGCGCGCCCGGACCGGAGAGCGGATCCGCATCTGGTCGGCCGGCTGTTCCACCGGGGAGGAGGCCTATAGCATCGCCATCTGCCTGCTGCAGGGCTTTCCCGATGCGGCGGTCCATGACGTGAAGATCCTGGCGACCGACATCGACCGGGCGGTCCTGGCGCGCGCGGTGGCGGCATCTTATCCGCCGAGCAGTCTTCGCGACTTGCCGAAACCCCTGCTGGACACCTGTTTCGACCCTGTTCCCGGCTCGGATCACCGGACACCCAAGGCACAGATCAAGTCGCTGGTGACGTTCCGGTCGCTGAACCTGATCGAGCCCTGGCCCTTCCGCGGCCAGTTCGACGCGATCTTCTGTCGGAACGTCGCGATCTACATGGATGCGGATACGCAGGAACATATCTGGACCGGCTTCCGCAAGGTCCTCCGCCCCGGCGGGCATCTCTTCATCGGCCATTCCGAGCGGCTTTCGCCCTCGCTGAAGGGCTGTTTCACCATCGTGGGCAACACGATCCACCGGCGCAATGCCGATCCGGCCACCGGCCGGTGACAGGGTTCAGGAGCAGGATATGGCACTCAAGGACAGCATCTCGATCATGGTCGTCGACGACATGGCAACCAGCCGGAGCCTGATTATCATGGCGCTGGAAGAAATGGGCATCAAGAAGATCGACTTCCGCAAGGACGGGCATGAGGCCCTGCAATCGCTGGTCGCCAACCCGGTGCATCTGGTCATCTCGGACTACAACATGCCGGGCATGGACGGGCTGGGACTTTTGAAGGGCTTGCGCGAAAACCGGGTCACGGCGCGGATTGGCTTCGTGCTGGTCAGCGGCCGGATGACACCCGAGATCATGAACGCGGGCAAGGCTTTGGGCATGAACAACTACATCCAGAAGCCCTTCAGTACCCCCCAGCTCAAGGCTTGCCTGCAGGCCGTCGTCGGGCCGCTGTGACGATGCCTGACGCCGACACCATGCCACTGCGCGACCTTTTCGCTGTTTTGGCCGAACAGTTGCGCCAGCAGGCCCTGACCGGACGCGGGATCGAGGATCGGGTCGGAGATGTGATCCTGGACGGAACCGGAGCAGCGGACCGGCTGCGCGTCTCGCTGCAGGGGCTGGACCATCTGGTCCAGGTGCTGAACGAACTGGGACATTTCCTGGACGATCTCGCGCTTGAGACGGACGGACACCACCGGGTGGCCGTACAGGGTCCGGCGCGGCGCTTGCGGCTGCGCAATCTCGCCGAGGCTCTGGGCGCACGCCTGCCAGGTCATGTGACGCCCAGCCCCCTGCATGAAGCCGGCGATGTGGACCTGTTCTGAGGAAAGGCGTGGCAACCGGATGGAGGTCAATCGCAGGTTCTACCGGATGCGGCCCTTCACCGCCCTGGCGACGTGGAGGGCCGCTATCTCCTGGCTGCCTGCTCCGCTCCACCGCCGCCTTGCGGTCCGTTAGGCTTGGCGGCTGGCTCAGCGCCGGGCACGATCATCCCCGGCACCTGCACGCCGATGTCGCTTTGCTTCATGTCCGGCGATATGGTCAACCTGACCCTGCGCAAACCGACGGACAACCTGTGATGACCTCGCCCTCTCTCGTCGCCCTCTTGGCCCTCATGCTGACCCTCCCCGAAGCCAGCCTGGCGCAGCAGGTCATGCCGACCGAACAGAACATCGCGGCGCAAGAGACGCCCTGGCAGGTCAACTGCGTCCCCGGAAGCAATGCGGCCCAACTTGACTGCTCGATGGTCAAAAGCCTGATCGTTGGCCAGAATGGGCAGGTCCTGGCCCAGACCGCCGTTGTGGCGGGCGTGCCCGACGCCCTGCGGATCCTGGTGCCGCATGGCATGGCCCTGGCCGAGGGGCTGCGCGTCTCGGTCGACGGGACTGAGGTCGCGACCCCGGCCTTCCGCACCTCCCTGCAAGGCGGGGCGCTGGCAGTTGCCGATGTGACGCCTGGGATTGAAGAAGCGATGCGGACCGGCAGCCGGCTGCAGATCGAGGGCGTGCAGAACAACGGCAGCGCCCTGAGGCTGGAGATGAGCCTTTCAGGGTTTTCGGCGGCGATGGACAAGTTGCGCTAGGGTCGGCCGCCCCCTGTCGGGCGGTCAGCCCGCCAGCTGGGTGGGCGCCGTCGGCCAGAGCACGGAAACGGCTAGCCCACCCAAGTCCTGCGATCGCTGCAGCTCGATCTTCCCGCCATAGGCCTTGAGCAGTTCCACCGTGATTGCCAACCCCAAGCCGGCGCCCGGCACAGAGGCATCCAGCCGCTTGCCCGAAATCAGCGCCGCGGACCGTTCCTCCTCGGGGATTCCCGGTCCATCATCCTGCACCAGAACCTCGATCCCGCGGGCATGGCTGCGGGCGGTCACGGCGATCCGGGCCTTCGACCATTTCAACGCATTGTCCAGGATGTTGCCCAGCACTTCCTCAAAGTCCTGCGCGTCGGCACGAAGCAGCAACCCTGGCCCTGCATCGACCGTCAGCGCCTTGCCGACATTGGCAGCCAGCTTGCCGAACATCCGCGAGAACCGCTGCACCGTGGCGGTCACATCCGTGCGGATGTTCGAGACTTCGGCCGTGTTCGCGGTCCTGATCCGCGCCAGCGACCGGGCCAGCTGCGCATCCAGCCGGTCGAGCGCGTCCAGTGCCCGGCCGGCCACCTGGTCGCGATCCGGCAGAAGCATGATCTCGTTGCGCAAAATCGCGCTTGGCGTCTTGAGCGCGTGAGCCAGGTCCGCTGCCTGCTGGCGCGAGCGCCGGACGATCTCGAGGTTGCGCTGCAGAAGGTAATTGATGTCGTCGACCAGCGGCGCGACTTCATCGGGATAGTCGTTGCTGTCCAGGACTTCGCCCTTCTCCCAGCGCTGCGCCACGTCCTGGCGCAGCTGGCGGATCGGCCGCAACATGATCGCGGTCTGCGCCACCATCCCCATAAGGCCGACGACCACCACGAGCGTGAAGGCGACCGCAAGACTGCGCCGCGCTTCGGCCCGGTCGATTTCCAGACCCGCAAGCGCCAAGGCGACCGCCACGTTCCACCGGCTTCCGTCCTCCAGCGTGATCATCTGATGTGCCATGCGGTAGGGCTCGCCATCATCCCCCACGGCATCATGGATCACCATATCCGGCCCTGTCGGGTCATCCGCGGACAAGGTGGCTTCCAGAAGTGAGGTCGACGTGTAGATCTCGCCCTCGGGACCGATGATCTGCCAGTAGCGGCCCGAGGCGGGACGGTCATATTCGGGGTCCAGAAGGATTTCCTGGATCCGTGCGGGGGCGTCCGAGAAACGGCTCAGGGCGACGACTGCCTGGGTGTGCCGCTCTTTCAGGGAAAGATCGAAACGCTGCAGCGCCTCGTGGTCCAGGAAGGAATACAGCAGCAGCACGCCCGTCGTGACCGCCACGAGTGTGACCAGACCGCCGCTCACCCAGGCTCGTCGGCGCAGGGACCGCATCAGTCGATACGGATCATGTAGCCGCGACCGCGCATGGTCTGGATCAGGTCATGGCCCAGCTTCTTCCGCAGCCGGTTAATGAAGACCGCAATGGTGTTGGAATCGCGATCGGAGTTGTGGCTGTAAATGTGTTCGGACAGCTCCGTCCGCGAGATCAGCCGCCCCGCGTTGTGGAAGAGATAGGACAGGACGGCGATTTCAAGGGCGGTCAGGTCCACCGGCACGCCCTCCAGTGTGACGCGGGCGTTGCGGGTATCCAGCAGCACGCTGCCCTTTTCGAAAAAGGGGCTGGTGCGCCCGGACTGGCGGCGCAGGGTCGCGCGGACCCGGGCGGCAAGCTCGGGAAGATGGAAGGGCTTGGTCATGTAGTCGTCGGCGCCCGCGTCCAGCCCGTCCACGCGGTCGGACCAGCTGTCGCGCGCGGTCAGGATCAGCACCGGCACGGCGACATTCTTGGCGCGCCACTCTTTCAGGACCGAGGTCCCGTCGAGGACCGGCAAGCCAAGGTCCAGGATGATCATGTCATAGGGCTCGGTCAGGCCCATGAAACAGGCTTCCTGCCCGTCATGCGCCACGTCCACGATGCGTCCCTCGGCCGCAAGCAGACGCTTGATCTGATCGCAAAGGACCGGCTCGTCCTCGCACAAGAGGATGCGCATCTACGATCCGATCATGGAGGGGTCATGCTGCAGGTCAGGGACGACCACCGCCGCCGCCCTTGCCGCCACCGTTCCCGGACCCGCCGCCGTTTCCACCACCGCCACCGGCACCGCCCGCATTTCCACCGCCGCTGTCTCCCTTGTTCGCTTCGCCATGCGCACGGCCATCCACCGCTTTTTTCCCCGGCGCCGTCCCTGCGGCCGACCCCGCCTCAGCCGCCCGGGAGACTTGTCTGCCAAGCGGAGACGAAGCAGAGACCGAGCGCCCGGTCCCGGCATCGAGGATGACGCTGAACAAGGTCCCGTCCGGCCGTTTCAACACCATACGGTAGACGACGGCATCCGCAAGGAAAGCGCGCGCCTCGATCGGTTCGGCCGCGGTTGAGGCCGCGACGGCCGCCACCGCCTTTTTCAGGCTGATGATCCCGCCAGAGGTCACGATCTTTCGCAACTCGGCTCTGTCAAGCTCGCGCACCGACTCGGCAGGCGCCGGTCCGGCATTGGTCAGAAGGACAGCGACCAGAAGATTTCGCAAGAACACGGACATCAGCCGCTCACTACCAGACGTACGAGGAAGAGTTCACCAGAATTCTT
>JBKHWC010000086.1:0-13518 GCA_046569765.1 Alphaproteobacteria bacterium | reverse complement strand
GCCGATCAAGACGGCGGAATATGCCCACCGCTGGCTGGAGGCGGAGGACGCCGACTATATCGAGAGCTTCGACTTCTTCACCTCGGACTGGATCAAGACCGGGATCAAGGAAGAAAGGCTTCATTATCGGCACTGGTTCAACGAACGGCAGCGCAAGCGGCTGTTCTACGCCTCGCTTGATCTGCAAAAGCGGCTGGGGCTGCAGCGCAAGGTGCCCGAGGATCTGAAGATCCGCATCGGCAGCCAATGGTGGTGCCTGCGCCGCCGCACGATCGAGGCGGTGCTGGAGTTCATCGACCGCCGCCGCGACGTGATGCGCTTCTTCCGCACCACCTGGATCCCGGACGAGACCTTCTTCCAGACCATCGTCGCCCATCTGGTGCCGCCGCAACAGATCCGCTCGCGCACGCTGACCTTCCTGATGTTCACCGACTATGGCATGCCGGTGACCTTCTACGACGACCACCACGACATGCTGCTCAGCCAGGATTTCCTGTTCGCCCGCAAGATGAGCCCCGATGCGAAGGAGCTGCGCGAGAAGCTGGGGCTCCTTTACGCCGAGACCGGGCGCAGCTTCGAGACCACCGGAGATGGCAAGCGCCAGTTCGAGTTCCTTACGGGGCGCGGCCGCATCGGCCGCCGCTTCGCCCCCCGCTTCTGGGAACGCGAGACCACGCTGGGCCATAGCCGGACGCTGATGCTGGTGGCCTGCAAGAAATGGCATGTCGCCAAGCGGCTGGTGGAACGGGTGCGCCAGGTGACCAACACGCCGGCGGTGGATTACCTGTTCAACGAGGAATCGACCCCCCTGCCCGACCTGGGCGGCATCCAGACCCGGCTGGAAAAGCGGATGCGCCATCGCCGGGCGCTGGTGCGGATGCTCTTCGACTATTGGGAGACCGACCGGCTGGTCCTCTGCCTCGATCCCTCGGCGACCGACCTGATCCAGGATTTCTACAATGACCGCGCCCAGGTGCGGCTGCTCGAGATCACCTGCGATTTCTCGGACGACTACCTGATCGGCCATGCAAGGCGGGTGGGGCTGGCCAGCCCCAACACCTCGGCCGCGGCGATGGAGCGGCTTCTGCCCACGATCCGCTATGACGTGCGCTTCGAAAGCGACCGGCTGCGCGACATGGACTTGCCCGGCCACCACCGCATCCGCCAATCCGCCGGACCCGCGGAAAACGCCTTACCCCTGGCGGCGTTTCTGGATATCCCCATCGGACAGGCGCAAGAGATCGCCGCCACCGACTATCTGTTCGTCGATTGAAGAAAGGGCTTTGCCATGGGCTGGACCTATGACCCGACCAACATCTTCGCCCGCATCCTGCGCGGCGAGATCCCGAACAAGACGGTGATGGAGACGCCGCATACGCTGGTCTTCCACGACATCCGGCCGCAGGCCCCGGTGCATGTGCTGGTCATCCCGAAGGGCGCCTATGTCAGCCTGGATCACTTCTCGGCCGAAGCGTCCGAGGCCGAGATCGCCGATTTCCACCGCACCGTCGCCAAGACCTGCGCGATTCTGGGCCTCTCGGGCGAAGGCTTCCGCGCGATCTCGAACACCGGCGAGAACGGCCACCAGGAAGTGCCGCATTACCACCTGCATATCCTGGGCGGGCGGCCCCTGGGCCGGATGCTGGAAGCGGTCTGAACCCGCAAGCTCCGGGTCGCCCGCGTCGGGGCGGTGCGGCATCCTTTCGCCATGCAGTGGAGGGATGACATGCGATTTGTGGCGATACCAACCGAAGTGGCGCGGGCCTATCAGGCAGGCGGGCCGGATGCGAATGGGCAACGGCCCGAACACAGGGTCTCGGACGGCGGGGGCAATCCCTGCCGGCACTGCCTGCGGATGATCCCCGAGGGGGCCGGGATGCTGGTCCTGGCCCACCGGCCCTTCCCGGCCCCGCAGCCCTATGCCGAGGTCGGGCCGATCTTCCTTTGCGCCGATCCCTGCCCGGCGGGCGGGGACGAGGCGCTGCCCGCGGTGCTGGCCGCGCCGGACTATATCGTCCGGGGCTATGGGGCGGATGACCGGATCGTCTATGGCACCGGCGGCGTGGTGGCGACCGACCGGATCGCGGCGCGGGCCGAGGAGCTTCTTGCGGACCCGCGGGTGGAGTATGTCCATGTCCGCTCGGCCAGGAACAATTGCTTCCAGTGCCGGATCGACCGCTAGCCGCCGGGCGACTGCCAAAATGCGCGGCTTGCGCCGCAAGGCTTTTCTCTCGGTTCCGCGCGAAGGGCGCGGAACCGAGACTGATGGAGGCGCTGCCCCCAAACCCTCGGGATACTTGCGGACGGAAAATGCTTAGGTCCGTGGGTTGACCACGTCCCGGGCGGCCTCGCGCCATTGGCGGACCAGGCGGGGACGGGTCCCGTCCGCGGTCAATGTGCCGCCGCCCAGGTCCGGCCCTGCCCGGCTTCGACCGCGAGATGGACGTTCAACGCCACGGCAGGATGCGCGGCGCCTTCCATCACCTCTTTCGCGATCGGCACCAGGCGGGAAGCGTCCGCTTCAGAGACCTCGAACAGCAGTTCGTCATGGACCTGAAGCAGCATCTTCGCCTCCAGCCCGGCAATGGCCTGCGGCATGCGGATCATTGCCCGGCGGATCACGTCCGCCGCCGTGCCCTGGATCGGCGCGTTGATCGCCGCGCGTTTGGCGAAGCCTGCGCCCGGGCCCTTGGCGTTGATTTCCGGCGTATGGATTTTCCGACCGAAAAGCGTCTGAACAAAGCCGTTTGACTGCGCGAATTTGACAGTATCGGACATATAGGTCCGAATACCGGGGAAACGTTCGAAATAGCGGTCGATGAAGCCCTGCGCCTCGGCCCGCGGGATCCGCAGGTTGCGCGCCAGGCCGAAGCCCGAGATCCCGTAGATCACGCCGAAGTTGATCGCCTTGGCCTTGCGGCGGATCTCCGGGGTCATCTGGTCCAGGGGCACGTTGAACATCTCGGAGGCGGTGAGGGCGTGAATGTCGATTCCCTCCTCGAAGGCGCGGCGCAGTTCGGGGATGTCGGCGATGTGGGCGAGGATGCGCAGTTCGATCTGGGAGTAGTCGAGGCTGACCAGAACCCGGCCTTCCGGCGCGACGAAGGCCTCGCGGATGCGGCGGCCTTCCTCGGTGCGGACGGGGATGTTCTGCAGGTTCGGGTCGGTCGAGGCCAGCCGTCCGGTGTTCGCGCCCGCGATGGAATAGCAGGTATGGACCCGGCCCGTACCCGGGTTGATCGCCTGTTGCAGCGCGTCGGTATAGGTGGATTTCAGCTTGGCGATCTGGCGCCAGTCCAGAACACGCGCGGCAAGTCGGGCGCCCTGGGGGTGGCTGTCCTCCAGCGTCGTGATGTC
Organism: Alphaproteobacteria bacterium; assembly: GCA_046569765.1. Lineage (GTDB taxonomy): Bacteria > Pseudomonadota > Alphaproteobacteria > Rhodobacterales > Rhodobacteraceae > Tabrizicola. The sequence continues at coordinate 10,161 of JBKHWC010000086.1, read as the reverse complement.
TTCCAGCACGTCCGCCCCGGTGCCATAGGCCCCGGTCTTGCCCTTTTCGCCGCCCGGGACCTGCATCCGGTCGAACAGGATCTCGCCCAGCTGCTTTGGCGAACCGACGTTGAACGGCTCGCCGGCGATGGACTGGATCTCTTCCTCCAGCTGCACGAGCTTTTGCGCAAAGACATTGGACATGTCGCGCAGCACCTCGCGGTCGACCTTGATGCCCGCCATCTCCATCTCGGCCAGGACCGGGACGAGGGGACGTTCCAGCGTCTCGTAGACCGTGGTCACGCGGGCGCGGTGCAGCTGCGGCTTGAACAGCTGCCACAGGCGCAGGGTCACATCGGCATCCTCGGCCGCGTATTTCACCGCGTCGTCGATGGCGACCCTGTCGAAGGTGATCTGGGATTTGCCGCTGCCCAAAAGCGACTTGATCGGGATGCACTGGTGGCCAAGGTAGCGGTCGGCCAGCTCGTCCATGCCGTGGCCGTTGAGCCCCGCCTGCATGGCATAGCTCATCAGCATCGTGTCGTCGAAGGGCGCGATGCGGATGCCGTTTCGGGCAAAGATCTTCCAGTCGTATTTCATGTTCTGGCCGATCTTCAGGATGGCCGGATCTTCCAGCACCGGCTTCAGCGCGGCCAGGACCTGCTGCAAAGGCAGCTGATCCGGCGCCAGCGCCGTCGCGCCGAACAGGTCGCCGCCGCCGGTGGTGTGACCGACCGGGATATAGGCCGCCTGACCCGGATCGACCGCCAGCGAGATGCCGACGAGTTCCGCCTGCATCTCGTCCAGGCTGGTGGTCTCGGTATCGACGGCAACGTGGCCCACCTCGCGGATACGTTGGATCCAGCGGTCGAGCGTCCCCATCTCGCGGATGCAGACATAGGCGGCGTGGTCGAAGGGGGGCTGCTCCTCGTTCGACGTCGTCTCCTCGTCGCGGGGGGCGACCTGCAGTTGCGAGACCTCGGGCAGCGACGGCGGCGCGACGCCCAGTTTGTCCGCCACCCGTTTCGTGAGGGTGCGGAATTCCATCTTGGTGAGGAACTCCATCACCTTGTCCGCCTCGGGCAGGCGGATCTCCAGATCCTCCAGCGTCGCATCGACGGGCGTGTCGTCCTGCAGCGTCACCAGCTCGCGGCTGATACGGATGCGGTCGGCGTTCAGGGTCAGAGCCTCGCGGCGCTTGGGCTGCTTGATCTCGCCCGCCCGGGCCAGCAGCGTATCCAGATCGCCGTATTCCTGGATCAGAAGCGCGGCGGTCTTGAGCCCGATGCCCGGCGCGCCCGGCACGTTGTCGACGCTGTCGCCGGCCAGCGACTGCACGTCGATCACCCGGTTCGGGGGCACGCCGAATTTCTCCATCACCTCGTCGGGGCCGATGGTGCGGGCCTTCATCGGGTCGAACATGTCGATCCCCGGCCCGATCAGCTGCATCAGATCCTTGTCGGACGAGATGATCGTGCAGCTTCCCCCCGCCGCCACCGCCCGCTTCGCCAGGGTAGCGATGATGTCGTCGGCCTCGAAGCCTTCGGTCTCCAGGCAGGCGACGTTGAAGGCCCGTGTCGCCTCACGCGTCAGCGGGAACTGCGGGCGCAGGTCCTCGGGCGGCTCGGGGCGGTTCGCCTTGTAGTCGGAATAGATCGCGTTGCGGAAGGTCTTGGAGGAATGGTCGAAGACCACGGCCAGATGGGTCGCGGCCTTGGCGCCATTCGCGCGCGACAACTCGTTCCACAGGATGTTGCAGAAGCCCGCCACCGCGCCCACGGGCAGGCCATCCGACTTGCGCGTCAGGGGCGGCAGCGCATGATAGGCCCGGAAGATATAGGCCGAGCCGTCGATCAGATGCAGATGGTGGCCCTTGCCGAATGTCATGTCCTGCGGCCCCCTCTTTTTGGCTGGGGCCAGTATTGCCACGAAGCGCGGCACGGTGCCACCCGGAAGGGCGAGGCCGCAAGGCCCCGCCCGCCGGTCGGGTCACAGACCCTTGATCGCCTCGCAGATGTCACGCAGATGCGCGTCGTTCTCGAAGATGTTGATCTCGGCCGCCGTCGAGCCGACCACGGTCGCATCGGCCGCCGTCCCGCCGCCTTCGCTGCCCTGGCCCTCGACGCCGCCCGCGATCGAGCCGTCGCCGCTGCTGGTGGCCTCGCTTTCCGAGGCGCGATTCGACAACTGGTCACAGTGATCGCGCAGCGCGGTCTGGTCCTCGGGGCTGATCGTCATCCACTGGGTCTTGATCTCTTCGACCGGACGCAGCGTCGTCATTTCGGTGTCGCTGTAGAAGGCCGTCCCCACGCGCGAGGACAGCTCGGCCTCCATCCGCGCATCGGCCCCGGCGCTGTCGCCGGTGTCAACGCCCACGTTCACATCGGCTTCGACACCGCCCTCGGTGGTGGTCTGGGCAAAGGCCGGACCGGCCAGCAGCACAGCGAGAAGGGGAGCATAAAGTTTCATGGTCTCTCTCCGGTTGGTGGTGCCCGGGCTGCGGCGCGTCATGCGTCCACCCCCAGGCTCGGCGCCATCAACCGGAAGGCAAAGGCGTTGTTCCCGCTGCCGCGACGGCACACGCGGGAACGCGCCGCAAAGGTCAGATCGGATCGCTGATCCCGGCCGAGCGGAACCAGCGCACGATGGCCTCGCGTTCCTCGGGTTCCATCCAGCTCAGGTTGCCGGGAGGCATGGCATGGGTCACGCCGGACTGCAGGTAGATCCGCCGCGCCTCGTGCGCGATCTGCGCCTCGGTTTCCAGGACGACGCCCTTCGGCGGCCAATGCAGGCCCTCCCAGGCCGGCTCGGCCGCGTGGCACATGCTGCAGCGGCCCTGCACGATGCCGACGACATCCTCGAACCCCTCGGCCGAAGCATAGGTCAGCGCCGCCTGGTTCATCGCCTCGCCCTCGGCCACCCGCATCGGCGCGGTGGACAGCCAGGCGATCAGAAGGAACAGGATCACCGTTATCCCCCAGGTCCAGTGCGGATTGCCCTTGCGCGCATGGCGGGTGTTGAACCAGTGCCGGATCGTCACGCCCATCAGGAAGACAAGGCTGGCGATGACCCAGTTCCACTCGGTCGCGAAGACCAGGGGATAATGGTTCGACAGCATCAGGAAAACGACCGGCAGGGTCAGATAGTTGTTATGGGTCGACCGCTGCTTGGCGATCTTGCCGTATTTCGGGTCGGGCTTGCGGCCCGCCTTCAGGTCCGCCACCACGATCCGCTGGTTGGGCATGATGATGAAGAAGACGTTGCCCGACATGATGCTGGCCGTGAAGGCCCCCAGATGCAGCATCGCCGCCCGGCCGCTGAAGACCTGGGTGTAGAACCAGGCCATCCCCACCAGCACCACGAAGAGCGCCACCATCAGCAGCGTCTGGTTCGCATTGACGAAGACCTTGCAGAGTGTGTTGTAGACCACCCAGCCAAAGGCCAGCGAGGCGAGCGAGATCGCGACGGCCTGCCAGACCGAAAGCTCCATCACCGTCGGGTCGATCAGGAAAAGCTCGGCCCCCAGGTAATAGACCAGCACCAGCATGGCAAAGCCCGACAGCCAGGTCGCATAGCTTTCCCATTTGAACCAGACCAGGTGATCCGGCATCGAGGCCGGGGCGACCAGATACTTCTGGATGTGATAGAACCCGCCGCCGTGAACCTGCCATTCCTCGCCGTCCGCGCCGCTGGCAAGGTTCCGGTCCCGGTGCAGGCCAAGGTCCAGCGCGATGAAATAGAAGCTCGACCCGATCCAGGCGATGGCGGTGATCACATGCAGCCAGCGCACCGCGATCTCGACCCATTCCCACAGCACTGCCCAGTCATACATCGCGCGCCCTCCCCGCTTGTTCCCGAAACGCTATCCTGCGCCGCACCTTTCTGTTAATCCGTCGAAAGCCCGCATCACTTTCAACCCGTGACGAATAATGTCCTACGTCAACAATATCCGCATGTTCGTCCGCGTCTACGAACTCGGCAGCATGTCCGCCGCCGCCCGCGACCAGCGCACCTCGCCCGCGGTGGCCTCGGCCCGGATCTCGGACCTGGAAAAGCACCTTGGCGTGCGGCTCTTCAGCCGGACCACCCGCAGCCTGCAACCGACCGAGAATGGCCGCATCTTCTATGACGGCGCCCGCCGCGTGCTGGAGGCGATCGACGAGGCCGAGGCGGCGGTGATGGACGTGACCCAGAACCCGCGCGGCACGATCTTCGTCGCCGCGCCTTTGGGCATCGGCCGCAGGCTCATCGCCCCCCGCGTCCCGGCGTTCAAAGAGCTCTACCCCCAGATCGACCTCCGCCTGCGCCTGTCGGATCGCGGCATCGACGTGGTGGCCGAAGGCATCGACGTGGCCTTCCACCTGGGTCTGCTCGACGATTCCACCCTGAAGGTGCGCACCATCGCCGACTGCCCGCGCCTGCTCTGCGCCTCGCCCGCCTATGTCGCGCGCAGGGGGATGCCCGAGGACGGCGCAGCCCTCGTGCGGGACCGGCACGACTGCCTGAACCTGCGCTTTCCCGGCGCCAAGGAATTCCAGTGGACGCTCCTCACCCCCGAAGGGCCTCGCCGGTTCGAGATCACTGGCCCGTTTGAATCCGATGACGGCGACGTGCTGACCGGCTGGGCGCTGGACGGGCACGGGATCGTGCTGAAACCGCAGCTCGAAGTGGCCGAGCATCTGCGCAGCGGCGCGCTGGTCCCGGTCGCCACGGCCACCCCGCCGCTGCCGGTGCAACTCTCCACGCTCAGCCAGCACCGGCGGCTGAAGGATCCCAAGGTCCAGCTTTTCACCGATTTCATCGCCAGCCAGATCCGCGAGGATCTCCGCCGCGCCGCTGCCGCCCGTTAGGGCGGGCGACCCAAAGAGAAGGGGCGAAGCCCAAGCCCCGCCCCCCCAAAACTCGCCGTGGCGGCCCGATTACTGGATCTGCTGGCCGTTCACGAAGATCGCAAAGCCTTCCTTGGCCTCGATCTTGGTGGTCAGCTCGTCGGGGTTCGCGCCCGGCGACATGAACGCGCCCATCATCATCCGCGCGCCCATCGCATCTTCCTCGGCCATCAGCCCGGCCGCGATCAGCCCGTCGATCAGCGCATTCGCGCCGGTCACGGTCACATCGGCCTCACCAAGCGGCATCGGCATCCCCATCGAATTGTCGAAGGTGAACGCCCCCGTCGCCTGCAGCGCCGCACCGGCCGCGCTCAGCGCGATCTCGGCGATGTCCAGCGTCTCCGGCTGCGGCACCGGCGGCTCGGTCCCGGTCTCACCGGCCGCGACGATGGCCGCGAAATCGACCTTGGCCTTGCCCGACACGTCGATCACCAGATCCGCCGCATCCCGGCTCAGCGCGCCTTGCGGGTCGAACATCGCCCAGGTTTCCTCGTTGATGCTCAGTTGGCTCAGCTTCAGCACCAGCCCGTAGTCGCCCGCCGTCTCGGCGGCCATCACCGGCGAGGTCAGGCCGAACTCTACCGGCCCCACGGTCACCTTGAACGGCGCCGGCATCATCCCCGAGGTCCCCTCGATCTCCAGCCCGCTGCCGGTCGAGGTGATCTGAAGCGTGTCCTTGTTGAACTGGCCCGAAGCCTCGCCGCCGCCCGCCTTGATCGTCATGTTCATCGGCATGTAGGGGCTTTCCTGCGCCATCGTGCCGGTCGAATCGCCCTGCTTCGAGCTGAAGGTCAGCGCCAGCCCTTCCTGCAGCGCGACGCCGAAATCGGCCGGCATCTCGCCCCCGGCCGACACGCTGGAGGGCAGCGCCACCTCCAGCGACAGCTCGATCCCCGAGGTCGTGCTGGACGTGGTCTGCTTCATCTCCATGGACGGGTCGTCCAGGGTGGTGTCATAGGCCAGCGTCTCGGCCATCAGGCCCAGCCCGAAGGTCCGGTTGGTGCCGGGTGTGTCGGAATAGGTGCCCGACAGGCCCGCGAAGCCGAAGGTCCCGGCGTTCTTCACTTCCGGCGCGGGCGAGCCGTCGAAGGACATGCCCGGAGCGGTCGTGTCATAGGCCAGGTCCAGCTTGTCGGCGCTGTAGTCATAGGCCACGCCACCGTCCGCCTCGCGCGCGACCAGCGTCAGCCCCTCATGCGTGATCTTGACCGACCCCTTGGTCTCGCCCGCCATCGCCACGCCGATATCGGCCCCCGGTGCGATGGTGACGGCCCCGTCCGACCCCTCGGTCAGCGTCATGTCGGAAATGGTGATGCCGGGCATCCCTGCAGGCGCGATCGACACGCCGTTCAGCGTCAGCACGCCGCCCGAGTTGTTCTCGGTCGCAGCGGTGACTTCCAGCCCGACCGCCGCGCCCGCGTCCTTCCAGGATTGCCACACCTGATCCGCGGTAAGCGCGAAGGAGGCAGTGCTGCCCATCAAGAAAACAACGGCCGGAGCGGCCAAATATGACGTCATGCGAAACATGCGGTTCTCCTTAACCCCGATAATCGACCGCAATACAAGATACCCATAAACCGTCAACCGCAAGTGACGGTTTCACGACCTGGCCAGTGCCCGGACTCACGTCGGCGGCACGACGGCCGCCCCGGATCAGGACCCGCGATAGGTGGAATAGCCGAAGGGCGAGATCAGCAGCGGCACATGATAGTGCTGGCCCGCATCCGGGACGCCGAAACGGATCGGGATCTCGTCCAGAAACAGCACGCCCGCCCCCGCCTGACCACTGGTCCGCAGATAATCGCCCGCGGCGAAGACCAGCTCATAGACCCCGGCCTCCAGCGCGGCACCTTCCAGCAGCGGCCCGTCGGTGCGCCCGTCGGCATTGGTCGCGACCTCGCGCACCAGCGCGCGCCCCTCGCCCGTCAGCCGGTACAGCGCGATCCTCACCCCCGCCGCGGGCTTGCCCCGCGCGGTATCCAGCACATGCGTCGACAGTCGTCCCATCCTGCCCTCCATTTTGCGGCATCTGACCACGAAACCCCGCGCCCGGGGACCCCGCATTGCGCACATATGACCTTTCGCGAAAAGCTGAAAATATCTTCACGCAACCTGCCCTAATCTACCCGCAGGAGGACATTCCCTTGCACCGTTATCCCCGCGATTTCCGAGGCCACGGCCCCAATCCCCCCGACGCGCGCTGGCCCGGCGGCGCGAAGATCGCCGTGTCGATCGTCCTCAACTACGAAGAGGGCGGCGAGAACAACATCCTCCACGGCGACGCCCAGTCCGAGGCGTTCCTCTCCGACATCGCCGGCGCCGCCCCCTGGCCCGGCCAGCGCCACTGGAACATGGAGTCGATCTACGACTACGGCGCCCGCGCCGGGTTCTGGCGGCTGCATCGGCTCTTCACCAGCATGGACATCCCCGTCACGATCTACGGCGTGACCTCGGCGCTCGCGCGCAACCCCGAACAGGTCGCCGCGATGAAGGCCGCCGGGTGGGAAATCGCCTCCCATGGCCTGAAATGGGTCGACCACCGCGACATGCCCGAGGCCGAGGAGGCCGCCCAGATCGCCGAGAGCTTCCGCCTGCACGAGGAAGTCGTGGGCGAACCCCCGCAGGGCTGGTACACTGGCCGCTGCTCGATGAACACGGTGCGGCTGACGGCCGAGACCCGCCGCCTGGCCTGGATTTCCGACACCTACGACGACGATCTGCCCTACTGGCGCGAATACGGCGACCACGACCAGCTGGTGATCCCCTATACGCTGGAAGCCAACGACATGCGCTTCGCCACCGCACCGGGCTACATCACGGGCGAGCAGTTCTTCCAGTATCTCAAGGACAGCTTCGACACGCTTTACGCCGAAGGGCAGGCCGGTGCCGCCAAGATGTTCTCCATCGGCCTGCACAACCGCCTGATCGGCCGCCCCGGCAAGATCGCGGGACTGAAGCGTTTCCTCGACTATGCCCGCGGCCACGACGGCGTCTGGTTCCCCCGGCGGATCGACATCGCGGATCACTGGCGCAAGACCCATCCGCACAAGCGGTTCGAGCGCCCCAGCCAGATGTCGCGTGACCGCTTCGTGCAGAAATACGGCTCGATCTTCGAACATTCCCCCTGGATCGCCGACCGCGCCTTCGACCTGGAACTCGGCCCCGCCCATGACAGCGCCACGGGCCTCCACAACGCCCTGACCCGCATCTTCCGCAGCGCAAGCCCCGACGAACGCCTCGGCGTCCTGCGCGCCCACCCCGACCTCGCCGGGAAACTCGCGGCGGCCAAGCGCCTGACCCCCGAGTCGACCGCCGAACAGGCCAGCGCCGCCCTCGACGCGCTGACCGACGAGGAGCGAAGCCGCTTCCAGCGCCTGAACGAAACCTACGTCGCCAAGCACGGCTTCCCCTTCATCATCGCCGTCCGCGACAACACCAAGGCGTCGATCCTGGACGCCTTCCAGACCCGAATCCAGAACGACACCGCCACCGAATTCGCCACCGCCTGCCGTCAGGTGGAACGCATCGCCGAACTGCGCCTGAAGGACCAACTGCCATGAGCCCCTACTACACGCCCCCCGGCGGCCTGCCTCCGCAAACCGCCCTGATGACCCAGCGCGCGGTCTTCACCACCGCCTATGCCTTCATCCCCAGGGGCTGCTTTTCAGACATCGTCACCAGCTACCTGCCCGGCTGGGACAAGACGAAACTCTGGCTGATCGCCCGCCCCATGTCCGGCTTTGCCGAGACCTTCTCCCAATACGTCATGGAAGTCGCCCCCGGCGGCGGCTCCGACGCCCCCGACGCCGAAACCGGGGCGCAGCACTGGCTCTTCTTCACCGGCGGGCTTGCGACCCTGACCATCGACGGCACCGGCTACGAGATGGAAGACGGCTCCTACGCCTACATCCCCGCAGGCTCTCGCTGGACCCTTCTCGCCGAAGGCACCCAGCCCACCCGCTTCCACTGGCTGCGCAAGATTTACGAACCCGCCCCTGGCGTGCCCGCGCCGCAGGCCTTCGTGATCAACGAACGCGACGTCCCCATCCGCTGGATGCCCGACACCGGCGAACGCTGGGGCACCACCCGCTTCGTCGAACCCGACGACATCCGCCACGACGCCCATGTCAACATCGTGACCTTCCAGCCCGGCGGGGTGATCCCCTTCGAGGAAACCCATGTCATGGAACACGGCCTCTATGTCCTGGAAGGCAAGGCCGTCTACAAGCTGAACCAGGACTGGGTCGAGGTCGAGGCAGGCGATTTCATGTGGCTGCGCGCCTACTGCCCGCAGGCCTGCTATGCCGCGGGTCCAGGCCGCTTCCGGTACCTTCTTTACAAGGACGTCAACCGCCACGCCAAACTGCGCGGCCCCGGCGCCTTCGGTCCTGCCCGATGAGCCTTTCATCTTTGCTCAAATATCCCGGGGGTCCGGGGGCTGGCCCCCGGTCCGTCGCCATACGGGGGCACCACGCATGAAAACCCTGCGCCCCCTTCCCCTCACCGCCCAGGCCTTCGCTCCCTTCGGCGACGTGCTGGACGCGACCGGCGACTTCCGCCTGATCAACGCCGGCCTCTGCCGCCGCCACCACGACCGCGCGACGCTGGATTTCGGTCCCGAAGGCCGCGCCGGCATCTCGATCTTCCAGGCCGAACCCCGCGCGCTGCCCTACACATTCGACCTGATCGAGCGTCACCCCGACGGCTCGCAGGCCTTTCTGCCGATGTCGGAAAACCCGTTCCTCGTCATTGTCGCCACCTCGCCAAAGGCCGAACCGCAAGCCTTCCTGACCGATGGCACGCAGGGCATCAACCTGCACCGGGGCACCTGGCACGGCGTCCTGACCCCCCTCCACGCCCCCGGCCGTTTCGCCGTGGTCGACCGCATCGGCCCGACGCCGAACCTCGAAGAATACCGTTACAGCGAACCCTGGACGGTCCTTGCCCCCTGAGCGGGGCCCCCTAACCGGAGCGCATGCAGGGGCAATGCGCAGACGGCGCGAAACACAACAGCCCCGAGGGAAAAGGAAACCGAATGACCACCACGCATCCCGTGGACGAGATGCTGCCACCGCCCAAGCTCTTCACGCTTGGCCTGCAGCATGTCCTCGTCATGTACGCCGGCGCCGTTGCCGTGCCGCTCATCGTTGGCCGCGCGCTGAAACTGGAACCCGCCGATGTCGCCTTCCTGATTTCGGCCGACCTCTTCGTCTGCGGCCTGGTCACCCTGATCCAGAGCCTGGGCGCAACCCAGTGGTTCGGCATCAAGCTGCCGGTGATGATGGGCGTGACC
>JBKHWC010000085.1:0-13779 GCA_046569765.1 Alphaproteobacteria bacterium | reverse complement strand
AAGGGGCCCGAGGCGATCGGCTTTTTCCACGAGAAGACCGCGCTGCAGATGGCTCATCGGGCCGTGTCGCCGGACTATCACCCGGATGCCGAAGGCGCGACCGAGGGCGGGCGGGCGCTGGACGCGCATGATTTCGACGGCCGGGAACTTGGGGCCGATCTGTACCGGATGCGGCCTCCGATTGCGGATTTCACCATCCTGGGCGGGTTGCCGCTGGGTCGGCCGGATATCTTTCATTTCCTGCGGATGACCCGGTCGGCCAAGTCCTTCACCTATGCCACGCGGACCGTGCTGCGCTATCTGCGCGACCGGATGGCCTGGGGGCGCAACACCCGGCTGGTCATGGGGGCGGCGGTTTCCGGGCGGCTGGCCAAGACGGTTCTGACGCAGGAAATCCCGCTGTGCACGGGGCACGAGCTGGTGCGGCTGCTGCAGGACGAAACCGGCCGCGTGATCGGGGCCGAGGTCAAGGGGCCGAAGGGACTGCGCCGGATCACCGCGACGCGCGGGGTCATGCTGGCCGCGGGCGGCTATCCGCAGGATGCCACCCGGCGCGCGCAGACCTTCGACCATGTGAAGCGCGGCCTGCCGCATTATTCCATGTCGCCCGCCACCGGCACCGGCGGGGCGATCGCCGCGGCCGAGGCGATTGGCGCGGCCTTCGTCGACAGCAACTCGAACGGCGGGTTCTGGACGCCGGTTTCGCTGTTGCGCAACGCGGACGGCTCGACGCGGCCCTTCCCGCATCTGTTCCTGGACCGTGCGAAACCCGGCGTGATCGCGGTGGGCCATGACGGCGCGCGCTTCGTCAACGAGGCCTCGAGCTACCACGATTTCGTCCAGGGCCTGATCGGGAAACTGTTGGACGAGGGGCAGCGGTCGGCCTGGCTGATCGCCGATCACGCGGCGCTGCGCCGCTATGGGCTGGGGGCAGCGCATGCCTTCCCGGCGCGGATCGGGCGGCACATCGCAAGCGGCTACCTCAAGCGCGACGCGACGCTGGAGGGGCTGGCCCGGCAATGCGGCATCGCGCCCAAGGGGCTGCGCCAGACCGTGGCCAGTTTCAACGAGAGCGCGGCGCGGGGCGAGGATCCGGCCTTCGGCAAGGGCTCGACCAGCTATCAGCGCTATCTGGGCGATGGCGAGAACAAGCCGAACCCCTGCCTGCGTCCGTTGCAGGGGCCGTTCTACGCGATCGAGATCTTTCCGGGCGATATCGGCACCTCGATGGGCCTGGACATCACGGCCCAGGGCAGGGTGAAGACCCGCGACGGCGCGGTGATCCCGGGCCTGTTCGCCTGTGGCAACGACATCAACTCGATCATGTCTGGGGCGTATCCTGGGCCAGGCATCACTCTGGGGCCGGCGCTGACCTTTGGCTATGTCATTGGCCAGATCGCCGCGAGCGAGGCTTGATCCAGGAAACCGGGGCGGGCAGAGGCACCCCTCTGCCCGCCCATGCTGGGGACCGCGTCAGGGTTTCCAGCGGTCGGGATGCGCCGCCTGGACGGCGGGCAGTTCCTCCAGCGCGGCGATGATGCCGCGGATGCGGGGGAAGGGGGTCAGGTCGACCTCCCAGCGGCGGGCATTGTAGACCTGCGGCACAAGGCAGATATCCGCAAGGCCCAGCTGGTCGCCGTGGCAGAAGGGGCCGGTGGCCGGGTGGTCCAGCAAGCCTTCGACCCCGGCAAGGCCGAGGGGGATGAAGTGCTGCATCCAGCCTTCCATGCCAATCGCACCGCCCGAAGCCTCTTGCGCGAAGCGCGCGACGCGGAGGTTGCAGACCGGGTGGATCTCCATCGCGACGGCATAGGCCAGCGCGCGGACCCGGGCTCGGCCGACCGGATCCGGCGGCAGGAAGCCGGCCTGCCGCGTCTCGTCCAGATATTCCAGGATCGCCAGGGACTGGGTCAGCCGCTGACCGTCGATGTCCAGCGTCGGGACAAGGCCCTGCGGATTGCGCTGCAGGTTGTCCGCGCCGCGCTGAGCGCCGGTCAGAAGGTCCACCGCCACGCTCTCGTGCGCCTCGCCCAGATAGGCCAGCGCGATGCGCAGGCGGTAGGCTGCCGAAGACCGCCAGTAGTCGTAAAGGATCGTCACAACTTGCCTTTCATCAGGGTGGTCAGGGCGGCGTCGAAGGCGGCCCCCTCTTGGCCGAGAAGCGCCTTCAACTCGGCCTGGAAGGTGTTGGCCATCGGGATCAGGCGGTCCATGAGGGCGCGTCCCTTGTCGGTCAGCGACAGGGACACAAGGCGCCTGTCCTCTGGGTTCACGACCTTGGTGATCAGCCCCTCTGCCTCCAGCCGCGAGGCGGCGCGGCTGACCTTGGATTTCTCCATGTCGACCCGTGCCTCGATCTCGCGGACCGAGATTTCCGCCTCGTTCAGAAGATGGGCCATCACGCGCCATTCAGAGACCGACAACCCGGTCTCGGCCATATAGCGCCGTTCGAAGGCGCGGCTGATCCGCGCTGCGGTGACGGCGATGCGATAGGGCAGGAAATCGTTCAGCACGAAAGAGGTCATAGGCCAGCGTCCGGGTTGATGTGCGAGGCCAGTTCTTCACAGCCCATGCGCCCATTCAACCTTGACTTTGTTGCAAATGCAATGAATAAGCGCGCGATCGCAATCAGAGTAAGGGAGACCCTGATGAGCATCTTCGATTTGGCGAAAGGCATGATCCGCGCGGCCTCTGCTCTCGGGCCGCATGAGGGCTATATGCCCGGGTTCGGCAATGACTTCGAAACCGAGGCTCTGCCGGGCGCGCTGCCGCAGGGGATGAATTCGCCGCAGAAATGCAACTATGGGCTGTACGGAGAGCAGCTTTCCGGCACGGCCTTCACCGCGCCGAGCCACCAGAACGAGCGGACCTGGTGCTACCGCATCCGCCCGAGCGTCAAGCACACCCACCGTTTCCGCAAGATCGAGGTGCCGCACTGGAAATCGGCGCCCTGCATCGACCCGGACATCATCAGCCTGGGCCAGTACCGCTGGGACCCGATTGCCGTCCCGGCCGAGCCGCTGACCTGGATCACCGGGATGCGGACGATGACCACGGCGGGCGATGTGAACACCCAGACCGGCATGGCGAGCCATATCTACCTGGTGACCCAGTCGATGCGGGACGAATATTTCTTCTCGGCCGACAGCGAGCTTCTGGTCGTCCCGCAGGAGGGTCGGCTGCGGTTCTGCACCGAGCTGGGGATCATCGACCTGGAGCCGAAGGAGATCGCCATCCTGCCACGCGGGCTGGTCTATCGCGTCGAGGTGCTGGACGGTCCTTGCCGCGGCTTCGTGTGCGAGAATTATGGCCAGAAATTCATGCTGCCCGGCCGTGGCCCGATCGGCGCGAACTGCATGGCGAACCGGCGGGACTTCAAGACCCCGGTCGCGGCTTTCGAGGACCGCGAAGTGCCCTCGACCGTCACGGTGAAATGGTGCGGCCAGTTCCATGTGACCGAGATCGGCCATTCGCCGCTGGACGTGGTGGCCTGGCACGGCAATTACGCGCCCTGCAAGTATGACCTGCGGACCTATTGCCCGGTCGGCTCGATCCTGTTCGACCATCCCGATCCGTCGATCTTCACCGTGCTGACCGCGCCTTCGGGCGTGGAGGGGACGGCCAATATCGACTTCGTGCTGTTCCGCGAGCGCTGGATGGTGGCCGAGAACACCTTCCGCCCGCCGTGGTACCACAAGAACGTCATGTCCGAGCTGATGGGGAACATCTACGGCCAGTATGACGCGAAGCCGCAGGGCTTTGCTCCGGGCGGGATGAGCCTGCACAACTGCATGTTGCCGCATGGGCCGGACCAGAACGCCTTCGAGGGCGCCTCGAACGCCGAGCTGAAGCCCGAGAAGCTGGACGAGACCATGAGCTTCATGTTCGAGACCCGTTTCCCGCAGCATCTGACGCCCTTCGCGGCGCAGGCGGGTCATCTGCAGGAAGATTACATCGACTGCTGGGGCAGCCTGGAGAAGAAGTTCGACGGTACGCCCGGGGTGAAGTGACGCCTGCTGCGCGACGAAAGCAAATGAAAGGAAGACCCGGCATGTCCCTGATCCGTTCCTGGGTGGAAAGCGCCAACGCGCCGGACTGCCCGTTTCCACTGAACAACCTGCCCTGCGGGGTGTTCAGCCTGGGCGACGAGGCGCCGCGCTGCGGTGTCGCGCTGGGCGAGATGATCGTCGACGTCTCGGCGCTGGAAGCCGAAGGGCTTCTGGCGCTAGAGGGCGGGCCCTATCTGGACGTTCCGTTCTGGAACGAACTGATGGCGGCCGGTCCTGCCGTCTGGGCCGCGCTGCGCGCGCGGCTGGCGGAGCTGCTCGCCGAGGGATCGGTCGCGCGGGCAGCGGTCGAGCCGCATCTGGTACCGATCGCTGGCGCGCAGCTGCATCTGCCGTTCCTGGTGTCGGAATACACCGACTTCTACGCGGGTCGGAACCATGCCTTCAACGTGGGCACGATGTTCCGCGGGGCCGAGAATGCCCTGCCGCCGAACTGGTTGCATATCCCCATCGGCTACAACGGGCGGGCGTCCTCGGTGGTGGTGTCGGGCACCGAGGTGCGGCGGCCCTGGGGGCAGCTGAAAGGCCCGGATGACGCCGTGCCGCGCTTCGCGCCCTCGGCACGGTTCGACATTGAACTCGAAATGGGGGCCGTGGTGGGCCTGCCGTCGGAACACGGGCGGCCGGTGACGGTGGAAACCGCCGACGAGATGATCTTCGGCTATGTGCTGCTGAACGACTGGTCGGCGCGCGACATCCAGGCCTGGGAATATCAGCCGCTAGGGCCATTTCAGGCCAAGGCGACGGCCACCACGATCTCGCCCTGGATCGTGATGAAGGCGGCGCTGGAGCCGTTCCGCACCTCGACCCCTGCCCGGGAAGTACCGCTGCTGCCCTATCTGCATGAGCCGCGCCCGATGCTGTACGACATCGCGCTGGAGGTCGGCCTGACGCCCGAAGGCGGCCGCGAGACGATCATCAGCCGCACCAACTATGCCGAGATGTACTATTCTGCGGCGCAGCAGCTGGCGCATCACACCACGTCGGGCTGCGCGATGAACACGGGCGACCTGCTGGGCTCGGGCACGATCTCGGGTCCGACGAAGGAGAGCCGCGGCAGCCTGCTGGAGATCAGCTGGGGCGGCAAGGAGCCCTTTGCGGTGGATGGCGGCACGCGCAGTTTCATTGCCGACAACGACACGCTGACGCTGCGTGGGGCTGCGCGGGGCGACGGCTATACCATCGGGTTCGGCGATTGCACCGGCAAGGTCATTCCGGCGCTGGAAGACCCCTACGCGGGCTGACTGACGCCCCGCAGAAAGGCGTGGTCTGCCCGCTTGGCCCTCACCAGTACCGCCGGGGCGCGGGTGACCCGCATCGGCGCGTCGGGCGCATAGGCGTCGCGCAGGTCGTCGATGGTCGGTCGCGGGGTGGGTTTCAGCCCAGCTTCTCGGCCAGATAGGCCACCGCCTTGGCCGGAGTCGCAAGCCGGGGGTAATCGACCTCGGGGATCGGCAGGCCAAAGCGTTTGTGCAGGGCACTGACGAGGTTCAGGAAATCCATCGAATCCAGCCCGAGGTCGTCCTGCAGGTGGTCCCCATCCCCGATGGCCGCGGCGTCAAGGTCGGGCGCTACGGCGGTAAGGTCTTCGATGCAGGCGGCGCGCAGGTCGGTCATGGGGTTTCGGGCTCCTGCAACAGGTGGTCGATTTCGGCAAGGAACCGGGCACCGAGGCGGCCGTCGCTGGCCCGGTGGTCGGCGGCAAGCGTGGCGGTAATGGCCAGCCGGGGCAACACCGCGCCGTCGCGGACCATGGGCTTGCGGCGCGGCGTGCCGAAGCCCACCAGGGCGACCTGGGGCGGGTAGATTACTCCGCTCAGCGTATCGACGCCGGTTTCGCCCAGCGAGGACACCGTGATCGTCCCCAGCGTCAGTTCGCTGTTGCGCAGCCGCCCGTTGCGGGTGCGGGTCACAAGGTCGCGCATCGCCTGCATGATCTGGTCCAGGTCCATGTCCTGAGCGTCCAGGATGGCGGGCGCAATCAGCCCGCCGCCGCGCATCGCGACGGCCAGACCGCAGTTGATGGCGGGGGAGGGGGTGAAGGTCCCGTTCTCGAACCGGCCGTTCAGCTCGGGCACCTTGGCCAGGGCGCGGATGGTGGAGCGCAGCAGGATCGCGCCCATCAGCAGGCGCTGGTCGGGCATGCGGTCGGCATTTGTCGCGGTCAGCCAGTCCTGCGCGGCCTGCAGGTCGATCTCATGCGACAGATAGTAATGCGGGATCTCGCGCTTGGAGCGGCTCATCGCGGCGGCGATGGCCCGGCGCATCTCGGCCAGGTCGAGGCCGGGCCTGCCCGTCGTGGGCCGGTCGGGGGCAGGGCGATCCGGGTCAGGGCGGTCGGGGGCGGGCCGGTCGGGGGCCTGCGGGGCCTCCCGGTGGCGTTCGACATCGGCCAGCAGCACCGCGCCCCCAGGACCCGAGCCGCTCACCGCCTCTAGCGCAAGGCCAAGTTCTGCGGCCAGCGCCCGTGCGGCGGGAGAGGCAAGGACCGCCCCCCTGGAGGGGGGCGCCGCCCGGAGGGGCGGGGCGGCCGGGACGGGTTCCGCCGCGAGCTCAGGCATGGCGGGGGCAGGAGCGGCGGCGGCCACCTCGCCAGCGCCGCGCAGGTGGGCCAGCGGGGCGCCGACGGGAAGGGTCTGGCCGATCTCGGCCACCAGTTCCGTGATCGTTCCCGCTTCGAAGATCTCGATCTCGATGGCGCCCTTCTGGGTCTCGACCACGGCGACGATATCGCCCCGCGCGACGGGGTCGCCGGGTTTCACCAGCCATTCGACCAGCTTTGCCGACTCCATATCGGCGCCCAGCGACGGCATGGTGAACACGGTCATGTCGGCAACCCCGGCAGGGCCTTCACGGCTGCGACAATATCGGCGACCTGGGGCAGGGCGGCGGTTTCCAGGTGCTTGGCATAGTGCACCGGCACCTCGGCGGAACAGACGCGGGCGATGGGCGCGTCGAGATGCCAGAAGCAGGCCTCTTGCAGCCGGGCCGCGATCTCGGCGGAAAGCGACCCGCTGCGCCAGCCTTCATCCACCACGACGGCCCGGCGCGTGCGGGCGACCGAGCCGGTGATCGTTGCCTCGTCCAGGGGCCGCAGCGAGCGCAAGTCGATGACTTCGGCCTCGATCCCGTCCCTCGCAAGCGGCTCGGCGGCTTCGAGCGTCTTCCACAGGCAATGCGACCACGAGATCAGCGTCACATCGCGCCCCGGCCTGCGAATCACGGCGCGGTCGATGTCCACCGCGCCCGCATTGGCCGCGATCTTGCCGCTCATGTTGTAGAGCATGACATGCTCCAGGATGATGACCGGGTCGGGGTCCTGCAACGCGGTCGCCAGCATCCCGCGGGCGTCCTCCAGCGTGGCGGGGGCCAGGACGCGCAGGCCGGGGATATGGGCGAAGAAGGCCTCAAGGCTGTGGGAATGTTGCGCCGCAAGCTGCCGCCCGGCGCCGGTGGCCATGCGGATCACCAGCGGCACGCCGAACTGCCCGTTCGACATATGGCGGATCGTGGCGGCGGTGTTCAGGATCTGGTCCAGCGCGAGGAGCGCGAAGTTGACGGTCATGATCTCGACGATCGGGCGCAGTCCGGCCAGCGCCGCGCCGATCCCCGCGCCGGTGAAGGCGGATTCGGACAGCGGCGTGTCGCGGATGCGGTCGGGGCCGAACTCCTTGAGCAGCCCCAGCGAGACCGCATAGCAGCCGCCATAGGCGCCGACATCCTCGCCCATCAGGAACACGCGATCATCGGACAGAAGCGCCTCGGTCAGCGCGGCGCGGCAGCAGTCGCGATAGGTGCTGTCCACCGGGGCCGAGGGCGGGGCTGGCGCAGGCGGGGCGGGCCGGGTCTCGGCCGTCACATGCCGGGTCAGGGTCTCGACCGGCTCGAACGGGGCCTGTTCGCAAGCGGCAACGGCATTCTGCAATTGCGCCTCGATCTCGGCCTCGATGGCATCGACTTCGGCCTGGTGCATCAGGTTGTTGTCCAGAAGCCAGGACTGGAAGCGGGTGATGGGCGAGCGTTTGCGCCATTCCGCGACCTCGGCCTTGTCGCGGTATTTCTCGGCGTCGAACATGGAATGGGAGCGCGTGCGGTAGGTGCGACATTCCAGGAACTGCTGACCACCCCCGGCGCGCGCGGCCTCGACCAGCCGCCGCGCCGCCGCCTCGACCGCCACCACGTCGTTGCCGTCCACGCTTTCGGCGGGCATCCCGTAGCTGGCGGCGCGGGGGGCGAAATCGGTGTTCGCCTGCACCCGCGCCACGGCCGATCCCATGGCGTAAAGGTTGTTCTCCAGCACGAACAGCACCGGGAGTTGCCACAGCGCGGCAAGGTTCATCGATTCATGGAACTCGCCCTCGGCCAGCGCGCCGTCGCCGAAGAAGCAGGCGGTCACCCGGTCTTGCCCCCGCATCCGGTCGCCGAGGCCCAGCCCCACCGCCAGCGGCAGGCCGCCGCCGACGATGGCATTGCCGCCGTAAAGGTTCGTCTCGGCGTCAAACAGGTGCATCGACCCCCCGCGCCCGCCCGCGCAGCCGGTCGCCTTGCCGTACATCTCGGCCAAAGCGGATTCCATGCTAAGCCCACGCGCCAGCGCATGGCCATGCTCGCGGTAGGTCGAGACCACCCGGTCACGAACCTCCAGCGCGGCCGAGACGCCCACGGCCACCGCCTCCTCGCCGTCGTAAAGATGCAGGAAGCCGCGGATCTTTTCCTGGGTGTAAAGCTCGTAGCACTTTTCCTCGAAGCGGCGGATGCGGATCATGCCGCGCAGCAGGTCGCGGGCATGGGTGTGGTCAAGTTTCACCTTGGTCATCTTGCATCCCCTTCCAGCGTGGACAGGTCACCTTCCGGCAGGCCAAGCTCTCGCGCGCGCAGAAGCCGCCGCATGATCTTGCCCGAGCGCGTGCGCGGCAGGCTGTCGCGAAAAACGATCTCGCGCGGGGCGACGGCGGCGCCCAGGCGCTTGCGGGCGTGGCCGCGCAGGTCGCGTTCCAGTGCTTCGCCCGCCGCATATCCGGCCTTCAGGGCCACGAAGGCCTTGACCACCTCGCCCGCGGTTTCATCCGGGATGCCGATCCCCGCGGCTTCGGCCACGGCGGGATGCTCGATCAGGGCGCTTTCGACCTCGAACGGGCCGATCAGGTGGCCGGAGGATTTGATGAGATCATCCGCCCGGCCGACGAACCAGTAGTAGCCGTCTGTGTCCCGCATGGCGAGGTCGCCGGTCAGGTACCAGCCGCCCACGAAGCATTTGGCATAACGCTCGGGCTGGCCAAGGTAGGCGCGCATCATCGACGGCCAGCCGGGTCGCAGGGCCAGTTCGCCGATGCTGCCGTCGGGCTGTTCCACGACGCCGTCGCCGTCGCGGGTCACGATCCCGGCCTCGATCCCCGGCAGGGGCTTGGGCAAGCCGGTGGTGCCCGAGGTGAAATGCAGCAGCGCCGTATCCTCGGGCCGCGTGGGATGGGTGGCGAAGCTGTCCGGCATCGCGGCCATCGCCGGGCCAAGTGCGATGCAGCCCTCGGGCGCGGTGTCGCCGAGGATCAGCACCAGCTTCAGCGAAGGCATGGTCGCCCGCCAGTCGGCGACCTTGCGGCGGTAGTGGGCCTAGGTCGTGACAAGGACCGAGGCGCCCCCGATTTCCATTCGCGCCCGCACGGGTTCGGGGCCGAAGGCGGCGAAAAGCGGGCTCACCACCACCCCGGCCTTCATGGCGCCCAGGGTGGCGGCGTACAGTTCAGGCACGCGATCCGCCAGCAGGAACAGCCGCTCACCCGCCGCGATGCCATGGGCGCGTAGCACATGGGCGAAGCGGGCAGCCTCGCGTGCGAGATCTGCGTAGGTCAGGACACGGCGCTCGCCCTCACGGCCCAGCCAGATCAGCGCGTCCTGCGCGCCGTGGCCGGCAGCGACATGACGGTCGACCGCTTCATGCACGATGTTCAGGCCGCCGCCGGGAAGGCCCGCCAGCCGCCCCCGCGCAGCCTTCCAGCCGGTGGGCAAAGCCCCATCGGCCGATGCCTGTTTCCTGATGACAGCATAGGGCATCGCCACCTCCACGATGTCCGGGAACCGCAAGCCGGGCCGATCATCCGTTTCCCGACTGCGTCGGGCATGGAAAGACTATCGGCACCCCGAGGAAATCCAACCTTGATTCAGGTCATGGAGGCCAACATCCGCTGTCGCGGCTTTCCGAGATACACGGAGTGCCGCGGTGGCGATCCTGCCGCGGCCGTTCCCCCGGGTCCGTGCCGTCACTCGCCCCGGTCGGCCTTGGCCACCCGGGTGGCCAGGCTTTGCAGCCGCCAGACCAGAAACGCGAAAAGTCCCAGGTGATAGGGGAGGGTCAGAAGCAGGATCCAGCCCAGCATCGCCCAACCCCCGAAAATGCCGGCAATCAGCGCCACAACCAGCGAGAACAGGAACGAGACGATCACCGCGACGAGGATCGGCAGGCCATTGGCCCCGTTTACCCGGCCCAAAATCCCGCCGCGGTCCATCAGATAGCCCAGAAGGATCAGAGTCAGGGAAAGGCCGACGCAAAGGCCGAGAAAGAGAGTCATGTTCATCCGTCGGGGTTGATTCTCTGCGTGGCGACCATGCCGGGCGCGCGCTGTCCCGTGCCCGCGCGGGTGCGGCCTGTCAACCGCCGTCCGGCATGGGGGCTGCCCTCAGTCGCCGCGTCGGATCTCGTCGGCCACGATCCGGCCGTCCTCCAGCGTGAGGATCCGGTCGGCGCGGTCGAGGATGCGGTTGTCGTGCGTGACCAGAAGGGTGGTCATCCCCCGGGCGGCGCCAAGGCGGCGGAAGAGGTCGATCACCTCGGCCGCGCTGTCCTTGTCCAGCGCCGCGGTCGGCTCGTCCGCCAGAAGAAGGGCCGGACCCCCGACCAGGGCGCGGGCGATGGCAACGCGCTGCTTCTGCCCGCCGGACAGGTTCGCGGGAAGGTAGTCCACCCGATCGGCCAGACCGACGAGGCCCAGCAGATGCTCGGCCGCGCGAGAGGCGAGGTCGTCCGGCACGCCCGGATGGACCTGGGCGCCCAGGATCACGTTCTGCCGGGCGGTCAGGCTTTCATGCAGGTTGTGCGCCTGGAAGATGAACCCCAGCCGCTGCCGCATCCGCACCAGCGTCGCCGTGTCGGCGTCCTTCAGTTCCTGGCCCAGCAGCGCCAGCTGGCCGTCCTGCACCGCGCGCAGGCAGCCGATCAGCGTCAGCAGTGTCGTCTTGCCCGAGCCGGAGGGGCCCATCAGCACGGTGAAACTGCCGCGCTCAAGCGTCAGGTTTATGTCGAACAGCGCCTGCTTGCGCGCCGCGCCCTGCCCGAACCAGTGGTTCAGGCCCGCGGTCTTCACGATGGGGGATCGGTCCATGGCGGCCTCTAGAACAGGTCCGCCGGATCGGCGGCAGCCAGGCGGCGGGTGGCGATGGCGCCGGAGACGGCCGAGAAGACCACGGTACCGACAAAGACCGTGACCGCCATTCCCGGCGTGACGGCAAGGGGCAGGGTGGTGACCTTGCCCATCACCGTCAGGATGGTGGCGCCGATGGTGACGCCGGGCAGGAAGCCCAGCACGCCCAGGATCAGCGCCTCTTCCAGGACGATGCCGAAGAAGAAACCCTGGCCATAGCCCATCGCCTTGAAGGTGGCATATTCCCGCAGGTGGTCCGCCACGTCCGAGGACAGCACCTGGTAGACGATGACCAGCCCGACCAGCACGCCGATCAGCACGCCAAAGCCGAAGATCACGCCCGTGGGCCGCTTGGTCTGCTGGTAGGTCAGTTCCTCTTGTGCTGCGTCGTCATAGCTGCGGATCCGCAGCGCCGGGTCCGAGATCAGCTGGTGCAGCCGGGCGACGGCCGCCTCGACATCCGCGCCGGGACGCAGTTTCAGCAGGATATGGTCCGGGGCCGACGACCGGCGCGCGGGTAGAAGCGACAGGAAGGTCTGGTCCGAGACGATCATGTAGCCGTCCCCCCCGAACCCGCCACCGCCCGCGAAAGTGGAATAGACCGTCAGCGTGCGGCCCTGCGTCTCGAACTGAAGGGGGGACTGGGGTCGAATCGCCGCTGCATTGTCGCGCCGTATCCCGCGGGCCAGCCGGTCGATCAGAGCGGCATCCTGGACCTGCAGCAGATGCGAGTCGGTGATGTTGTCCGAGGCCAGGAAGTCGGGTTTCGCCGGATCCACCCCGAAGGTCGTCAGGCTGATATCCGTATCCGGCCGGTCCCAGGGCGTGTTGCCGATGAAAAGGCCCATGCCGTCGGTCACATCCGGGTCGGCCAGGGCCTGCAGCATCCATTGCCGGGCCACGTTGCCGCCATCGGTCAGGCCATTGGCATCGGCGGCCGAGATCATCACATCGGCGTCGAAGAAGCTGTAGGGCTTCATCACTGCCGTCGCCATCGAGTTCATGATCCCCAGCTGCACGAAGACCAGCACATTCGCGAAGGCCACGCCCACCAGCGCCGCGGCAAAGCGCATCCGGTTATGCGTCAGCTGCAGCCAGCCGATCGGCAACCGGCCCAGCAGTCGCTGCAAGATTCGCTTCACGGCGTTGCCTTGGGGGCGCTGGTGTCGATGCGGGCGATCACCTCGAGATTGGTGAACCGGGCCGCGATGGCCGAGGACTCGGGGTCCAACGCCACCAGGACGCGGATCACCCGCGCATCCTTGTTCTCCGCCGCATCATCCGAGATCAGCCCCTGCCGCCCCACTGTCAGACCGATGGATTCGACCTTGCCCTGCAAGGACCGCGCCAGCACCGCCGAGACCAGCTCCACCGGCTGATCTGGCGCGACCCGGGTGATGCGGTCCTGCCAGATCTCGACCTCGGCCATCATGCGGCTGGTGTCGCCCATCTCCATGATCCCCTCGGCCGAGGGGCGCTGGCCGGGGGTGGCCTTGATGTCCAGGATCGCCCCGTCGATCGGTGCGACGACGATGGCGCGCTGCACGTCCAGCCGGGCGCGGTCCAGTTCGGCGCGGCCGGCATCGACATTCCGGGCGGCGACCACGACGTCGGGCTGATCCTCCAGCGCGACCGAGGAGAAGCGGGCCAAGGTCGCCTCGGCCCGGGTCACGGCCAGCCGCGCGCCCTCGGCCGCGGTGCGGGCGGCGTCCAGGGTGGTCTGGGTGGCGACGCCGCGCTGGAAAAGCTCTTCGGTCCGCTGCAGGGTCGCTGCCGCCTCAGCCGCCGTGGTCATCGCCTGATCCAGCGAAGCCTGCGCCTCGTCGCGGCTGGCCTGGACGGCGGCGCGGGTCTGCAGCAGCGCAGCCTCGCGGATCGCCAGATTGGCCTCGGCCGTCAGGATCGCGCTTTCCAGCGCCGCGGCATTGTCCATCCGGGCCAGGGGTGTCCCCTTCTCGACCGTCTGGCCGACGGTGACCAGGATCTCGGCAATCCGCGCATCGCCTGCGCCATAGGGAGCCGCAACGACCGACACATCGCCCAGGGGCATGATCCGCGCCAGTCCGATCACATCGGTGGGCAGCATCGTTTCCGCCATGCGCTGCGGCAATTCCACATTCGGCGGCAGGGCGATGGGCGTCTGCGATCCCGCTCCGGGTTGCAGGCCGGTCACGGCGTAGAAGGCCCGCAGCATCGGCGGCTGGAAATACATCCCGATGACCGCGCCCGAGAACATCAGCACCGGCACCAGCAGCACCAGAAGATACTGCTTGCGAAACCGGCGACGCGGCTCGCGA
>JBKHWC010000084.1:0-14056 GCA_046569765.1 Alphaproteobacteria bacterium | reverse complement strand
CGGGTCAAAGCGGATGCGCCAGCGCAGCCTCCCGTCGCCCATTGGCTGGCAACGCGCCAGTACAAGGCTGATGACCACTCAGATGGCTCATGAAACCTCGCGGCGTTACCTGTTCGTCGCCATCGACCGTGCGACCCGCTGGGTCTTCATCCGTATCTTCAAGGCAAAGACCGCGGCCAACGCCCGACGTTTCCTGCGCGACCTGGAGCGCGCCTGCCCGATCCACATCCGCACCATTCTCACGGATAACGGAAAAGAGTTCACCGATCGCCTGTTCGGCCTGCGCAAGCGCTCCGCGACGGGCGAGCATGAGTTCGACAAGCTCTGCGCCGAACTGGGCATCGAGCATCGCCTGACCCCGCCCAAGTCCCCCCAGACCAACGGCATGGTCGAGCGCTTCAACGGGCGGATCGAGGAGGTGCTGCAAAGCCACCATTTTCGGTCGGGCGAGGAACTGGAGACGACGCTGCACCGCTATGTCTGGCTCTACAACCAGCAGCTCCCGCAGTCAGCCTTGGGCAGCAAGACGCCCTTGCAGGCGATGAAGGATTGGCACAAACTCAAACCAGAGCTGTTCAGGAAACAGCCATACTACCTGCCGGGATGTGACATTTACGGGCAGTGGCAGAAGGACCCCGAGGGGTTCTGGCTGGGCGCGGCCGGGGGCATCGACTGGGTCAGACCGCCCAGCCGGGCGCTGGATGACAGCCGCGCGCCGCTGTACGAGTGGTTCACCGACGCCCAGGTCAACACCTGCTGGAACGCGGTGGACCGCCATGTCCTTGCCGGGCGCGGCAAGCAACCCGCGATCATCCATGACAGCCCTGTCACCGGGACCAAGCATGTCATCACCTATGCCGAACTGCAGGAGCGCGTTGCCCGCCTTGCGGGCGCGCTGAAGGCAAAGGGCGTCCAGAAGGGCGACCGTGTCATCATCTACATGCCGATGGTCCCCGAGGCGCTGGAGGCGATGCTTGCCTGCGGACGGATCGGCGCGATCCACTCGGTCGTCTTCGGCGGCTTCGCGGCGCATGAGCTTGCGGTGCGGATCGACGATTGCACCCCCAAGGCGATCATCGCCGCAAGCTGCGGGATCGAACCCTCGCGCGTGGTCCACTACAAGCCGCTCCTCGACAGCGCCATCGACCAGGCGACCCACAAGCCCGATTTCTGCGTGATCTTCCAGCGCGAGCAAGAGGTCGCCAAGCTGATCCCCGGCCGCGACGTCGCCTGGCATGAGTTCCAGTACGGCGTCACCCCCGCCGACTGCGAGCCGGTCGAAGGCAACCACCCGGCCTATATCCTGTATACGTCCGGCACGACCGGCGCGCCCAAGGGCGTCGTCCGCCCGACCGCCGGGCATCTGGTAGCGCTGAACTGGACCATGCGCGCGATCTACAATTGCGGCGCGGGCGACGTGTTCTGGGCCGCGAGCGACGTGGGCTGGGTCGTCGGCCACAGCTACATCTGCTATGGCCCGCTGATCGCCGGCTGCACCACCATCGTCTACGAAGGCAAGCCCGTCGGCACGCCCGACGCCGCCGCCTTCTGGCGGGTGATCAACGAATACAAGGTCCGCAGCTTCTTCACCGCGCCCACCGCGCTGCGCGCGATCAAGCGTGACGACCCCGAGGGGAAGCTGGTGCCGCCCCTCCCCTCGCTCCAGGCGCTTTACCTGGCCGGGGAACGGGCCGATCCCGATACCATCCACTGGGCGCAGACGCATCTCAAGGTGCCGGTCATCGACCACTGGTGGCAGACCGAGACCGGCTATGCCATCGCCGCCAACCCCCTGGGGATCGAGCATCTTCCGGTCAAGATCGGCTCCCCTTCCGTGCCGATGCCGGGCTTTGACGTGCAGGTCCTGGACGAAGGCGGCCATCCGGTCAGCCCCGGCACACTGGGGGCCATCGCCGTCAGGCTGCCGCTGCCCCCCGGCACGCTGCCCACGCTGTGGAATGCCGAGGAACGCTTCCGCAAGTCCTACCTCAACCACTTCCCCGGCTATTACGAGACGGGCGACGCGGGCTATATCGACGCGGACGGCTATCTCTACATCATGGCCCGCACCGATGACGTCATCAACGTCGCGGGCCACCGCCTGTCCACCGGCGCGATGGAGGAGGTGCTGGCAAGCCACAAAGATGTCGCGGAATGTGCGGTGATCGGAGTGGCCGACGACCTGAAAGGCCAGTCGCCGCTGGGCTTCCTCTGCCTCAACAAGGGCTCGAACCGCCCGCATGCCGAGGTGGTGAAGGAATGTGTCCAGCTGGTCCGTGACCAGATCGGCCCCGTGGCCGACTTCAAGCGCGCCGTCGTGGTGGACCGCCTGCCCAAGACTCGGTCCGGCAAGATCCTGCGCGGGACCATGGTCAAGATCGCAGACGGCCAGCCCTGGAAGATGCCGGCGACCATCGACGACCCGGTCATCCTGGACGAGATCAAGGTCGCTCTGCAGACCCTGGGCCTGGCGCGGGACTGATCTGGACAGCCGATGCATTTTGCGGCAATCCTTTGCATTATGCAAAGGACCCCGCCACTGCCCGGCCGCTTCGACCGCGCCCGCTTCCTGCGCCTGATCGAACTGGTCGGGCCAGAGATATCGCCGACCCTGCTGGCGCAACTGGTCGCCGACCTGGACAGCTGCGACAGCCGCCTGACCGATGCCGCCCGCAGGACCGACTGGGCGCTTCTGCGCGAGACGACGCATGATCTGATGGCCCTGGGCGGCTCTTGCGGCGCCCTGGCGCTTCAGGACCTGGCGCAAGAGATGAACAGCGCGGCGCATGACCAGGACCCGGCCGCCCTGGCGGGGTTGAGCCCCGGCCTCGCCATCGAGCTTTCCGCCCTGCGGGATCTGGTCCGCGCCACGCCCGCAACGGGACCCGTGCCATGGTGAAGTCGACGTTGCCGCGCCCGCCGATCCTGCTGGTCGAGGATACGATCTCGCTGCAGATCGTCTACCGCTCGGTCCTGACCTCGGCCGGATATGCCGTGACGGTGGCCAGCAGCGCGACCGAGGCGCTGGCCCGGTTCAAGACACTGAAACCGGCGGTCGTGCTTCTGGACCTGGTGCTGCCAGACCGCGACGGGCTGGAGCTGATGCAAGAGCTTCTGGCCGCAAGGCCCGAGACCGGCCTGATCGCGATCACGGCCAATGGCTCGGTCAACCGCGCGGTGCAGGCGATGCGGGCCGGGGCGCATGACTTCCTGGTCAAGCCGGTGGACGAAAATCGCCTGCTGGACGCGGTGCGCAATGTCCTGGCCACGCGGCGGCTGCGTGCGAGCCAGCTGCCGGTCCCGGCCCCCGACGGCAGCACGGGCAGCGACATGTCGGGTTTCATCGGCTCGTCCGAGCCGATGCGGCGGATCCATGCGACCATCGCCTCGGTTGCCCGCTCGATGGCGACGGTGTTCATCACCGGGGAAAGCGGGACGGGGAAAGAGCTTTGCGCCCTGGCGGTCCATGCCAGCTCAGCCCGCGCCCAGGGACCGTTCATCGCGCTGAACTGCGGCGCGATTCCGCAGGACCTGCTTGAATCCGAGGTCTTCGGCCATATGAAGGGCAGCTTCACCGGGGCGATTTCCGACAAGCCGGGGGCGGCGGCGGCGGCGGATGGCGGGACGCTGTTCCTGGACGAGATCTGCGAGATGGCGCCGGCCCTGCAGACCAAGCTCTTGCGCTTCCTGCAAACCTCGACGGTGCAGCCGGTGGGCGCGACGCGGCCGCGCAAGGTGAACGTCCGCATAGTCTGCGCGACCAACCAGGACCCGATGGAGGCCGTCCGCCGCGGCCAGTTCCGCGAGGATCTGTACTACCGGCTTTATGTCGTGCCGATCCACATGCCCCCTCTGCGCGAACGCGGCGAGGATGTGATCGAGATCGCCGAAGCCGCGCTGGTCCGCTTTGCCGAGGAAGAGGGGCGGTCCTTCGACGGCCTGTCGGACGAGGTCCGCGCGCTGCTTCTGCGGCTGCCCTGGCCGGGCAACGTGCGCCAGCTGCTGAACGTGATCCGCAATGTCGTGGTGCTGAACCCCGGCGGGCTGGTCACGCCCGCGATGCTGCCGCCCGGCCTGACCGGCGACGATCGCCCGGGCCTGATCGACCGTCCCGAGCCGCCCCGCCCGGCGGAGGAACTTCCGCTGGAGGGGCTGGTCGGCCTGACCCTGGCCGAGGCCGAGCGCCGCCTGATCGAGGCGACGCTGGAGCGGCAGGGCGGGTCGGTGCCACGGGCAGCGCGGGTGCTGGATGTGTCGCCCTCGACGCTTTACCGCAAGATCGAGGCCTGGAAAGCGCGCGCGGGCTGACACCGGGCACCGGAATTCGCGGAATTCCGGTTTGGATTTCCGGTTGCGCCCGATGTCAGGTGAACTGCTCTCCGATCAGCCGTTCCTCCAGCCCGTGGCCGGGATCGAACAGCAGGCGATGGGTGATAGAAGGCTCGGTCCGCACCTCGACGCTGACCACATCGCGCACCGAGGACCGGCTGTCCGCATCCGCCATGACCGGCCGCTTCTCGCCCTCCAGCACCTCGAACCGCACGACCGCGGTAGACGGAAGCAGCGCCCCGCGCCAGCGCCGGGGCCGGAAGGCCGACATCGCCGTCAGCGCCAGCACATCCGATCCGATCGGCAGGATCGGCCCGTGCGCGGAGTAGTTGTAGGCCGTCGACCCCGCCGGCGTCGCCACCAGCGCCCCGTCGCAGACCAGTTCCGGCAGGCGGACCCGGCCATCGACCAGCACTCGCAGCTTGGCCGCCTGCGGACCCTGGCGCAGAAGCGAGACCTCGTTGATCGCCAGCGCCTCGGTCACCCGGCCCTTGACGCTTTCCGCCCGCATCGCCAGCGGATGGATCGCCGTCTCCTCGGCCGCGCGCAGCCGTTCGGGCAGGTTGCCCTCGGCATAGGCGTTCATCAGAAAGCCGATCGTGCCGCAGTTCATGCCATAGACCGGCAGCCTCCGGCCATGCGCGCCATGCAGGGTCTGCAACATGAACCCGTCGCCGCCCAGCGCGACGATCACCTCGGCCGCGCGCGGCTCGGCCTGGCCGTAAAGCTGGACCAGCGCCGCCTGTGCCGCGACCGCCGCCGGGGCCTTGCTTGCCGTGAACCTGATCCGCACCCGCCGCCCTCCTGCAAGCCGCCTCACAGTCTTGGCCGCCCGGGGCGCGGAACTCAACCCCGCGGAGGCCTGCAGCCGGGTAACAAAATTTCGCACCCATCGCCGCACATGTCGGATTCTTGCCTTTCCCGGACCCGCCACCTGATCTAAATAGCCCCCGAAACTCTTATCCCAGAGGACATGACGATGAACGCACCGCACCGCGACACCGGCTTCTTCACCGAACCCCTGTCCTCGCGCGATCCCGAGCTGTTTGGCGCCGTCACGCAGGAACTTGGCCGCCAGCGCCACGAGATCGAGTTGATCGCCTCGGAAAACATTGTCTCTCGCGCCGTGATGGAGGCGCAGGGCTCGGTGATGACGAACAAGTACGCCGAGGGCTACCCGGGCAAGCGCTATTACGGCGGCTGCCAGTATGTCGACGTGGCCGAGAACCTGGCGATCGAGCGGGCCTGCAAGCTGTTCGGCTGCACTTTCGCCAACGTCCAGCCGAACTCTGGCAGCCAGGCGAACCAGGGCGTGTTCCAGGCGCTGATCAAGCCCGGCGACACCATCCTTGGCATGTCCTTGGACGCCGGTGGCCACCTGACCCACGGCGCGGCCCCGAACCAGTCCGGCAAGTGGTTCCATGCGGTCCAGTACGGCGTCCGCAAGCAGGACCTCGAACTGAACTACGACCAGGTCCAGGAACTGGCGACCGAGCACAAGCCGAAGCTGATCATCGCCGGCGGCAGCGCGATCCCCCGGATCATCGACTTCAAGCGCATGCGCGAGATCGCGGACTCGGTCGGCGCCTATCTGCTGGTGGACATGGCCCACTTCGCGGGTCTCGTGGCCGCGGGCCTCTATCCCTCGCCCTTCCCGCATGCCCATGTCGCAACGACGACCACCCACAAGACGCTCCGCGGCCCCCGTGGCGGCATGATCCTGACGAACGACGAGGACATCGCCAAGAAGGTCAACTCGGCGATCTTCCCGGGCATCCAGGGCGGCCCCTTGATGCATGTCATCGCCGCCAAGGCCGTGGCCTTCGGCGAGGCGCTGCGGCCGGAGTTCAAGACCTATCAGCAGCAGGTCGTCGCCAACGCCAAGGCGCTGGCGGACGAGCTGATGAAGGGCGGCCTCGACATCGTCACCGGCGGCACCGACACGCACCTGATGCTGGTGGACCTGCGCCCGAAGGGCGTGAAGGGCAACGCCACGGAAAAGGCGCTTGGCCGCGCGCACATTACCTGCAACAAGAACGGAATCCCCTTCGATACCGAAAAGCCGACGATCACCTCGGGCGTCCGCCTCGGCACCCCCGCGGGCACCACGCGCGGCTTCGGTGAGCCCGAGTTCCGCCAGATCGCCCGCTGGATCATCGAGGTTGTCGATGGCCTGGCCGCCAACGGCGAAGACGGCAACGCCGCCGTCGAGGCCAAGGTCAAGGCCGAGGTCGAGGCCCTCTGCCAGCGCTTCCCGATCTACCCGGAGCTCTGATCCCCGCTCGGGCGCAGGGTGGGCAATATGCCCACCCTACGATTGCCGATCCGCCGGTCCTAAAGGTCGCCGCGCCAGGCCAGGATGGCAAACAGGATGACCAGCAGCGCCAGCACCCCGAACCCGACCGAGCCGATCATCCCCGCAAACAGATCTCGCCGCCGCCGTGCCGGATCGATCGCCATGAGATGGCGGACGCACAGATCATAGGCCTCGCTCACCTCGCCCATGTCGATCCGGCCCAGTAGCTTCGGGTTCCGGGCCCATTCGGCCGAGGTCGCAAGCAGCATCCCGCTGTCGCGGACCTTTCTTGGCAGGCTCCGCCCCGCCCGCTTCAACTTGGCGGACAGGTCACGGCCCCCGAGGCCCAGCCGTTCCTCCAGAAGCTGAGCCACCCGGTCCGCCATCTGCTGGATTGCCACCGCCGTCATAGTGCCTCCCTGGACCTTATCGGCATAGCTAGGCCGAAGCGCGGCCGGCTTCAACCGCTCTGGCCATCTTCGACCCGCGGCAGTAGACAGGCTCCATGCTCGCGATGATCCGCCACCCCGCCGCAACCCCGGCCGCGCCGACCCTGGTGATCGCCCATGGGCTTTATGGCTCGGGTCGGAACTGGGGCGTGATCGCCCGGCGCCTGGCCGACCGGCGGGAGGTGGTGGCGGTCGACATGCGCAACCATGGCGACAGCCCGCGCTCCCCCAGCCACAGCTATCCCGACATGGCCGCCGACCTGGCCGAGGCGATCGAAAGCCTGGGCGCGCCCGTCGATCTGTTGGGCCATTCCATGGGCGGCAAAGCGGCAATGCAGCTGGCGCTGACCCAGCCTGGGCTGATCCGGCGGCTGGTCGTGGCCGACATCGCCCCGGTCGCCTATGACCATGACCAGACCCGCCATGTCGATGCGATGCAGGCGCTGGACCTGTCCGCCATCTCGACCAGGGCCGAGGCGGATGCGGCGCTGGCCGTGGGTGTGCCGGACCCGGCACTGCGGGCCTTCTTCCTGCAATCGCTCGACTTCCGCAGCCAGCCGCCGCGCTGGAAGCTGAACCTCGCCGTGCTGAAGGACCAGATGCCCCATATCGTCGGCTGGCCCGGCACGCAGGGCCGGTTCGAAGGTCCGACCCTGTTCCTGACCGGCGCGGAAAGCCATTACGTCCGCCCCGAACACCGCGAGACGATCCGGGCCCTGTTCCCCAGGGCGCGCTTCGCCAAGATCCCCGGCGCGGGCCACTGGCTGCACGCCGAGGCCCCCCGCGCCTTCGAGGAAACCGTCCGGGTCTTCCTGGAAGCCTGAGGTCAGCTCAGCTCGCGCGCCAGAAGCCAGGCCACCGGCAGGGCCAGCGCCGCCCCCATGGCAGCCGAGATCAGGATCGGCGGCAGGCCGACCATGCCCAGCGACAGAACCACGATCACCCCGGTCCCGGCCATGGCCGTGGCAGCCAGCGAATAAAGCAGCAGGAAAAGCCGCATGAATCTACCCTTTCACTATTCCCTCAGCCACATCGCCTAGCACGGCGGCGGCAGGCTTGCCTTGATCGGGATCATGCGCTTGCCCGGCAAGGGGTCAGAAATCGGCCGTCAGCACCCGGGGTTCCACAAGCTCGATCCGCTTGCGCGCGCTGCGGATCGCGCCCTTCCTGGCCAGCGCGCCCATCGCCCGGCTGACCATCTCGCGGTTCGAGCCGATCGAGGCGGCGATCTCGGCATGGGTCGGGGCGTCCTCGATCCGGCCCCCGGCCTGAAGCTGCCCACGCTCGACCGCAAGACCGACCAGATAGGAGGCCAACCGTTCCTCGACGCTGAAGGTGGTGAGTTCCAGGTTCCGGGCGGTCAGGGTGCGGATCCGGGCCACCAGGTCGCGGGTAATGCGCCAGCGCAGGACCGGAATCCGGTCGAAGCAGGCGCGGAAGGTTGCCGCGGGAATCACCAGGACCCGGACCTCGCTGCGCGCGACCACGGCCAGCGAGCGGTCGCCTTCGTCCAGCGCGGCCAGTTCGCCGAAATAGGCGCCGGTGGCGAAGCGGGTAAAGATGATCTCGCGCCCATCCGGCGTCCAGTACAGCGCCAGAAGCGTGCCCGAGAGCAGGAAATGCACGTCCCGGCCCTTGTCTTCCTGGTTGAACAGAATCTCCCACGGGGCCAGGTCGCGCGTCGTGACGCTGACCGGGATGCCGTCGAAATCCCCCGGCGTCAGGCCCGAGAACAACGGCAGATCGTAGGACAGCAGAAGCTCGGCCGTCATTCGGAGGCCCGTTTCTGGATGCAGCATCGGCTCGGCAGGTCCCTGGCGTCCGCTGCGCGGGCGATCCCGACAGTCTCCAGCTTGACAAAGGCGGCCCTACCCTGCCTGCCTGCGCCCGCTGCCGCGGTCTCCGACCTCGTCATATTCCCCCTGCCCGCCGGACCCTACGTCACGGCAATCTGGTCCTCGCTTCTAGACGGGTGATCCGGCGTCGTCAAAGGGATTGGGCCTGGTCCAACCAGCAAGGATGCGGATGGCAGCCTTTTGGCGGGGGATTGGCAAGGTCCTGATTCCACGGCTTGATCCTGGCAAGCAGGCCGACCTTGGGCTTGAAGGGGAAGCTGCCCACGCGAACCTTGCCCCCGGCCAGCAAGACCGGCGGCAGATGCTGCAGACCCCTCGCCACAAGGGCGAGGTCCCGAAGAAATTGCGGCGGCCCTGGGGGGACCGCCGCGACTTCGTATCAGAAAAGGATGGTCGCCCTCGGGGAAAAGGCGGACTAGAACTTGTACTGAAACACCAGGTCGGCACCGAACGCCTCGTAGTCCCGGGCACCGATGCCGTCATAATAGGCTCCAAGCGTCAGGCGGGCCGTCTCGGACAGCGAGATGTCGGCCCCCAGATCCACCCGCGCGCGGAATTCGTCACGCTCTTCCGCGCCCGATTCCCTGGCATGGATGCCCGAAATCTTGCCGGTCAGGACCACGTCCCCCGCCCCCAGACCCTTCTCGAAGCCAAGACCGAAACTGGCCTCGGTCAGGGTCACGGTCTGCGCGGCCACCGGAACCGTGTCGGCGCCGACATAAGCCTCTTGCTTGTCGCGGACATGCGCGAGGTCGAAGGACGGGATCAGAACCAGCCCGCTGGCGGTGATGAACTGCCCCTCGACACCCGCAGTCGCCAGGATCCGACGCGTGTCGAACTGGTCGGTCACCCCCCCGCTCGTCAGGCTGTTCCGGGTCTCGCCCGCCAGGATCGAAGCCGAAAAGACCAGCGGCTGGTTGGCGGCCCGTGCCACCAGATAGGGACCGATCAGCCAGCCTTCGCCCTGGAAGCGTTCGGTCGGACTGATCGTGCGCGCATCGTCGAACTGGACCATGGCGCCCAGGATCAGGTTTTCACCGCGCAGGAGGTGGCCCCCGAAGGTAAGATTGACATAGTCCTGTTCATCGGCGCCGGTCTTCGACCATTCGCCGGTCAACGCGATCCAGACCGGGCTGTCCTGACCAAGGCTGAGCCCCAGCGAGCTGCGGTTCTGCGTCACGCTGGCGACAAGGCTGTCCGTCGCGCCCGGCTGCAGGAAGCGGCGCAGCTTGGGCTGGCTATTGATCAGCGCCCGCCCCCGCTGCAGCAGCGCCTCGGCCACCGCTTCCTTGCCGTCGACCAGGGGAACCGGCCCGATCTCGACCGGACCAGCAGCAAGGTTGCCCAGGGGCTCGACGTCGAAGGCCACGTTCTCGGGCACCGTCACGGTGATCGGCGCCGGGAAGGCGGTGGGTTGCAGGGTCACGACAAAGCCCTGCGGACCGCCGGAAACGCTGGCGGTCGCATTGGTCACCTGAAGATCGCCTGCATCGAAGCCGGTCACCGGCTCGGAGAAGGTCACCGTCAGGCTTACAGGGCCCGAGCCGTCATAGCTGGTCGGCACGCCTGAGAAGCTGGCAACCGGACGCTGGCCCGAGCCCGGCGCGGTCACCCGGACGGTGACCGTGTCCGGCGCCGAGTCGATCATCCCGTCATTCACCACCAGGTCGAAGACCAGATCCTGGTCCGCCGCGCCCAGGGGAAGAACAGGTGCGGTAAACTGCGGCGCCGCCACCGTGGACGAGGACAGCAGGACGGCACTGCCCGATCGCTGCGTCCAGGCATAGGTCAGGTCGTCGCCATCGTCATCCGACGACGCGGATCCGTCCAGCAAGACCTGCTCGCCAGAGGCAACGATCTGGTCGGGTCCGGCATTGGCCGTTGGGCCAGTGTTAGGCGGGCCGTTCACCGTGATCGTCACGGTGTCGGTGATGGTCGAGTAAGGATCCGTCACCCGAAGCTCGAAGGTCAGGATGTCGGTCTCTCGGATCGCAGTATCGGGCGCCGTGAAGCTGGGAGTAGGCCCGTTCGCGCCGCTCAGCGTCACCGCAGGACCAGAAGTCTGGACCCACTGGAACGTCAGGGGGAAGGGATCCGGATCGAACGACGCGCGGCCATCCAGCGCCACGCTGTCGCCGGAATTTACGGTCTGGTCAGGTCCAGCGTCAGCCACGGGCGACGCATTATCGGTGGCGAGGACCAGGATGTTGACCGTGTCGGGCTCCGACACATCAAACCCGTCGTCCACGCGCAGCGCCAGGGTCAGCAACACCGGCGGTGCGCCCTGCGCCACTGCAGGCGCAAGGAAACCGGGTTGGGCCACGTTTGTGACGAAGTTCACCTGCGGCCCGGCAACCTGCGACCAGTCATACTCCAGGGTCTGTCCCGGGTCGTTCGGCGAGGAAGCCAAGCCCGACACGAAGACGAGACTCCGCTGTTGCACGGTCACATCGGGGCCCGCGTTGGCA
This sequence comes from Alphaproteobacteria bacterium, assembly GCA_046569765.1. GTDB lineage: Bacteria > Pseudomonadota > Alphaproteobacteria > Rhodobacterales > Rhodobacteraceae > Tabrizicola. The sequence continues at coordinate 2,658 of JBKHWC010000084.1, read as the reverse complement.
GTCGGAGGCGTGTTCTGCGGTGGGGTGACGGTGATGGTGACCGTATCCGGTGCCGAATCCGTCCAGCCATCATTGACGACCAGTTGATAGACCAGCTGCACCGGCATGTCCCCCACCTCCAGCCGCGGCGTGGTGATCTGCGTGACCGGGTAGTTGGGATCGGTCACGGGGATGTCCGGTCCGCTGACCTGGCTCCAGCGATAGACCAACGGCTGCATGTCCTGATCACTTGAATCCCTGCCGTCCAGCGTGACCGTCACGAAGCCGGCAACCGTCTGGTCCGGGCCCGCATTGGCGATGGGCGCGGCGTTCGGCCCGGGCTCGACCTCGATCGTCACGCTGGCTGCGGCCGAATCGGCCAGGCCGTCATTCACCACCAGTGCAAAGGTCAGAATTTTGGACAGAGCGCCGAATCGCACCAGAGGCGCGACGAACTCCGGCACCGGAGAGGTCGGGTCACTCAGAGTCACCGGCTCGCCGCCGGTCTGGGTCCAGGCATAGGTCAGGCTCTGGCCCTGGTCGATGTCAACCGAGGCAAGGCCGCTCAGGACGACCAGGGAACCGCTGGTCACGGTCTGCGACTGGCCGGCATCGGCGGTGGGCGGCGTGTTCGGCGGGGGATCGACGGTGATCGTCACCGTGTCCGGAGCGGAATCAGCGATGCCGTCATCTACCACCAGCTGAAAGATCAGATCGGCCGATGGGGCTGACGGGCTCAGCAACGGGGCCGAAAAACCGGGGGTCGGAATCGCCGCGTCCGTCAGGGTCACGGCAGGGCCGGAAAGCTGGGTCCAGCTATAGGTCAACGTCTGCCCCGGATTGTTCGGATCCGAGGCCGATCCGTCCAGCGCCACCATGCTGCCCGAAACGACCCTCTGGTCGGCCCCCGCATCGGCGGTCGGCGCGGCATTGGCCGGGGGCTGAACGAAAATGGACACCTCGTCGACGGCATCCAGCCCGTCAGAGACGGTCAGCGCGAACCGCAGCTCCACCGCTTCTCCTGGCGGGATCTGCGGCGCCGTGAAGCTGGGCATCGCCGTGTCTGCGCCTGTCAACACCACCTCGGGCCCCAGAAGTTGCACCCAGCCATAGGCAAGACCCAGCCCGTCGGGGTCGGACGAGCCGCTTCCGTCCAGGGTCACCGTGTCACCCGGATTGACCGACTGATCGGTCCCTGCATCTGCGGTCGGGGGCTGGTTCACCCCCTCGACCTCGACCAGCACAAGGGCAGTATCCTCCACCAGCCCGTCCGAGACCGTCAGGCGAAAGACCAGCGACAGGTTGGCATCGCCGAACAGGACCTCGGGCGCGATGAAACCGGGCTGGATCAGGCCGGGGTCAGTCAGGGTCACGGTCGGACCGCTCACCTGCGTCCAGGCATAGGTCAGTGTCTGCCCCGCATCCGGGTCGGTCGTGCCGCTGCCGTCCAGGGTCACCGCCGAAAGAGAGGGCACGATCTGATCCTGGCCCGCATCGGCCACCGGGGGCCGGTTCGGCGGGGCCTGGACGGTGATCCGCACCGTATCGCCGACAGATCCGACCAGGCCGTCGTTGACGACCAGCGAGAACTCCAGCACCAGATCCGGGTCGCCCGGTTGCATCACCGGGGCCGTGAAGCCCGGCCGCGCCAAGGAGGGGTCGGAGAGGCTGACCTCCGGGCTCCCGGTCTGGGACCAGAGATAGGTCAGCGCCTGCCCGTCGATGTCAGAAGAGGCGCTGCCGTCCAGCTGATAGGATGCGCCGGAAAGAATGGCATCGTCCGACCCCGCATTGGCAGTCGGTGCCGTGTTGGGCGGACCGTTCACCGTGACCAGAATGTCGTCGAAGCCAGTCGTGACGCCATCCGAGACGGTCAGCCGGAAGCCCAGCACCCGCGAGGTCGCGGCCGGCACGGCCGGGGCCGTGAAGCTGGCCAAGGACGTGCCAGCCCCGGTCAGCATGACCGCATCGCCGGAGATCTGGCTCCAGGCATAGCTGAGGCTCTGCCCCGAATCGGGATCGGTGGCCGCGCCCGACAGCGCCACCGGATCGCCCGCCGCGGCGATCTGGTCGGGCCCGGCATTGACCTGCGGCGGGGTGTTGACGAACTCGGTCCGGCTGTTCACGACCGTGGTCGTCACGGCGCCCGTCAGGCCGATCTCGTAATCATAGGTCCTGCCATCCACGCCCGAGGTGCCACGAAACCGCAGCCCCATGAAGGCGTCGCCTTCATAGGTCCCGTCGGCCCCGTCCGAAACGAAATCGGTGATGTTCGAGATCCCGCATGCGCTGGCGACCTGCGCGGCGGTGATCGTCCCGGCGGACCAAGGCTCGATGGCGCCGTTCAGCCAGTAGTTGCCGCCCGAGCTGGGGATGCCCAACGCGCCGCTGATGGAAAGCTGGACCTGCGATTCGCGGTCAGCGCCAGAATGGTAGATATTGAAAACACACGAATGTCCGACAAGCGTATAGCCATCGTCGATGAAGCCGGACCCCAGCGCCAGCGCCTTGTGCGGGGCAAGAACCCCCAGCGCCGCAACCAGCAGCATCCGCACCCGATAGCCCATTATCCGTCTCCCTGGCCACATGGCCCCACGCCTTCCGGCGCAGGTCCATTCGTTCTAGCCAGCCAATGCGGCGCTGCTCGGTGCGTTTTGACACAGAAGCCTGCAGGAGCAT
>JBKHWC010000083.1:0-14089 GCA_046569765.1 Alphaproteobacteria bacterium | reverse complement strand
CTATATCGCCAACAGGTCGTCCGGGGCACAGGGGACGGCCTTGGCCGCCGCGTTGCGCGATCTGGGGGCGCGGGTGACGTTTGTGACGGGGCCGGCCGCGGTGTCTCCGCCCGTGGGGGTGGAGGTCGTGCGGGTCGAGACGGCGCGGGAGATGGCGGCGGCGGTCGAGGCGGCGCTGCCGGCGGATGCGGCGGTGATGGCGGCGGCGGTCGCCGATTGGCGGGTGGCCAATGCGGCGGCGCAGAAGATGAAGAAGGACGGTACGGGCAAGGCCCCGGCGCTGGAGTTTGCCGAGAATCCGGACATTCTGGCTGCGGTCTCGAAAGGGGTGAAGCGGCCGAAGCTGGTGGTGGGTTTTGCCGCCGAGACCACGGATGTGGTGGCCCATGCCACGGCCAAGCGGGCGCGGAAGGGCTGCGACTGGATCGTGGCGAATGACGTGTCGCCGGAGACGGGAATCATGGGCGGGTCGGAGAACGCGGTGGTGCTGATCTCGGACGCGGGGGCAGAGGCCTGGCCGCGGATGGGCAAGGACGAGGTCGCGCGGCGGCTGGCGGCGCGGATTGCCGAGGCCTTGCGCTAGGCTGTGGCCGTCGGAGCCTCCGGCGGGGATACTTGGGCAAAGATGAAAGGGCGGGCGATGGGGCCGGTTGTGCAGGTGCTGTGGGAGGATTGGGCCGACCGGAGCCTGCCGTTGCCGGTGTACCAGACGGCGGGGGCGGCGGGGGCGGACCTCTGCGCCAACTTTCCTGAGGATCTGCGCGAGGCTGGATTGACGCTGGCGCCCATGGGGCGGGCGATCTGTCCGACCGGACTCCGGGTGGCGGTGCCGGAGGGGTATGAGATGCAGGTGCGGCCCCGGTCGGGGCTTGCGTCGAAGCATGGGATCACGCTGCCGAACACTCCCGGGACGATCGACAGCGATTACCGGGGGCCGCTGGGGGTGTCGCTGATCAACCTGGGGACCGAGCCCTATACGATCCGGCACGGGGATCGGGTGGCGCAGGTCGTGGTGGCGCCGGTCGTGCAGGTGGGCTTTGCGGTGGTCGAAGGGCTGGACGAGACGGCGCGCGGCACGGGCGGGTTCGGGTCGACGGGCCTGCGCGGATGATCGGGCTTCTGGGCTTCGTCGCGCTATGGGCGCTGGGGCGCTGGCGCGGCTGGGGGGGGCGGTGGCTGGTGCTGGCCGCGGGATGGTGGGTGATCCTGCTGCTGTCGCATCTGCCGTTTCAGGCCGAGAACCCTCTGGCGGCGGTGGTGGGAGGCGATCTGGGGGGCTGGATCGTCTTCGGGCTGCTGGCGGCGGCGGTTCTGGGATATCGGGAGGTCCTGCGGGCGGTGCGGCGGCGGAAAGCCGTGACGCCGGAACCTGCGCCGTCGGGGACGTTCCGCGAGGCGGAGCTGGACCGCTATGCGCGCCACATCCTTCTGCGCGAGATCGGGGGGCCGGGGCAGAAGCGGCTGAAGGGGGCGAAGGTGCTGGTCGTGGGGGCGGGGGGGCTGGGCTCTCCGGTCCTGCTGTATCTCGGGGCGGCGGGGGTGGGCGTGATCGGGGTGATCGATCATGACGTGGTCGAGGGCTCGAACCTGCAGCGGCAGGTGATTCACACCGACGGGCGGATCGGGATGCCGAAGGTGTTCTCGGCGGAAGCTGCGATACGGGCCTTGAATCCGTTCATCGAGGTGCGGCCCTATCATCGGCGGCTGACCGAGGAGGTCGCGGTCGATCTGGTCCGGGACTATGATCTGGTGCTGGACGGGACGGATGATTTCGACACGCGCTATCTGGTCAACCGGGCCTGCGTGACGGCGGGGGTGCCGCTGATCAGTGGCGCGATCACGCAGTGGGAGGGGCAGCTGTCCCTGTTCGACCCCGCGAAGGGCGGGCCGTGCTATGCCTGCGTCTTTCCGGTGAAGCCTGCCCCCGGTCTGGTGCCGACCTGTGCCGAGGCGGGGGTGGCGGCGCCCTTGCCGGGGGTGATCGGGTCGATGATGGCGATGGAGGCGGTCAAGTGGGTCACTGGGGCCGGGGAGGGGCTGGCCGGGCGGTTGCTGATCCACGACGCGCTCTATGCCGAGACCCGGGTGATCGGGGTGAAGCGGCGGGCGGATTGCGAGGTCTGTGGCGGGGCGCACTGAGGTTTGTCCACGGTGGACAAAGTCTGGAAGTTATTTGATATCAATGTGTTGTGATTTTTTATTTACCTGGTCTTAAGATTTGGAAAAGACGCCCCCCACCCCCCTCCCCTCCCCACAGAGGGGGAGGGGAGGCGCTTTGTGACCGGGCGTCTCGCGGGGTGGGGGCGGCTGCTGAATCGAGCGCTGACGCGCGAGCCTTTTGTCTCGCCTCTGGCCTGCGGCCAACCGGCTCGGGCGTGCCTCCGGCGGGGATATTTGGAGCCAGGTGAAAGCGAAAGTGCTTCGCCTTGACGGGTGGTCTGTCGGCTTCGGGGAATGGGTGAAGATCTGGCGCACCCTACGGCCGATAGAGTCGGTCCGAAGCCCGACCTACGGGGTCACTGCTGGTATCTCGGGGGCGAGGAGGTCGGCCAGGTCGAGGAGGATGTGCTCATTCCCGCGGTCGGCGAGGGCCTGGATGGCGATGGGGTGGGTGGCGGTGCGTGTGGTGGTGAGGGCGAGGCCGGGGAGGCCCATGAAGGGTGGCGCGATCTGGGGCATTTGGGCTTCGATCACCTGGGCGAAGGCCTCGGGGCCGCTGGTGTCGTAGTGGTCGGGGAAGGGCAGCGCGCCGGAGACGGGGGTCAGGAGGACTGGCCAGTCGGTGAAGAAGCCGCGCCAGAGGCGGGCGAGGCGGGCGCGGGATTGGAGCGCGCGCATGAAGGATTCGAGGGTGGGGGGCGGGGCGAGGTTGGTGAGTTCGCGGTGGACGAAAGTGGCGTCGGGGTCGGCTTCGCGGGCGACGGCCTCGGCCCCGCCCAGTCCGAATTCGGAGAGCCAGAGGGTAAGTTGCAGTTCCATCGCCTCGCGGAAGGGGGGGATTTCGGGGGTGCCGATTTCCCAGCCTTGGGCTTCCAGGGTCTTGGCCGCCTCGGTGAGGGCCTGCTGGATCGCGGGGTCGGTCTGGAGGCCGTCAGGTGTCAGGGCGAGAGCCGCGCGTTTGCGGTAGGGGGCGGGGGCAGCCGGGGTGTGCCAGGGGTCGCGCGGGTCGGGCTGGGACAGGGCCTGAAGGCCGAGGCGGAGGTCGGCGGCCGAGCGGGCGAGGGGGCCGGAGGTGGCCATGAGTTGGCCGCCGATCAGCCGGTCGCCCGCGGTGGCGTTGAAGGCAGGGACGCGGCCGAGGCCGGGGCGAAGGCCGTGGATGCCGCAGGCATGCGCGGGGTAGCGGATCGATCCGGCGATGTCGGTGCCATGCGCGATGGAACCGAGGCCCGCGGCGGCGGCGGCCGCAGCGCCCCCGGAGGAGCCGCCGGGAGTGAGGCCGGGGAAGGAGGGGTTCTTCGTGGCGCCGTGCAGCGCGTTGCGGGTGAACCAGCGGAGGGAGAAGGCAGGCGTGTTGGTGCGCCCGACGAGGATCGCCCCGGCGCGGCGCAGGTTGGCGACGGGCGGGCTGTCCTGTTGCGCGACGAGGTTTTCCTGGATCCGCAGGCCGTTGGTCGTGGCGAACCCGGCCTGGTCGATGTTGACCTTGACGGTGACGGGGACCCCGGCGAGGGGGCCGGGGTCCTCACCCTGTGCGAGCCGGGCGTCGAGGGCGCGGGCCTCTGCGAGGGCTTCATCATCGCGGCGCTGGACGATGGCGTTGAGGCCGGGGTTCAGCCGGTCGATCCGGGCGAGGGTGGCTTTGACGGCCTCTTCGGCGGAGAGCGCGCGGGTGCGGATCAGGGCGGTCAGGGCCGAGGCGGAAAGGGTGGCGGGGTCCATGGTCATGTCCTTGCTGTATCGGGAGCATGGACCGGATCGGGCGCGCGGGAAAGTAGGGTGGGCGATATCGCCCAGCCTGTGCTTGCGCGGAACCCTGACGCGGGCAGGGCGTTGATCCGGGGAAGCAAGCAGCACGCGGAGGACCCCGATGGACCGGACCCGGATGATCGCCCCGAGCCTGATGCGCCTGGCCGCCTGGCTGGGCGGTGTCGCCCTGATGGTGGGCGTTGCCTTGGCTGCGGCCCCGGACCCGCGTGCCGGGGAGGAGCTGTCGCTGACCGAGACCTATTGCGACGCCCGCACCGTGGTCGCGGCGACGCTGCGGCATGACTTTGCCGAGACGCCGCGCCTGGTGCGGATGACCGGCGAAGGGATGATGATGGAGCTTTGGGCCTCGGAGCTGATGGGGACCTGGACGGTCCTGCATCACGGGGCGGACGGGATCAGCTGCATCGTGACTTCGGGGCAGGACTGGGCCGAGGGCTCGGAAGCGGGCGCGGTCATGGACCGGGCTCTGGCAGGGGCGGTCTACGGGGCGTGAGGCCCGCTTGCATCGGCCCCGGCAATTGGCATAGTCGGCAGTTGACCAATCAGCCGGGAGCCTGAGCGATGAGACTGACCGCCGCCCTTCTGGGCCTTGCCCTCTCTACCCTGCCCGCCGTGGCCCAGGACCTGCCGGACCTCGCCGGGCGCGAGGTCGTGGTGGTGACCGAGAACGCCTATCCGCCGCTGCAGTTCGTCGACAGCTCGGGAGCGGCCGTGGGCTGGGAATATGACGCTATGGCCGAAATCGCCAAGCGGCTGAACATGACCGTGCGCTACGAGAACACCAGCTGGGATGCGATGATCCCGGCGGTGGCGGAGGGTCAGTTCGACATCGGCATGACCGGGATCACCATCAAGGACGAGCGCAAGGAGCAGGTCGATTTCTCGGACGCCTACATGCGGTCGGAAATGCTGATGATCGTGCGCGGCGATGAGGCGCGGTTCACCGATGCGGCGAGCTTCGCGGCGGATCCTGAGCTTCTGGTGAGCGCGCAGCCGGGGACCTCGCCCTTCTATGCGGCGGTGTATGAAATTCTGGACGGCAACGAGGAGAACCCTCGGGTCATCAAGTTCGAGACCTTCGGCGCGGGGCTTGAGGCGCTGAAGGCGGGCGACGTGGACCTGACGCTGTCGGATTCGACGGCGGCGAATGGGTATGTGGCGGCCTCGAACGGCGGGCTGAAGATCATCGGCGCGCCGCTGGCGTCGGAGGATTTCGGGTTCATCTTCCCCAGGGGGTCCGACCTGGTGGCGCCGATCAATGCGGCGATTGCCAGCATGAAGGCGGACGGGACTCTGGATGCGCTGAACCGGAAGTGGTTCGTCGACTACAAGATGGGCGAGTGAAGGCCCGCCCCCGGCGCTGTCCGGGGGCAAACGCATGACGCCGAATTCCGAACCAGATCGCGACTTTCCCTGGTGGCTGGTGATCCTTGCGGTCACCGGCCTTTGGCTTTTGTACGAGATGCTCTCGGACGAGGTCTATGCGGGGGCTTTGCGGATCCTGTCCAAGGGGCTGTGGGTCACGTTGGCCGTGGCAGTGGTGGCCTATCTGGGCGCCTGCGCCATTGGCCTTGGGCTGGCGGTAATGGGGCTGTCGCGGTTCCTGTTGCTGCGCCAGATCGCGCGGCTGTACATCGAGGTGATGCGGGGCGTGCCGATCATCGTCCTGCTTTTGTATGTGGCCTTCGTCCTTGTGCCGGGGATCGTCTACGGCGTGAACGGTCTGGCGGGGGACGAGGTGCTGCGGACCCGGGACGTGCCCCTGCTGTGGCGGGCGGTGCTGGCGCTGATGCTGGCCTATTCGGCCTTCCTGGCCGAGATCTTCCGGGCCGGGTTGCAGGCGGTCGACAAGGGCCAGATCGAGGCGGCGCAGGCGCTGGGGCTGAACGGCTGGCAGAGGTTCCGCCATGTCACCTTTCCGCAGGCCTTCCGGCTGATCTTGCCGCCCCTGGGCAATGATTTCGTGGCGATGGTGAAGGACAGCTCTCTGGTGGCGGTGCTGGGGATTTCCGACGTGGCGCAGCTGGCCAAGGTGACGGCGGCGGGGAATTTCCGGTATTTCGAGACCTATAATGTGGCGGCCTTCCTGTATCTGGTGATGACGGTCGGCCTGTCGCTCATGCTGCGCCGGTTCGAAGCGCGTATGCGGGCGCGCGGGCGGGGCGCGAATTGAGCGGAGCGGCTTGCGCCGCAAGTCTTTTGTCTCGTCGTCGGGGCTTGCGCCCTCCTCCTCGGGCGATGGGGGCCCGTCGCCCCCCAAACCCCCAGAGGATATTTGGGCAAAGATGAAAGGGCATGGGTGGACCTTGGTCCGGGGCGCGCCTAGCTTTACGGGCAAAGGAGATCTGCGATGAACGTGCTTCTGGAAAACTGGGACACTCCGTTCGGCTTGCCGCCTTTCGCGCGTATCCGGGACGAGGACTTCGGGCCGGCTTTCGATGAGGCCTTGGCACGCGCGCGCGCGGCGATCTTGGCGATCGCGGAGGGGCCTGCGGCAGATTTTGCCGGGGTGATCGAGGCGCTGGAACTGGCGGAGGGGGACCTCGACCGGGTGTCGGGGGTCTTCTACAACCTGGCCTCGGCCGACAGCACCGAGGCGCGCGAGGCGCTGATGCGGGAGCTGGCGCCGAAGATGTCGGCGTTCTCCAGCGAAGTGACGAACAACAAGGCGCTGTTCGCCAAGATCGAGGCGCTGTGGCAGGGCCGTGACGCGCTGGGGCTGACGGCGGAGCAGTTGCGGGTCTTGGACCTGTATCGGCGGATGTTCGTCCGGTCCGGCGCGGCGCTGGAGGGTGAGGCGGCCGAGCGGCTGACGGCGGTCAAGGCGCGGCTGGCGGTTCTGGGGACGCAGTTCGGCCAGAACCTGCTGGCCGATGAGCGGGCTTGGCACATGGAGCTTGCGCCCGAGGATCTGGCCGCGCTGCCGGGCTTCGTGCAGGATGCGGCGCGCGCGGCGGGGGCAGAGAAGGGGCTGGGGCCGGTCGTCACTCTGAGCCGCAGCCTGATCGTGCCCTTCCTGCAGTTCTCGCCCAACCGCGGTTTGCGCGAGAAGGCCTATGAGGCCTGGGTCGCGCGGGGCGCGAACGGGGGCGAGACCGACAACCGGGCGATTTCGGCCGAGATCCTGGCCTTGCGGGCCGAACGGGCGCAGTTGTTGGGCTATGAGGACTTTGCGGCCTTCAAGCTGGAACCGGAGATGGCGAAGACCCCGGCGGCGGTGCGGGACTTGCTGACGCGGGTCTGGGAACCCGCGCGGGCCAAGGCGCTGACGGATGCGGGCGTGCTGGAAGGGATGTTGCGTGCGGATGGTTTCACGGGACCGCTGGAGCCTTGGGACTGGCGCTATTACAGCGAGAAGCGGCGGAAGGCCGAGCATGATCTGGATGAGGCGGCGCTGAAGCCCTACCTCAGCCTGGACGCCATGCTGGCGGCGATGTTCGACTGCGCGAGCCGCCTGTTCGGGCTGGAGTTCCGCGAGATCGAGGGGCCGTTCTATCACCCGGATGTGCGCGGCTGGGAGGTTACCCGAGGGGGTAACCATGTGGCGGTCTTCCTGGGGGATTACTTTGCGCGCGGGTCCAAGCGGTCAGGGGCCTGGTGCTCGGCGATGCGGTCGCAGCGGAAGCTGGGCGGCGAACAGCGGCCCATCGTGGTGAACGTCTGCAACTTCGCCAAGGGCGAGCCCTGCCTGCTGTCCTATGACGATGCGCGGACCCTGTTCCACGAATTCGGCCATGCGCTGCACCAGATGCTGTCGGACGTGACCTATGGGTTCATCAGCGGCACCTCGGTCGCGCGGGACTTCGTGGAACTGCCGAGCCAGCTGTACGAGCATTGGCTGGAGGTTCCCGCCGTGCTGGAGGCCCATGCGCGGCACCATGAGACCGGGGAGCCGATGCCCGCCGACATGCTGCAGCGGCTGTTGGATGCGGCGACCTATGACCAGGGCTTTGCCACGGTGGAATTCGTGGCAAGTGCCTTGGTGGACCTGGAGTTCCACACCGGGACGCCTCCGGCCGATCCGATGCAGCGGCAGGCGGAGGTGCTGGAGGCGCTGGGGATGCCGCGGGCGATACGGATGCGCCATGCGACGCCGCATTTCGCGCATGTGTTCAGCGGCGACGGCTATTCGGCCGGGTACTACAGCTACATGTGGTCCGAGGTGATGGATGCCGATGCCTTCGCGGCCTTCGAGGAGGCGGGCGATCCCTTCCACCCCGAGGTGGCGGCGAAGCTGGAGCGGTTCATCCTTTCGGCCGGCGGGTCGGAGGAGGCGGAGGCGCTGTATCTGAAGTTTCGCGGAAAGATGCCGGGGGTCGAGGCGCTGCTCAAGGGCCGGGGGCTCTTGGACGCGGCGTGAGCGGGTCAGCGGGCCGGGCGGCGCAAGGCGCCCGGCGGCTGGCCGAAGCGGGCGCGGAACGCGCGGGAGAGGGTCGAGGGGCTGGAGAAGCCGGTACGCAGCGCAACCTCGGCGATGGGATGCGCCGTGTCGGTCAGCATCCGGCGCGCGGCCTGCAGGCGCAGGTCCAGGGCATGGGCGGCCGGGGTGGTGTTCAACGCCTGCCGGAAGAGGGATTCCAGGCGGCGGGGAGAGAGGCCGACGGCTTTCGCGGTCTGTGAGGCCGGTTCGGGGCTGTCGATGCGCGCCTCCATCCGGGCCAGCGCCTGCGCCACGCGGGGATCGAGGGTCGGGTCCTGGGGGGCGATCTGCGGCTCATGCCCGTGGCGGACGGTGGCAAGGAAGCTGGCGGCGACCTGACGGGCCAGCGCCGCGCCATGGCGGCTGCGGATCAGGTGGAGCATGAAGTCCTGCGCCGGGGCGGCCCCGCTGATCGTCACGCGGTTGCGGTCGATCACGAAGCGGTCGGGCACGACATCGACATGCGGATGGGCGGCGGCGAGGTCCTCGAGGTCCTCCCAATGGACGGTGGCGCGGTGGCCGTCGAGGAGGCCCGCGCGGGCAAGGACCCAGGGGGCTGCGTCGATCCCTCCGACCAGTTGGAAGCGCGGCGCGGTGCGGCGGAGGTCGCGGATCAGCGGGCGGGTCGCGACCTCGGCCAGACGGTATCCGGCGATGACGATCAGGGCGTCGGCCCCGGTGGCGTGGGCAAGGGGGCCGGAGGAGGGCAGCGAAATGCCGCAGGTCAAGGGGACCGGGGCGCCGTCGGGTGAGACGACACGCCAGCGAAACGCCTCGTGCCCGAGGTGGCGGTTGGCATTGCGTAGCGGGTCAAGGGCCGAGGCGACCTCGAGGATCGAGGCCTGCGGCAGGACAAGCAGCGCGATGGTCAGGGGCGCGCGCGCGGGTTGGAAGATGGCACTTTCCGACATGAGGATTTCGTAAGGTGCAAAGCGGCATCGCGCAAGGCGGCTATGGTGGGGCAAGCCCAAGGGGAGGATGCCATGCCGCTGACCATGAACCGCGAAGTCTTCATCACCTGCGCCGTCACCGGCTCGGGCGGGACGCAGGACCGTTCGCCCCATGTGCCGCGCAGCCCCAAGCAGATCGCCGAAAGCGCCATCGCGGCGGCCAAGGCGGGGGCCGCGGTGGTGCATTGCCATGTGCGCGATCCCGAGACGGGCAAGCCCAGCCGCATGCTGGAATACTACCGCGAGGTGACGGAGCGGATCCGCGACAGCGATACGGACGTGGTGCTGAACCTGACGGCGGGGATGGGGGGCGACATCTACTTCGAGGGGACCGAGGACATGGGCCGGATCGGCCCGCGCTCTGACATGGCAGGCGCGACGGAGCGGGTCGCGCATGTGGTGGAGTGTCGGCCCGAGATCTGCACGCTGGACTGCGGCACGATGAACTTCAACGAGGCCGATTATGTGATGGTCAACACGCCGGGGATGCTCCGGGATATGGCCAAACGGATGACGGCGGCGGGCGTCAGGATCGAGATCGAAGCGTTTGACACCGGGCACCTCTGGCTGGCGAAAGAGCTGGTGAAAGAGGGCGTGATCCCCGATCCGGTGCTGGTGCAGTTGTGCATGGGCGTGCCGTGGGGCGCGCCGGACGATCTGAACACCTTCATGGCGATGGTCAACAACGTGCCCTCGGACTGGCACTGGTCGGCCTTCAGCCTGGGACGGCACCAGATGCCTTATGTCGCGGCCTCGGTCCTGGCAGGCGGCAACGTCCGCGTGGGGCTGGAGGACAACCTCTGGCTCGACAAGGGCGTGCTGGCCACCAACGCGCAACTGGTCGAGCGGGCGGCCACCATCATCGAGAACCTGGGCGCACGGGTGATCACCCCGGCCGAGGTGCGGGCGCGGCTGAAGCTGGAAAAGCGCGCTCCGGTGGCGAAGTAACATGGACAAGGTCAAGTTCACCGCCATGAAGGATGGCGACGCCGCCGATTATGCCATGCTGGACGTGCATGAGCGGGACTATGCCTCGGGGACGGCGGACCGACTGCTGGAGGCACTGGTCGAGCTGGACGAAAGCCTGTCGGGCTATCAGGTCACGCGGCTTGGGCACTCGCTTCAGGCCGCGACGCGGGCCTGGCGGGCGGGGGCGGATACCGACTGGGTGGTGGCGGCGCTGCTGCACGACATCGGCGACATCTATGCGCCCTACAACCACGACGAATATGCCGCCGCGATCCTGAAGCCCTTCGTTCGGGAACAGGTGACCTGGGTGGTGGAAAAGCACGGCGATTTCCAGCGGCTGTATTATGCGCATCACGTCGGCGGGAACCGTCACGCCCGGGACCGCTACAAGGGCCACGCCTATTATCAGGACTGCGCCGATTTCTGCGAGTTCTGGGACCAGTCGAGCTTTGATCCGGCCTATCCCACGATGACGGTCGCGGATTTCGCGCCGCTTGTGCGCGAGGTCTTCGCCCGCAAGGCCTATGACCCGGCGGTGATCCGCGCGGGCGAGCGGGTGGCGCTGACCGATCCGGCCCTGGCGGCGGAACGTGCGGCATGAGGCGGCTGGCCCTGATCGCCGCGCTGGCCTTGGGCGCGTGCGTCGAAGAGCCGCCCGAGGGGCAGGGCAAGCTGTCTGATGCCGCGCGGACGGAATGTCTGATGACGGGGGGCACGGTCGGGCGCGGTGGGCTTTTGCCGGACGAGGTCTGCTACCGCCCCGAGCCCGATGCGGGCAAGGCCTGCCCCACGGCGGCCGATTGCTCGGGCGTCTGTTTCGCCGACACGCGGACCTGTTCGCCGGTCACGCCGCTGTTCGGCTGTTTCGATTACCTGGACGAGGCCGGCAAGACGGTCGGCATCTGCATTGACTGAGGGGACAAGAATGGCGCGCAAGGCGGCAATCATCGGCGGCGGGGTGATCGGGGGCGGCTGGGCCGCGCGGTTCCTGCTGAACGGCTGGGATGTGGGGGTGTTCGACCCGGACCCAGAGGCGGAAAGGAAGATCTCTGCCGTGCTGGCGAACGCCCGCGCGGCGCTGCCCGCCTTGTCCGATGTGCCGATGCCGCCGGAGGGGAAGCTGACCTTCCACGGCACGATCGGCGAGGCGGTAGAAGGCGCGGAATATGTGCAGGAGTCGGTCAGTGAACGGATCGAGCTGAAGCACAAGGTCTATGCCCAGTTGCAGCAATCGAACCCCGGCGTGCTGATTGGGTCCTCGACCAGCGGGTTCAAGGCGTCGGACTTGCAGAAATCTGCGGTGAACCCGGCGAACATCATCGTCGCGCATCCGTTCAACCCGGTTTACCTGCTGCCCCTGTCCGAGATCTCGGGGTCGGAGAAGAACCCGCCGGAAGTGGTGGAGCGGACGGTGCAGATCATGCGCGACATCGGGATGTTCCCCCTGGTGATCCGCCACGAGATCGACGCCTTCATTGGCAACCGCTTCCTTGAGGCGGTGTGGCGCGAGGCCCTGTGGATGCTGAAGGACGGCATCGCCACCACCGAAGAGATCGACGAGGCGATCCGCATGGGCTTTGGCCTGCGCTGGGGGCAGATGGGCCTGTTCGAGACCTACCGGATTGCCGGGGGCGAGGCCGGGATGCGCCACTTCATGGCCCAGTTCGGCCCGGCTTTGAAGTGGCCTTGGACCAAGCTGATGGACGTGCCGGAGTTCAACGACGAGCTGGTGGACCTGGTGGCGAACCAGTCCGACGCGCAGTCCGGGATGTATGGCATCCGCGAGCTGGAGCGGATCCGCGACCGGAACCTGGTGGGCTTCCTCCGCGCGTTGAAGGAACGGAACTGGGGCGCGGGCAAGGTCCTGAAGGAGCACGACGAACGCCGGGCCGCGGCCTTCCATGCGGAGATGCAGAAGGGGCTGGACACCGGGGCGAAGGCGGCCCCGCTGGTCATGTGGCAGGGGCAGGTCCTGCCGGGCTGGATCGACTACAACGGCCACATGACGGAAAGCCGGTATTATTTCTGCAACTCGGAAACCGTGGACAACTTCCTGCGCATGATCGGCGCGGGGATGGAGTACGTCGCGGCAGGGCACTCCTATTACTCGGCCGAGACGCATATCCGGCATCTGGGCGAGGCGAAGCTGGGGGATCAGCTGCGGGGGGAGCTGCAGATCATTTCGGCGGACGAGAAGCGCTTCCGGTCCTTCGTGCGGGTGATGAAGGGCGACGAATGTGTCGCCACGATCGAGCAGCTGTGCCTGCATGTCGACATGAAGGCGGGCAAGACCGTCCCGTCCTCGGCCGAGGTCTGGGGGCGGTTGCAGGCGGTGGCCAAGGCGCATGCCGGGTTGCCCCTGCCCGAAGGCGCGGGTCGGGCTGTCGGACAGGCGAGGGCGTGATGGATTTCGGACTGACCGAAGAACAGCGGATGCTCGTCGACACGACGCGGGCCTTCGTGGAGACCGAGCTTTATCCGCATGAGCAGATGGTCGAGCGGACGGGCGTGCTGCCGCTGGAGCTGATCAAGGAGATCCAGCAGAAGGCCATCGCGGCGGGACTTTACGCGGCGAACATGCCGGTGGAGGTGGGCGGTGCGGGGCTCGATACGCTGTCCTGGCTTTTGTATGAGAAAGAGCTGGGCCGGGCGAACTATGCGCTGCACTGGACCTGCGTGGCGCGGCCGTCGAACATCCTTCTGGCTGGGAATGCCGAGCAGCGGGAGAGGTATCTGATGCCCTGCATCCGGGGCGAGACCTGGGATTGCCTGGCTATGACTGAACCCGGGGCGGGGTCGGATTTGCGGGGGATGAAGGCCTCGGCGCGCCTGGACGGCGGCGACTGGGTGCTGAACGGGACGAAGCATTTCATCTCTCACGCCGACCTGGCGGGGTTTGCCATCGTGTTCATGGCGAGCGGTGAGGAACAGACCCCGCGCGGGCCTAAGAAGCTGATCACGGCGTTCTTCGTCGACAAGGGGACGCCCGGTTTCACGGTGCGCGAGGGGTATCGCAACGTCTCGCACCGCGGCTACACGAACGCGGTGCTGGAGTTCGACGATTGCCGGGTCCCGGCCGCGAATGTGCTGGGCGAGGTGCACAAGGGGTTCGAGGTGGCGAACTCCTGGCTCGGCGCGACGCGGCTGCAGGTGGCCTCGACCTGCCTCGGCCGGGCGGAACGGGCGCTGGGACACGCGGTGGCCTATGCGGCAGAGCGGAAGCAGTTCGGCCAGCAGATCGGCAAGTTCCAGGGGGTTTCCTTCAAGCTGGCCGACATGGCGATGGAGTTGAAGGCGGCCGAGCTTCTGACCCGCGAGGCGGCCTGGAAATACGACCAGGGCACGGTGACCGAGGCCGACATGTCGATGGCCAAGCTGAAGGCGACCGAGGTCCTGGCGATGGTGGCGGACGAGGCGATCCAGATCCATGGCGGGATGGGGCTGATGGACGAGCTGCCCCTGGAGCGGATCTGGCGGGACTCTCGCGTGGAGCGAATCTGGGAAGGGACCTCCGAGATCCAGCGGCACATCATAAGTCGGGAATTGCTGAGGGCGGTCGGGGGATGACGCGTCGGAGCGAGGGGTTTCACACCCCTCGCGCTCCCCGTGGGATATTTAAGGACAGAAAATGCAGGCTTTCGCTGTTTCTGATAACCGCGCGTTAACGTTAATGCGCGATTCTGTCGAAGCGGTACAGGCGGGGACGCCGATGACCGCGACAGGAAATGGCACCTCGCTTCGGTCTCCGGGGCGGGGTGTTCCCATTTTCTGTCTCCAAATATCCTCGGGGGGTCCGGGGGGCGAAGCGCCCCCGGGCGTC
>JBKHWC010000082.1:0-14329 GCA_046569765.1 Alphaproteobacteria bacterium | reverse complement strand
GATCAGTCCGGTCGCTGCAAGGATTGCGCGGACGTCGACCAGCAGGACCAGCGTGGCCAGGGCGGCGAAGAAGGTCATGTGCATGTCGATCTGCCAGCCGTGTCCGGCAAAAGCGGCGGTCAGCGCGATGGCCTGGCCGACCACGGCAAAGCTGGCGCCCAGGCGGGCGGAGGAGCCACCGCTCGGCTGGCTGACCCACCCCAGAGCCAGGAAGGCAGCCGAGACCAGCGGAGCGGCGATCAGACTGTTCCCGGTGGCCCAGGCGCCCAGAAACGTGACGGGCAGCATCCCGGTCGTCGCGCGCATCAGGCTGTGGCAGACGTTGTCCTGGCTGGTGCGGAAGGTATCGGAAAGCGCGGTCATTCAGGCCACCCCGCAGAACTTGGCCACCTGCGCGGCGTCGCGCACGGCCAGCGCGCCGGCCTGGTTCAGCCGATCGGGGAAATCGGGATCGGGGCTGTAGGCCAGCGTGGCGAAGGGTGCGGGAAGACCGATCACCTGGCCACCGGCCGACTGGATCAGCGTCGGGGCATCGACCCAGGGTGGCAGGAGGACCAGGACCGGAAGTCCGCTTCGCGGGGCTTCGGCGAGGACGGCGGCAAGGGGGGCAGCCAAGGTAAGCAGGAACGCGGTCACGAGCAGAGGAAGGTGCATGGGAACCCCACATTTTTGGCAAGGGTGCGCTGTCCTGACTTAATTTTCGGTCAAGATTCGCGATCCGAGCAGTTCTCCGGCGCGGGAAAGAAGGTTGCATTTGAATGGATCGGTCCGGGGACGATGCGGGGAGCGTCGGCATACGCCGCGCGTGGTGCCGAGCGTCCTGCGGGGGGCAGGTCGGGTCAGCGCGCGCAAGGCTGGGGGAGTGGCGGTGGCGGCGGGGAGGCGCTGTGCCGCGTCGGCGGTCCCGGTCTACGGGCTGGGCGGGCGGACGCAGCGGCGGGTGCATCCGGCGGGGACATTTGGGCCAGCATGAAAGCTGGGGCGGTGAGCCGGGTCAAAGCACGCGCAGCGCGGGGGCGAGCCAGGGCGTCGCGGCCACGGCCGGAGTGATGACCACCTCGGCGATCAGGGGTTTCAGGCGCTGGGCGATCTGGGCCGGGATGCCGTGCAGGATCCCGGCGCGGGCCGAGAGCGAGAGGGTGCGGCCGAGCGGGTCGAAGGGCAGGGGGCGGACCTCAACCTTGTCGCGGAAGGCGCGGGCCTGGTGCAGCGCGAGGGGGGTCAGGATCGTCCAGCCCTCGCCGCCCGCGACCATGGCCAGGATCGCGGCATAGCTGTCCAGTTCGAAGCGATGCGCGGGCTTGACCCCATGCCGGGCGAGATGGGCGGCGATCTGGCGGCCCATCAGGTGGCGCGCGGTGTAGAGGATCAGCGGCAGGTCCTCGATCCGCGCACCGGGGGGCGTGACGGCCACGAAGGGCTCGGCAAGGATCGGATGCACCTCGCGCCAATCCTCGGGCGCGGCGTCGGTCGTGCTGTCGGCGGCGATGACGATGTCCAGCGCCCGGGCTTCGAGCTGATCCATCAGCCGGTGGCTGGCACCTGTTTCCAGCAGGAAGCGGCAACCCTTGAGGTCGCGCGCAAGCGTGGACAGCAGGCGCGGGGTCACGTCGCTGTCGAAATCCTCGATCACCCCAAGGCGAAGGGTCGTCAGGCCGGATAGATCGGCCATCGCCAATTCCGCCCGCGCCTCGGAGGCGGCGTTCAGGATGGTCTGGGCGTGGCGGCGGAACATCGCCCCGGCCGGGGTCACTGGCATCGGACGGCCGGAGCGGTCCAGAAGCGTGGCTCCCAGCGCGGCCTCCAGCCCCGAAAGCTGCTGGCTGACGGCCGAAGGCGAGACGCCCAGACGGCGGGCGGCGGCCGAGATCGAGCCTTCCTCGGCGGCGGCGACGAAGACCTCGATCCCCCAGAGCGTGACGCGGCCTTCGGTCTCGGGCATCGGTCAGAGCTTGGAGAGCTTCTTCTGCAACTCGGCCAGTTGCTTCTTGATCTCGGCGATGTCGTCGGGGGAACTTGCCTCGTCGGGCTTGGGCTGGGTGGTGCCGGTCCAGCCGGGCATCCCGCCCATCATGGATTTCAGGAAGGCTTCCTGCTGCTTGCGCATCGCCTCGAAGCCCGGAACGGCGGCCATCGGGTTCGGGAAGGAGGAGAGGTTCTCCATCATCTTGGACTGGCTTTCGCGCAGCATTTCGAACGAGGTGGCGAGGAATTGCGGCACGATCGACTGCATGCCCGTCGTGTAGCTGCGCACGAGGTCGGTCAGCACATCCACCGGCAGGACGCTTTCGCCCTTGGATTCATGTTCGGCCACGATCTGCAGCAGATACTGCCGGGTCAGGTCGTCGCCGGTCTTGAGGTCGACGATCTGCACCTCGCGCCCCTGGCGGATGAAGCCGGCGATGTCTTCCAGCGTGACGTAATCCGAGGTCTCGGTGTTGTAGAGCCTTCGGCTGGCGTAACGCTTGATCAGCAGCGGCTTGTCGGTATCGGCCATGGTTCCCCCCGGGCGTTCTTTGCGCTTGCAGAGAAGTCTAGGGGAGGCTTTTGCAAAAAGAAAGCTCAGCCTGCAGCGCGTGCAGCATCGGCGGCGGCGAAATGGTCCAGCTGGTCCTGGTGCGCCTTGGCAAAGGCGGCGCGGTCGAGGATGCGGTCGGTATAGGCGGCAAGGGCGGGATAGGGGTCAAGGACCGCGCGCAGGGCAGGGACGCGCAGGATGTCGGCCATCAGCAGATCAGCCACGGTGAAGCGCCCGGCCGCCAGCCAGTCGCGCCCGGCCAGCACGGTTTCCAGGTGGCCAAGGCGGGTGTGCAGCCAGCCCTCCAGCGGGTTCTCGGCCGGGTTCGACAGGCCGATGAACCACCAGGGGACCGAGACCATCTCGACCGAGTTCAGCCCGGCGATCAGCCATTGCTGCGTCTCGGCCCGGCCCTGCGGGTCGCGCGGCATGAGCGTTTCGGATTTCTCGGCAAGGTGCAAAAGGCAGGCACCGCTTTCGAAGATGGACAGCGGGCCGTCGGTCAGGAAGGGGACCTGGCCGAAGGGCTGGCGGGCGAAGTGGTCGGGGCCGCGGTCGGCGAAGGGGACAGTGGCGACGGCGTAGGGCAGGTCGGCCTCGGCCAAGGCCCAGCGAAGGCGGATGTCGCGGACATGGCCGCGCGGGGGCGGGGGCACCCAGTCATAGGTCCAGAGCGTCAGCATCGGCGCAGGCTGGCACGGGGCGGGTCATGTGAAAAGGGCCCGGAGTCGCCTCCGGGCCCACCTGCGCGAAACAGCGCGCACTCGTCACGGCATTGGCTTACTTGGCAGCCGCAGCGGCCTTCTTGGCGGCCGAGGTCACGTCGGCGGTGGCCTTCTTCACGGCGGCGGTCGCGTCTTCCGACATGTCCTTGCCGGCGGCCAGCATCAGTTCGACGGTTTCCATCTGGACCTTCTTGGCCACTTCGGCGAAGGCGGCCATGTTCTCGGCAGCCATCTCGGCGGCGGCCGAGGCGAAATCGGTCATCGACTTGGTGTAGTCGGCCGGCTCGGACTTGGCGCGCGACACGTCGCTCAGCTTGGCGATCGAGTCCTTGGCCCATTTCGAGGTGATCTCGGTCGACTTTTCAGCCGCTTCCAGGGCGACCTTCGAGAATTTCTCGGCGAAGGCGGCTTGGGTCTTGAAGGCGTTCTGGAAGGCCGAGGCATCAACCGGGATGGAGGCCATCATGTCCTGCACGACCTTGGTGAAGTCAGGGGTCTTGGTCATTTCTTTGCTCCGCTATGTCCGGGTTTCAGCCGGGTTCGTCATGAGCAAGGATATACATGCTGCGGTGCAGCATTTCAAGTTTTTTCTGCATTGCGGCGAAACCGAGGGTTGCGGCAGGTTAACCCTGCGGAAAGCCGGAGAAATGTCAGAGCTCGGGCCTGGCGGTGACGTAGGTCCCCGGTGCGGCGGCCAGCGAATCGACCGGGATGCGGGCCTTGACCAGGGGGCCCGATCGGGCCTTCAGCCAGTCCGCCCAGCGGGGCCACCAACTGCCCTTGTGGAAGGTGGCGGACTTGAGCCAGGCCTCGGGCTCGCCGGCCACCGGGGCGTCGTTGGTGTAATGGCCGTACTTGTCCTTGGAGGGCGGGTTGATGATCCCGGCGATATGGCCGGACTCGGACAGGATAAAGGTCTTGTCCGTCGACCCCATCTGCTTGACGCCGTTAAAGGACCCGCGCCAATGCGCGATGTGGTCGGTCTCGCAGGCGATGGCGCAGATCGGCAGTTTCACGTCGTTCAGGCTGACCGGGCTGCCGAAGACCTGGAATTCGCCCTTGGCGAAACCGTCCTTCTGGCACAGGCCGCGCAGGTATTCGACGGCCATCGAGGCGGGCAGGTTGGTGCCGTCGCCGTTCCAGTAGAGAAGGTCGAAGGCCGGGGGTGCCTCGCCCAGCATGTAGGACTTGATGGCGGGGGTGTAGATCAGGTCGTTCGAGCGCAGGAAGCTGAACGTGCGCGACATGAAGAACTTGGACAGCATGCCGTCCTGCGCGGTCTGTCGTTCGATCCCGTCAACGAAATCGTTGTTCAGGAAGACGCCGACCTCACCGGGGTCGGAGAAATCGGTCAGCGTGGTGAAGAAGGTTGCCGACTTGACGCTCTCGTCCCCCGCCTTCTGCAGATGCGCAAGCGTCAGGCCCAGGGTCGTTCCGGCAATGCAGTAGCCGGTCGCGTTGATCTGCTTCTCGCCGGTGATCCGCCGCACCTCGGCCATGGCGCGCAAGTAACCCTCGCGGATGTAGTCGTCCATCGTCGTCCCGGCATAGGAGGCGTCCGGGTTGACCCACGACACGACAAACAGCGTGAAGCCCTGGTCCACGATCCACTTGATCAGCGAATTCGCGGGCTTGAGGTCCATGATGTAGAACTTGTTGATCCACGGCGGGAAGATCAGCAGGGGCGTCTTGTGCACCTTCTCGGTCGTGGGCTCGTACTGGATCAGCTCCATCATCCGGTTGCGGTAGACCACCGCGCCGGGGGTGGTGGCCAGGTTCTGGCCGACGTGGAAGGCCTCGCGGTCGGCCAGCGTGACCAGAAGGTCGCCCTGGTTCGACTCGATGTCGCGGACCAGATTCTCCAGCCCCTGGACAAGGGATTCGCCGTCGGTTTCCACCGCTTTCTCCAGCGCATCCGGGTTGGTGCCAAGAAAGTTCGTCGGGCTGAACATGTCGACGATCTGCCGGGTGAAATATTCCACCCGCCGCCGATCCTCGGGGGGAAGCGTCTCCATGTCCCCCACCGCATTGCTGATCGCCTCGGCGTTCAGCTGGTACTGCTGCTTGAGGTAGTTGAAGAAGGGATGCGTTTCCCACAGCGGGTTCTGGAAACGGCGATCCTTCGGGTTCGGGTCGGGCGGGGCCTTGAACTCACCTTTCGCAAGGGTCTGCTGAGCCTCGACATAATGCTTCAGCGTCTTGCCCCAGTAGTTCACCTGATGCTCGACCACCTTCGCCGGATTCGAGACCATCTCGGCGAAATAGGCGGCGGCGGCCTTCATGTAGACATCGGGGGCAGGGCCGTGCAGCGCCGGATCGACATGGCGGCGCTGGGTCAGCGCGGCCGTCAGGCGCTTTGACAATTCCTCAACCTTCGCGAGGTTAGCGTTCAGCCGGGCGAGTCGCGCTTCGCTGTCGTCACTCACCGGGGGCTTCTCTTCTGTTGTCATGGCACTGGTTCCCCCCTATTCTTGCCGCTATGCAGCATTGCGTCGTCCGTTCCAAGGCCCGCCATGCAAATTCGCCCGCGAGGGTCAGGAGACGCCATGAAGTATATGTTCACCTACGACCTGATGGAAAGCGCCCGCAGCACGAATGAGTGGCTGGGCGCCTCTGCCAGGGCATTTGCCGGTTACCCCGCCTTCGCCTTGTCGATGAACCCGATACTGCCCCTGCTCGCGGCCTGGGGTGACATCACCGAACGCAGCTTCAGCCGGATGATCGCCAAGCCCGACTGGGGCATCCGCTCGATCGTCGGACCGGACGGGCAGGACCATCTGGTCGATGTGAAGCCAGTGGTGCAGAAACCCTTCGGCGATCTGGTCCAGTTCTTTGTCCGCCGCCGGGCACCGATGGCGCGCAAGGTCCTGTTGGTCGCGCCGATGTCGGGGCATTATGCGACGCTGCTGCGGTCGACCGTGGCCTCGCTGCTGCCCGATGCCGATGTCTATGTGACCGACTGGCACAATGCGCGGGACATTCCGGTCAGCGCGGGGAAGTTCGACGTCGAGGATTACACGCTTTACATCGCCGAATTCATCAAGGCGCTGGGGCCTGACACCCATGTGATCGCCGTCTGCCAGCCGGTGCCGCTGACCCTGGCCGCGACCGCCTATCTGGCGGCCGAACACCCCGAGGCGCAGCCGACCTCGCTCATCCTGATCGGCGGGCCGGTCGATCCCGATGCCGCCGCGACCGAGGTGACCGATTTCGGCCGCCGGGTGACGATGGGTCAGCTTGAGCACTGGGCGATCCAGCGCGTAGGCTTCAAGTACAAGGGCGCGGGGCGACTGGTCTATCCGGGATTGCTGCAGTTGCAAAGTTTCATGGCGATGAATGCCGAACGCCACGGCAAGGCCTTCGCCGAGCAGATCTTCCGCGTCGCCCGGGGCGAGGCGTCGGACCATGACGCGCATAACCGGTTCTACGACGAATACCTGGCCGTGATGGACATGACGGCGGAATTTTACCTGTCGACGGTGGAGCGCGTGTTCAAGAACCGCGAGATCGCCCGGAACGACTTCGTGGTCGCGGGCCGCAAAGTGGATTTCGGCGCTATCACCCGGGTTTCGGTGATGACGGTCGAGGGCGCGAATGACGATATCTCGGCCCCCGGCCAATGCGTCGCGGCGCTGGGCCTGCTGACCGGACTGGCCGAGTCGAAGAAGGCCCATCACGTCGAGCCCGGCGCGGGCCACTACGGCATCTTCGCGGGCAAGAGCTGGCGTCTGAACATCCGCCCGCTGGTGCTGAACTTCCTGGACAAGGCGGCGGGCAAGCCCAAGGCCAAGATCGCGCTGGCCTCGGCCTGAGGTACTGCCTGTCGAGCCCTTGGGGCACTCCTCGCGGGGTGCCTGCCGGGGGCTCAGCCGAGCATCAGCGTCGGCAGGCGGCCTGAAAGGAAGGTCTCCAGCGCCTTCATCACCGCCTCGGGCTGTTCCAGCTGCGGCATGTGGCCGGCCTCGGGGATGATCTCAAGGCAGCCCTGCGGCATCATTCCGGCCAGGAATTCGGCGCGGCGGCGGGGGACGATCGTGTCGCCCGCGCCCGCAAGGATCAGCGTGGGCACATTGGCCTTGCGCAGCGTCTTCTGCTGGTCGGGGCGGCGCTGCATCATCCGAAGTTGGCGCAGGAACTGATCCGGCCCCAGTGTGGCGGCCATGTCCTGCACCAGCGCCATGACCTCGGCCCGCCAGGGGGCATCATGCAGGGCAGCGACGGGCAGCAGTTGCGCGATGCAATCGGCCATGTGGCCGGTCTTGGCGGCGACGACCAGCGCCTCTTCCCGCGCGGCCTGCTGCGGGGGCTCTGGCAGGGGGTCGGTGGACAGAAGCGCCACCCGGCTGATCGCCTGGGGCGCCTTGCGCAGAAGCTCGATCGCGATATTGCCGCCAAGGCCGTGGCCCACCAGCGCAAAACGCGGCGGCAGGGCGGCAAGGGCGGCGGAGGCCACCTGCTCGACCGTGTCGCCCTGTGCGGGTGTCAGCAGGATCACCGGGCGCATGGTGCCAAAGGCAACCAGCTGCGGCATGAAACTGCGCGCATCAGCCATGAAGCCGGGGATCAGGACGACGGGTTCGCTCATGGCGGGAATATCGGATCTTTGCAACGGGACGTCACAGTCAGATCCGAAGGCTAGTGCATAAGTAATGGACGGAAAAGCAGATTATCGGCTCGCCGGGTGTCAACCGATGTTCGATAAAGCCAAACCGTCCGACATCCCGTCGCTTGCCGCCAGCACCTCCTCCACCGAGCGGGTCAACAGGTCCAGGCAGCCAGGCGAGGAGAAGCGGTGGTCCGCCGCCTTGACCAGCGTGAGCCTCAGGTCGGGGCTGGCGATATGGTCCAGAAGCCCCAGCGCAACGGCGGGGGGCACGTCCACATCCGCCGTCCCCTGCAAGAGACGCACCGGGATCGGCAGATGCAGCGGGCTGCGCAGAACCAGGTTCTCGCGCCCGTCCTCGATCAGGCGGCGGGTGATCGGGTAGGGATCGGGCGAATAGTCCGAGGGGCGGTGGAAGACCCCCTCCTCCATCAGCCGGGTGCGGTCGCCGAGAGTCATCTCTTCCCACATCCGTTCGGTGAAGTCCGGTGCAGCGGCGATGCCGACCAGGCCCGCCACCCGCTCGGGCATGTCGCGCGCCAGCAGAAGCGCGATCCAGCCCCCCATCGACGAGCCGACCAGGACCTGCGGCCCCTCGCTCAGCACCTCGATCAGTGCGGCGGCATCGGCGCGCCAGTCGCTGATCGCCAGCTCCTCGAACACCCCGCGCGAGGCGCCGTGCCCGGAATAGTCGAAGCGCAGGAAGGCGCGGCCCGTCGCCTCGGCCCAGGCTTGCAAGTGCAGCGCCTTGGAGCCGGTCATGTCCGAGCGGAACCCGCCCAGGAAGACGACGCCCGGCTCGCGGCCGGGGGTGCGGTGATAGGCGATGTGGCGGCCCTGCGGGGTGGTGAGGAATGTGGTCATGGCGCGAGATATAAGCTGCCGCGCGGCCAAGGTGAGGGGGCGCCCAAGCCCCGGGCGAAGTTCCGCGCATGGCTTGACTTCGGTCCTGCGCGGGGGCAAGACGGCGCGACATAACCCGCAACCGGGCGTTTCGTAGGCGCCAAACTGACGAGGAGACGGCTATGAGCCAGATTTCCCTGACATTTCCCGACGGCAACATCCGCCAGTATCCGGCGGGGGTGACCCCTGCCGAAGTGGCGGCAAGCATCGCGCCGTCGCTGGCCAAGGCGTCGATCTCGGCGATGGTCGACGGCAAGCACTGGGACCTCCAGTGGCCGATCACCAAGGACGCGACGATCTCCCTCAACACGATGAAGGACGATGCGCCTGCGCTGGAGCTGATCCGCCACGACCTGGCCCATATCATGGCCCGCGCGGTGCAGGAAATCTGGCCCGACGTGAAGGTGACCATCGGGCCGGTGCGGGACCAGGGCTGGTTCTACGATTTCGACCGGGCCGAGCCGTTCACTCCCGAAGACCTGGGCCAGATCGAAGCGCGGATGAAGCAGATCATCAACGCGCGCGACCCGGTGCGGACGGAAGTCTGGGACCGCGCGCAGGCGGTTGAGTACTACCGGGGCCGGGGCGAGCCCTTCAAGCTGGAGCTGATCGACCGCATCCCCGAGGGCGAGGATCTGCGGATGTACTGGCACGGTGACTGGCAGGACCTCTGCCGGGGGCCGCACCTGCAACATACGGGCCAGGTTCCGGCCGATGCGTTCAAGCTGACGCATGTCGCGGGGGCCTACTGGCTGGGCGATGCCAGCCGCCCGATGCTGCAACGCATCTATGGGGTGGCGTTCAAGAACCGCGACGACCTGAAGGCGCATCTCACGATGCTGGAAGAGGCCGCCAAGCGCGACCACCGGAAGCTCGGCCGCGAGATGGAGCTGTTCCACCTGCAGGAAGAAGCCCCCGGCATGGTGTTCTGGCACCCGAACGGCTGGACGATCTATCGCCAGCTTGAGGATTACATGCGCGGCCGCCTGCGGCAGGCGGGCTACAAGGAGATCAAGACGCCGCAGGTCGTGGACCGGGTGTTGTGGGAGAAATCGGGCCACTGGGAGGCCTACCGCGAGAACATGTTCATCGTGGAGGTCGACGAAGAAGGTGCCAAGGAAAAGCGGATCAACGCGCTGAAGCCGATGAACTGCCCCTGCCATGTGCAGGTGTTCAACCAGGGTCTGAAGTCCTACCGCGACCTGCCCTTGCGGCTGGCGGAATTCGGGTCGTGTCATCGGTACGAGTCGAGTGGCTCGATGCATGGTCTGATGCGGGTGCGCGGCTTCGTGCAGGACGACGCCCACATCTTCTGCACCGAGGACCAGATCGAGCAGGAATGCGCCGGGTTCATCGCGCTTTTGTCCAGCGTCTACAAGGACCTGGGGTTCGAGAAGTTCGACATCAAGCTGTCCACCCGCCCCGACGTGCGCGTGGGCAGCGACGAAATCTGGGACAAGGCTGAGAACGCGCTGCAGAAGGCGATCGAGGGGCTGGGCCTGCCCTATACGGTGAACCCGGGCGACGGCGCCTTCTACGGGCCGAAGCTGGACTTCAAGCTGACCGACGCCATCGGCCGCGAATGGCAGTGCGGCACCTTCCAGGCCGACTTCAACCTGCCGGTGCGGCTGGATGCCGAGTATGTCGGCGAGGACGGCATGAAGCACCGCCCGGTCATGCTGCACCGCGCCGTCCTGGGCTCGTTCGAACGCTTCATCGGCATCCTGCTGGAGAACTACGCGGGCAAACTGCCGTTCTGGCTGGCCCCGCGGCAGGTGGTGGTGGCGAGCATCGTGTCGGACGCCGATCCCTTCGTGCATGAGGTCGTGGCGGCCCTGCGCAAGGCGGGCGTCCGGGCCGAGGCCGACGTGCGCAACGAGAAGATCAACTACAAGGTCCGCGAACATTCGGTCGGCAAGGTCCCGGTGATCCTGGCCATCGGCATGCAAGAGGTCGAGGGCCGCACGGTCAGCGTCCGCCGTCTGGGCGAAACCCGGACCGAAACGATGACCTTGGACGCGGCCGTCGCCGCCTTCGGTTTCGAGGCTCTCCCGCCCGGTTGACGCCCGATTGCCCGCAAATCAGGCGCTCCGGTTGCCGACCGGGGCGCCGTTTCGCCTTGCGTCTTGATTTTCGTAGAATCCTAGGCATCATCGCCATAGTGACGACAGAATTCCTGCACGGCTCTCGGAACGAAGCCCTGGAAGACCTGGTGCCACGGCTCGCGGCAATGGCGCCGCGGGGGGTTCTGAGAGGAGAAGCGGAATGCCGACGGGCACCGTGAAATGGTTCAACGCTACCAAGGGCTATGGGTTCATCGCGCCGGATGATGGCGGCAAGGACGTGTTCGTGCATATCTCGGCCGTAGAACGCGCCGGGCTGAAGGGCCTCAGCGACAACCAGAAGATCGGCTACGAACTGCAGTCCGGCCGTGACGGCAAGCAGTCGGCCGGCGACCTGCGCCTGCTTTAAGCGGTCAGCGCGGCCTCGGTCGCGCTGTCCCACCCCAGATACCAGCGATCCCCGTCCTGGATGACCGGCCGTTTCATCACGGTCGGCTGCGCCATGATCTGTGCCTCGGGGTCCGAGGCTTTCAGGAACTCATTGAAGCTGCGGTAGGTGGTGGACTGCTGGTTCACCGCCTTCGAGCCGAATTCCTGCACGATGCGGTCAACTTCGCCTTGCGTCAGCGGATTGGCCCGGACATCGCGGAAGGTGACGTCCTTGCCCGCGTTTTGCAGGGCCTTGAGCGCCTTCTTGCAGCTGTCGCAGGTGGGGATGCCGTAAAGGATCATGGGGCTCTTTCCCTCCGCAGGGAGGTTTTCTTTCAAGGGGTTAAGGGTGACGTATCACATCCGGGCGGGGGCTGAAAAGGGTTAGCCATGGATCATTCGTGTGATCGCGACCCCGGCCCAGGCCGAAACGGCGGTCAGGCAGGCCCCCCAGAGCGTATCGGTCAGGACCATCGTCCAGTGCCAGTCCTTCATGATCGACCATGAGGTGAACTCGTAGGTCCCGTAGGCCATGAGGCCCATGATCAGCGCCGGAACCAGGATCGGCGTGCCCGTCTTCAGCGCGGGAAGCGAAACGAGGTACATCAGGCCCGCGATATAGGCCAGGTAGAACAGCGCCGCGGGGGCGAGGCGGATCGGCTCGGCCATATGCGGCCCGATATGGCGGGTGAACAGCGGCTTCATCACCATGGTCAGCATGACCGCATCCAGGATCAGGAAGACGGCGGCGGTGGCGAGGTAGAGGGTCAGGGTCATGCGCGGCTCCTTCGGCGGAAAAGGTAATCTGCCCGGCGGCTCTGACCAGTGGGCGCTTGCAACCATCCCGAAATCCGGGCGTTATCTTGGCAAGGCGGCCCCGAGGCCGTGCGTTGACCCGAAAGGATGCCCGATGCGGACGTTCACCCTGCCCCTGATCCTGGCTGCCAGCCTCGGCATCGCCGCGCCTGCCCCCGCGCAGGACCTGGAGGATGTGATCGGGGGCCTGGCGCAGACCCTCTTGCAGCAGGAGATGGACCGCCAGGCCTATGTCGCGGCCCAGGAGGCCAACACGATCACGGCCTACCGCAACTATCTGTCCAAGTTCCCGAAAGGCGCCTACCGGGCCGAGGCTGAACGCGCCCTTGCCCGGCTGGGCGCCCCGGTCGAGGGCTCGGCCGCTTCGGCTGCCCAGGCCGAGGCGCGGCTGGGGATCACCTTTGCCCAGCGGGTGGCGGTCCAGAGGGAACTGACGCGGCTCGGCTACCGGACCTACGGGACCGATGGGGTCTGGGGCCGGAACACCCGGACCGCGATCGCGACCTGGCAGCGCGACCGGGGGGACAAGGTGACCGGCTATGTGACCGAGGCGCAGCTTCGGGTTCTTCTCCGCGGGGCGGTGGTGACGCCGCCGGACGACGACGACGACGGCCTCAGCCCGGCGGGGGTGGAGGCCGCGCTGAAGCTGACCCGGACCCAGCGGGTGCAGATCCAGCGGCAGCTTGCCGACCTCGGCTATGATCCGGGGGTGGCGGACGGGCTCTGGGGCTCGAAGACGCGGGCGGCGATCAAGGCCTGGCAGCGGGCGAACCGGCAGACCCAGACCGGCTATGTGACGGCGGCGCAGGTCAAGCTGATCGCCCAGCAGGCTGGATCGGCCGCGCCGGTCCCGGGGGCGGACAGCGAGGCCGCGCTCGAGGAGAGCCTGCTGGAGCTGACCCGGACCGAGAAGGTCGACTTGCAGCGGCGGCTGACCCGGCTGGGCTATGATACGGCCCGGACCGACGGGGTCTTCGGGCCGGGCACGCGGCGGGCGATCCGGGACTGGCAGGCGGACGAGGCGGAGACGGCGACGGGCTACCTCACCGCCGACCAGGTGCGGCTGATCCGGGTCCAGACCGGCGGGTGACTGGGCCGCAAGGGCCTCTGTCCACGGTGGACAGCTTGGGATTATCGTTCAAGTCCAAGGGGTTGGGCGTGGGCGTTAAGGATTTGTTAGGAGGGTGGTTAATGATGGCATTAACCATCCGGTAATCCCGTTCGGGCATGGTGTCGGCCATGTCCGCGTATCTTCGTCCCAAGGTTCCCGGCGCTTGCGTCTTCTTCACGGTCAATCTGGTGGACCGGGGGGAGGATACGCTGGTGCGGCATGTGGAGGTGTTGCGGCAGGCGGTGGCGGTGACGAAGGGGAAGCGGCCGTTCCGGATCGATGCGTGGGTGGTGTTGCCGGATCACATGCATTGCGTGTGGACTTTGCCGGAGGGGGATGCGGATTACTCCGGTCGATGGCGCGAGATCAAAGGGCAGTTTTCGACGGCGCTGCGTAGGTCGGGGCGTGCCCCGACTCCCACGGGTGAAAATCCGTACGGCGCAAGGGGTGGACGTGAGAGAGTCGGGGGACGCCCTGACGGGGGAGTCGGGGCACGCCCCGACCTACGGAAGGACGAAGCGCCCATCTGGCAGAAGCGGTTTTGGGAGCATCATATCCGGGATGACCGGGATTATGAGGTGCATGTGCGGTATTGTTGGATGAACCCGGTGAAGCACGGGTTGGTCGGGCATCCGCGGGAGTGGCCGTTTTCTTCGTGGCACCGCGATGCGGGCGGGGCGGTGTGGCAGGGCGGGGTTTGGCCCGCCATCGGGAGTCGGGGCACGCCCCGACCTACGGTTCGGTGAAGCACGGGTTGGTCGGGCATCCTCGGGACTGGCCGTTTTCGTCATGGCACCGCGATGCGGGTGGAGCGGTGGGGTAGGTCGGGGTTTGGGCCGCCATCGGGGGAGTCGGGGCACGCCCCGACCTACGTGCTTGCGCCTTTCAAGCTATCGACCACTTCATGATAATGTCGCCATGTACCTCCTGCGGTCAGACCCGTGATCCGTACCGCATTTGTTCCGGCAAAAGCCCAAATATGCAGCTTCGGGCCCTTTGGGCCATTACCTGATGCCGCGATGGATGATCTAGGTGATCTATCTGTCCCCGATCATTCCGCCTCCAGCGGTTTCAACCTGTTTGCACATGCGATGATGCGCGTTGACGATTGTGGCAGTGGTCGATACCCTGTTCGTGCTTTATGCGTAGATTTTTTTTGCC